>JAGTQO010000026.1 GCA_018396565.1 Candidatus Bathyarchaeota archaeon
TGCCCTAGTCTTCTCAGCCATGGGTCTGAGACATGATGAAGCCCAATACTTCATAGATGAGTTTAGGAACTCAGGGGCGTTGGAACGTTCAATTATCATCCTAAACTTGGCCGATGACCCAGCGATAGAGAGGCTCTTCACACCGCGCATAGCCCTGACAGCTGCTGAATATGTAGCCTTCAAACTCGGGATGCATGTACTGGTTATACTCAGCGACATGACAAACTACGCCGAGGTTCTCAGAGAATTGAGTGCGGCGAGAGAGGAGGTTCCGAGCAGGAAAGGCTATCCAGGATACCTTTACAGCGACTTGGCCTCAATATATGAGAGGGCTGGAATCATTGAGGGTCTACCTGGATCACTGACCCAGATGCCGATCCTGACAATGCCTGGAGGAGACATACAACATCCTATCCCAGACCTGAGCGGATACATAACTGAAGGCCAAATATTCTTGGACCGAGAACTATACATGAAAGGCATATACCCACCGATAAATGTCCTACCATCCCTATCCAGACTGATGAGGAAGGGGATAGGTAAGGGAAAGACTAGGGAAGACCATGGAGATGTTGCAGACCAGCTCTACGGAGCCTACGCCAGGGGTAGGAGGGCCAGGGACCTATCCAGAATAGTCGGTGAGGTCGGCCTGAGTGAGGATGAGAAGCTCTACCTGAAGTTCGCTGACAGATTCGAGGCTGAATTCATAAATCAAGGTGAGTATGAGAACAGGTCGATAGATGAGACCCTTAACATCGCATGGAGACTCTTATCAATCCTCCCTGAGAAAGCCCTCACAAGAATACGTGAAGAATATGTTGAGAAGTACTATGTGAAGAAAGAGGCCGCCCAAGAGTAGGGTAGGTTTTCCCACATGAGTATCTCAGGCCGGGCTGCGGTGACCAGAGGTGTCCTACTCAGATTAAGGGAGCAACTCGAATTCACGAAGAGGGGCCAGGAACTTCTGAAGATGAAGAGAGACCATCTAGCAGCTGAGACGAATAGGCTTCTAGCCAAGGTTGTTATGCGCAAGGACCTAGACCGAAAGATCATGGAAGCCTACGTGAGCCTTAAGGAGGCCTACCTGAACTTGGGATACTCGGGCCTACTCTCGCAAGCCTCAACAGTCGACAAGATGACTGTCAAGGTCAGGCCCCGCAGCATAATGGGTGTCATAGTTCCAGAGGTCATGGTTGAGAAGGTGCCTGAGATAAAACCGATATCGAGCCCATCAGCATATAAGGCGGCCGAGAGACTCAGAGGTTTGATGAGGGAGCTGGTGGATCTCGCCGAGACCGAGTCTAGGATAGAGATCATAGCCTACGAGTTGATGATGACGAATAGGAAGGTGAACGCTCTTGAAAGGATCCTTATACCTAACCTTCTGGAATTAATCAGGTATGTTGAGGGGAGGCTTGAGGAGGAGTCTCTCGAGGAATTCTTCAGGGCCAAAAGAGTGAAACAGGTCATAGGAAGGGAAGAGAAGTGAAGAAGCCTGAGACAATATACCTGATAACCAGGACTCACGGTAGAAGGACCCACCTACTCAACCCTGAAGACTTCAACGTCATGGCGAAGTCTAGAAGCCTCAGCGAGGCTGTCAACCAACTCTTGAGGAGCGACTACGCAGTTGAGATAAGTAAGTTGCCGAGTAGAGAGGTGGACTCTGCAAGACTTGAAATGATCTTTCTGAAAACTTTAGTAGACCGATACTTTACGGTCGTTAAAGATGCGAGGGGAAAGGTCCAGGAATTCTTCAGAGCATACGCAGCTAGGATCGAGATTGAGAATCTGAAGAGGGTCTTAAGAGCTAAACATACAGGTGAACCTATCGACAGCCGAAACCTGATACCTCTAGGGAGGGAACACACAACCATAAACTTTCCAGCCCTCCTAAAGGCTGAGAATGTTGAGGAAACCGTCACCCTACTCAAGGAGACGCCATATGCACCTTTAAGCGGTAGGGTGGAGGCATATAGGCGTCTCAACCTACCAATCATATTGGAGTCACTGCTTGACAAGATATACTTCGAGAGAGTTCTGGAGAGGATGGATGGGCTTGTAGACGTGGGGAGTCTGAGGTGGCTCGTATGTCAGGAGGTCGATCTGAGGAATCTATCATTGATATTCACATTGAAACTTATGGATGCCCCCCCGAGACTCATAGAGGATACCGCCATCCCAATATATTACAAACTTAGGAGGGGGGTGGTGAGAAGATTGGCTCAAGGAAGGTTTGAGGATGGAGGAGAGATTCTCGCAGGTATTTACAGTGGTGTTTTAGACGATGTCTCCAAGAGACCAGGTGACGAGTCTAGATTAGAAGTAGCGATTTCAAAGAGGATATATGATAATGCAACATTCGCCTTAACCAACTTCTTCCTAGAGTTGAGTTACGTGGTTGCTTACATGCTTCTCTGTGAGAAGGAGGCTAAGAATCTGGTCACCATCACTACAGCTCTTGATCTAGGTGTATCTGAGGAGGTTTTGAGAAGCAGAATCCTGTAGAACTCTATGAATACTTTGAATCATATCTTTCCAAGAATCATGATCGCGACAACCAAGCCGTAGATTGCGAGTCCTTCACCGAGACCTGCAAAGATAAGTACCCAAGTCGTAAGCTCAGGCCTCTCTACAGTCGCAGCCATACCAGCGGATGTCGAGCCGAAAATCGCTATCCCAGCGCCTAGGCCTGAAAGGCCGACTGCAAGACTTGCAGCGATCAAGCCGTAAAGCTTGGCTCCCGCGGCTTCAGTAGGCTGAGGCTCAACGGCTGCTAGGGTTGACGAAGCCAAGGCTGCGAATGTAATTATAGATATTATTAGTGGGACCAGAAAGATTAGGCTCCTCCCAAATGTAAATCTTCTTCCAAACATTCTATTCAGCATAAACACCAACTCCAACAGTTCAGGGTTAAATGTTGAAACTGACTTTGAATATTTAACACTTACGTAAGAGGGGCCGGTAGGGTGTAGGGTCTATACGGCACGCCTCCCCCTGTATAGAATTTCGTGAAGAACTCATAGTAGGTCAGCCTCATCGACTGTATCAGTATAGCCAAACCCTCTATTACTATAACGAGGAAATTCATTATTAAGTAACTGAGGGGAACCCCAACCGTCAAGGCTAGGATTGAGGCTGAGAGGCCAAGAGCACCGTGAGCGATGGCGAAAGCTGCGAGCCTGACATATGAGATGGAGTTTGTGAGGAATGATATGAATGTTTCAATGAACTCCGCAAATCCTTTCATCAACTGTTCAACAAGTTTGATATGCCCCTCGGCTACGCCTTCGATGATTGGGAAGAACATGATGAGGGCTAGAAGGACCATAGCAGCTATTGTCAGGGGGAGGTTCTCAGTGAATACTGTGAAAGACATGTTCGAGGCGTACCTGACAGCTAGCATGACACCTACGACATAGTAAGCCAACCCTATGATGGAGGAGATGGCCTTGTATAGGTCCCCCCTCCTGAGCATGTTGATCACTCTCAGGACTAGTCCCATACTTATCTGTAAGACCCCAAACAGGAGTGCGGCGATTATGATTGCCGACTGGTTGTGGAATGGACTTATGAGGATGGGGTGAATGACACCTTCCAATAGGAAGATTTCGCCATACAAGATTCCGAATATAGTTGACGCCAAGCCGCAGACGAACAGGATTCCACCAAGCCTCCTAACAGCTCTAGCAGGTATTTTCAAGAACTCCCGCTGGAGGTTTAAGAGGATCAATCCAATAGCGGCTAGGACAAGCCCACTCCCTACGTCGCCGAACATAAGTCCAAACATCGCCGGAAAGAGTATGGCTGTGATCGGCGTTGGATCTATCTCCCTATAGTCTGGTGTACCCCTCAGTTTCGTGAGTAACTCGAAGAATCCCAAGACCCCCTTATTCTCCATCTTGACCGGTGGCTTATCATTTGGGGTGGCGTCTTCAAACCTTATGTAGGCTGCGCCTACGGCTGCCACTTGAATAGCATTCTCCGTCTCCTGAACCTTCTCGGCTGGAACCCATCCATGTATCAGACTCATAGTCCTCGTCCTGTTGAGATTGGACCTGGCCTCCTCAAGCCTCAATGTTCCCGTCACGATAGGTTCATAAAGTTTAGACTTTTCCCTAAACTCCTCACCTAAAGCCCACAGCCTAGCCTCAACCTCCCTTACACTCTTAACTTTCTCATCTATCTCAGTAGTCAACTCTTTGAGGGCGTCATTCGGGTCAGGCTTCACATCGGCTGGGTATGTGAACTCGCTGAAGTTTAGGAGTGTAAGGGCGTTCTCTATGTGAGCCTTATCCTCGTTCAGACCTGTCAACACTATGAAGTCCTCCCTTCCAGCCTCAGGAGTGAACGTGAAGGTTACACTCGTCCCCTCAGCATATCTTCTGAGTCTCGGGATGAGCTCCCTCTGGAGGAGACCCGCCTTAACAAATATGTGTCTGAATTCTCCGAGCTGGTCTATTCGAAGATTATGTTTCTGGAGGATCCTGAGCTTCCTCTCTAAACCTCTTAACCTATCAACATCGGACTTCAGACCCTCCATCAGACTCATCTCCTTGTCGAGTCTGACCTCAATGTCGGCAACATAATCTTCAATTTCCCTAGGATCCTTCTTCACGGATGGGTATGTTAGGGATGGCTTGGTGAAACTCAGCCTCAACTTCTCGATGAAGCCTTTACGTTCAGCCTCCTTGGCTGGTAAGGTCGATAGTATAGACTCTATCCTCTGCTGTAGCTTCACATATCTCTCGCAGACGTCAACATTCTCAACTCTCTTGAAGCCGCTTACGGTATAGTCACTCACGATCTGAACTGCACCAACCTTACCCAGAGCCTTGAGCACATCATCCTCGAATCTTGTTGGGAATGTCGCATACATCCTCTTCATCGACACAGTTCTGAACAAGCGATTCACCTCAATGTTCCAAATATGGATCTCGTCCATGTAACTTTTGATGTGTCACCATCTAAACCAACCCTTTCCTAAACTGCTATCAAAGAATCTTTGTTACTATCTCCTTAACATCGTTGAGGGATGAGAGTGAAGACTCTATTTCTTTCAATGTCTTTCTACTCTTCGATATATCCAACAGCACGGTTCCACTTATAGTCTCCTTCGTTGAAGGCGGGAGTAGAAACATTATTATGTTGACGTTCTCCTCTGCAAGTTTTCCAGCTATTCTGGCCATGACCCCCGGATGATTGTCTATCGTCATCCTCGCCTCAGCCAGGAGGGTACCTGGCTTCCCTGCTACACTCATAACCATCTCGCCGACAGCAGGGTTGACGGTCAGAAGTAGCCTCGTCCCCGAAGTGATCTCTAGGAGTCTACAAGCCTCTTCTGGGAGGGTGACTCTAAACCCATCCTCTACAGTTACAACCTCGGATAACGTCGGTGGACTAACAGTTTTTCCAGACAAGTTACGACCCCAAACATTAGCAAACAACGAACAGCATTATAATATTTTCTCAGACTATGCCCGGATAGTTCCAAGAATGTTGTTTGAAATGAATCTGAAAACAAGTAGCGCTACCGTCTAAGGTAAGAGGATATTTCAAAACTGGACGGACTATGAGTTTCTCAACCAAGAATTTAGATATGTGCTAAGGGGTAGAGATATATCGAGGGATAAGAGGGGTATCGATGTAATTTCCTAGTAGGATAGCCCAATAATTAAAAACTAATTGTGAAATCTTGAAGATGATCTGTATGGTCACCAACCGGAAACTGTCTGTCTGCGCACTTGTTCAAGGGTTTTACGGCTATAGAATAGTCTCAAATATCAAAGGAAGAACCCCTGAAGGCTGGAATCTCGAGGTCTGCGAGTTTACAAATAAACTCCCAGATCCGGTAGATGATCCTAGGAGTTTGATTCCTAAACCTCCACATTGCGACCTGATACTCTCTCTTGGGGAGCATCCTACGATTGCAGCTCTTCTACCGGAGATCACTCAAGCTGCAGCAGCCAGTTCGGTTATCTGTCCAGTTGACAATCATGATTGGGTACCCTTGGGATTGATTAAGCAGGTGTCTGAGAGGCTTTCTGATTTGGGTGTTGCCTATGTCTTTCCGAAGCCTCTATGTTCGCTCCAAGACAATGTCGACGATGATTATATCAGGCTCTTCGCTGAGAAGTTCGGTAGGCCTAGACTGCGGATCATTTTGAATGGTAAGGTGATAAGCAGGGTTGATGTTTTGCGTAGCTCACCTTGCGGGGCCACATACTTTGTGGCTGAGAGGCTCGTCGGCTTGAAGGCGTATGAAGCTGCGTTGAGGGCGGGGCTCCTCACACAGCTTTATCCATGTTTAGCATCCAAAGCTGAGGCACTAAACTATGGGAGGTCGTTGATAAATGAGGCGGCGAGAATAATGAGCAGAACAGTCGAAGAGTCCATATTGAAAGCAGGTTTGTCGAGTGACGTTGAGGTTCAGGGTTGAAGCCTTATGTCCAAAAGAGATTCAGATGCGATTTTGGAGGTTCTGCTCGACTTTGGTGGACGCAAGATCAGAGAATACTGTTTGAAGAGGTTGGATGAGGGAACAGAACCTTACAGAATATTTGAGGATCTCTCTATGGGTCTGGAGGAGATAGGTAAAGGTTACGAGAGTGAATCCTCCAGAATATACTTCACGTCAGACCTAATAGTCGCTGGTAGAAACATGAAGAGGGCTATAGAGGTTCTGAAACCTCACTTCAAGAGATCCTTGAGGGCGAGGGGTCGGGTTGTTGTAGGAACTGTGAAAGGTGACGTCCATGATATTGGGAAATCAATATTCTCCATAATGCTTGAATCGAATGGTTTCGAAGTCATCGATCTCGGTGTCGACGTGGCCAAGGAAGATTTCGTAGCAAAGATTAAGGAGTTCAAGCCTGAGATTCTTGGAATGTCCTCACTATTAACCTCAACAGTATCTTATATGGGTGATGTTGTTGAAGAGTTGAAGAGGATGAATCTCAGGGACAAGGTCAAGATTATAATCGGTGGCCGGGCTGTGACTGAAGATTTCGCTAAGAGAATAGGTGTAGACGCTTATGGTAAGGATTGCATAGACGGATTGAGGAAGTGTCTATCATTCATCGATGCTTGAAAGATTAACTCGTCAACCGATGAGTTCGATGGATGAGTCGTCAGGCCGAGTTGAGGCAAGACTCATCAGCGATGGAAATGGTTAATGCGTATAGTGTGGAGCAGGTGAATTTGAGGATATATGTAATTTATAGGGGTCCATTCGGCGAGCAGGTTGTCAACAACCTCGCCATGAAAGGTTTCGCCGACAAGATATTCGGCATATACGAGCTGAAACCTGAAACAATACTTGAGAGACAACCTCCAAATGGGAATGTCTGGTCAAAGTTATGGGAGGAACCTGAAAGATATGTTCCAGAAGACCTACCTACTGTGGAGTCTGATCTCCTACTCGTTCTCGGTATACATCCTAAACTCGGAGATCTCATCCCTCCGATAGCAAGGAGGTTGAAGGTCAGAGCGGTACTCTACCCTATAGACGATAGGGCTATGGCCCCCGAAGCGAAGAGGACAATTCAGGAAGACCTCGAGAGGATGGGTGTACATGTAGAGTTCCCTGAACCTTTCTGCACATTGGACAGAAGTGAAAACGAAGTCATAGCCGAGTTTGCGAAGAGTTTCGGTAGGCCAAGATTCAAGATAACACTCGATGAAGACATGAAGGTGATAAGGTCGATCCAGGTCTTGAGGGACACACCTAGCGGAACAGCCTCCGCAGTAGCCCAGAAACTTGTGGGTTTCCCATACAGTGAAAGGGAGATCCTCCTCAGAAAGATCTATGAGGAGCACCACAACGAGAATGCTGAGAACTACTGTCTGGCGGAGATGGATCCTGCTTGCCCGCTTATGCAGGAGGCTGGTGACCTTCTCAAGGATGCCATATTCGAGGCTTGCGGCTGGCCAACAGCCAAAGAAATTATTCTAAAAAGGATCGTTGAGGGAGGGGAAGTCGATATTGAAAGGCTGGAGGAGACTGTTGTTGGAAAGCCTGGGGACTGGGCGAACGTGGATAAACTGTGTGAAGCCAACAGAACATTCCAACTGTACGTTGAGGAATTGATTAAGGAGGGTAGAATCGTCAAGGTTGGAAGTCGACTTAAACCTTCGCCGAACCGACCTTTAGGGTCTATATCTGCTGAAAGCTAATCCCTGAATGAACATGTCGTGAAAATCCTCCTCAACCTCAAGCCTGAGATGCCTTGTCTTGCTTGGAATCTTCTCAGCCTCATCCCTCTTCTCTTCGGAGACCAGAACCTCTCTCGCACCTTCGATAGCTGCATTCCCAACCTTCACAATCTTCCTCAACGGTATGTTCGGTAACATTCCTATTTTAACCGCATTCATTGGGTTTATGTAGTTTCCGAAGGCACCAGCCAGATATAGCCTACTTATATCCTTCACTCCGACACCGTAATGTTTCATCAGAGCCTTGGCGCCGACGTTTATAGCCGATTTTGCAAGCTTCAAATTGTCTATATCCTCCCCATCTATGAATATCTGCCCATTATCCCCGACTATTGTGAGCCTCCCCCTTCCGGATGTGAGTCTACCCCTCCAATCGATTATACCCCTGTCAAGCATCTGGGCCAGAAGGTCTATCAGCCCGGATCCGCATATCCCTATGGGCGGTGCACCGCCTATAGTCTCGTATCTTATCTTCAGGTCTTCCGCTATCTCAACGCTCTGGATGGCTCCTTCAACAGCTCCAATCCCACACTTTACACCTGAACCTTCAAAAGCAGGCCCAGAGGCACATGACGTCACCATTATCCCCCCCTCACATCCAACAGCTATTTCAGTGTTCGTTCCTATATCGATGGCCATCACAATGTCCCGGCTATGATGCATCTCAGTAGCCAGGATCACCGCCAAGGCGTCTGCACCTACAAAGTGGCCTATCAGAGGTAGGGCGTAGACGTTTGCGGCCTTGTTTACCTTCAATCCCAACTCTCCCGCAGACTTATTCACTGGGCTTGTGCTTAGAGGTTCGAAGGGAGCCTCACCCATCTGGCTGACAGGATGGCCTATGAACAGATCCCTCATAATTGTATTACCGACGACCGCAACCTCGTAGATGTGGTCTGGGTTTATTGGTCTCTGCAAGATCATCTGGTTGACCCCGTCTCGGACAGCGTTCTCCAAGTCCGTCTGCCTACTCGTCCTTGCATAATTTATCCTGTCGATGACATTGTCGCCATACCTGATCTGTGGGTTGAGCATGGAAGATGTGTGTTCAACAACACCTGTCTCCAAGTTGACCCAGTACATAGCCAAGGTTGTAGTTCCAACATCCAGGGCCAACCCGTAAATCTCACCCCGATACTCGTCGACCATAACGTTTCTCCAGTAGACCTTCTCACCCTCAGGGGTAAACCGTCTCAATACAGGGGGGTTGAGAGGTACAGGCTTTTCGACCCCCCTCCCTAAAATCTTGTATCTGGCATACGTTGGAACTTCAACCTGAACGTTCTGGTCGTCTCGCAGAATCTTCGCTTGGCATGCGAGTCTGAAGCCTGGCTTTGCAAGTCTCCTCTCAACCTCGGTAAGTGGAGCTAAACTTTCATCCGGAATAGCCTTGACCAGACATCTGCCGCATACCCCTCTGCCACCGCATGAAGCATCGATCTCAACGTCGAGCTCCTGAAGATATGATAAAATGGTCCGGCCAACACGCAACTTAGCCTTCCTACCGTGAGGTTTAATGAGTATCTCAGCCATCCATATCCTCCTGGAAAGGTCCCTTGCCACTCCCGAGCCGATACAGATATTTAGTCAAACCTTCACTGAAGTGAACCCTATGCAAGCCGAACGTGTGTTTATACAAGAGGCCTGACGTATAGGGTTGCCACCCCAGACATCCTTTCCCAGATATCTAATGCTCCTCGGAGAGTCTTGTCGGTATCGCTATCGAAGTATGAGTTCTCACCACGCCTTCAATCAACTGGAAGACCCTGATTATCCTCTCCAAATCCTGAATGTTTGGAAATTCAGCGTAGGCTATGACATCATATTCTCCAGTGACGGCATGGGCCATCTTGACACCTGGAATCTTCAGTGCCTCCTCGGCCACCTTCCACAATTTACCTGACTCGGTGTTTACCAGAATATAGGCTTCCAAGGATTCCATCCCGATCTTACAGGGTTCCAAGATGTTTTTATCTCTTCCCCTCCCAAACACTTACAAAATACCTATATTCGATAAGGAATACTTCGATATTTTATGGTCTTAAGTAACTCTTGCTTGTGTTCATGTAAAGTTCTAGCAGTAGTAGTATTGAGCATATGGTTGGAGGACTCCTGCAAATGATACTTAGCGGAGCCACCTCGACTTTGGATCCTACAATCCGAATCTTGAACTATGGCCGTAGACTAGAAAAAAATTCATATCTAAGAACATTACCTCAATCTGTAAATTACGGGGGGAGAATGTTGGGTAAGGTTACGGTTAAACTTCACACATGTTTGAGGAGCGCGGCTGGAAGAGATCAGGTTGAGCTTGAGCTACCGTCGAATCCAAGCCTAGAACATTTACTTGAGACTCTATCAAGTGAGTATCCTAACCTTAAGCCACTGCTGAAGAATCCTGAGTCAGGATACCGACACCTTATGATCCTAATAAATAATCAGAGTCTCGGCCCAATCAATGATCAAGCCTTGGCCAAAAGAATCGTCGACGGTGACATAGTATCTATACTTGAACCTTGCGCTGCAGGTTAGCCGACTCCAAGAACATCAACAGATGACCTTCAGGAACATATCTTCCAATTACCGGCGGGTCTAGATTTTTGGAGTGCTAGACCCAACCAGCAGAATTAATATATTAGTTGGGTTGAAGATTACTTACACCGTAAGGTGAGAAGATAATGAAAGGTGTATGGAACAGAATTCTGAGGGTGGACCTGACAAAGAAGAAGATCACCACGGAAGAGGTGCCTGACATAGTATATGAATACTTCCTTGGCGGACCTGGGCTCGGCCATAGATTCCTCTACCATGAGGTTCCAGCAGATGTCGGTCCATTCGATCCAGGTAACAGGCTGATATTCGCCACAGGGATCTTTCACGGAATAGCCCAGACAGGGGCTGGGAAATGGTCTGTCATAGCCAGAAACCCATTGAGCAACATTAATGGTGAGGCAGCAGCTACAGGCTCATTCGGCATAACCCTGAAGAGGACAGGCTACGACGCGATAGTATTTCAAGGGAAGGCTGAGAAACCAACCTACCTCTGGCTGACAGAGGATACCGCTGAGCTCAGAGATGCATCATACCTTTGGGGTAAAGACTCCTACTACACAAATGACACATTGATCAAGGATATTGGTGAGCAGGGGGTCCAAGTCGCTTGTATAGGTCAGGGTGCTGAGAGGCTTGTACGCTACTCATGCATAGGCCATGAGAACAGGTCATATGCAAGCCGCACCGGTATGGGAGGTGTTATGGGTTCCAAGAACCTCAAGGCTGTTGCCGTCAAAGGTTCGAAGGAGGTTGAGTACGCTGACCCAGACAGGCTTGCAGAGTTGAATAAGGAGATAAACAAGAGGGTATATGAGAGCGGTGTGAATCTGAGAACTCATGGAACAGCATTTGCAGCGGTTCCGTTCAATGAGAGGGGTAACCTCCCGATAAAGAATTGGCAACTTGGGAGTTGGGATGAAGGTGTGAAACTTATTGGGGCACCAAGATACACAGAATATCTTAAAGCGAAGCCCTGGCCCTGCCTCTACTGTGTCGTCGGATGTCATAGAAAAATAACTTACAGGTGGAAGGGCGAAACCATAAACAGTGTAGGCCCAGAATATGAGACCTTCGCCATGCTGGGCTTCAACTGTATGGTCGACGACTTGGACGCCATATGTAAGGCAAATGACCTGGCCAACATGTACACTCTGGACACAATATCTCTCGGTTCGGTTCTGGCTTGGGCTATGGAGTCATATGAGAAGGGTGCGATAACGAAGGAGGATACTGAAGGTTTAGAGTTGACTTGGGGGAACGCTGAGGCTATGGTGGAGATGGTTAGGAGGATAGGTCTCAGAGAGACAAAACTTGGATGGTTGCTAGGTGAGGGTGTCAAACGTGCCTCAGAAGCTATCGGTAAGGGTTCGGAGGCTTGGGCTATCCAGCAGAAAGGTAATGAGATAGCTGCCCACGACCCTAGAGCCGCATTCGTCGCAGGCCTAGCCTATTGTACAGACTCCTCAAGAGGCCCATGCCATGAGAGGGGCAATCCCCAACACCTATTCATCGTAAACCTTGTCCTACCTGAGTTGGGGAAGCCTACAGCCCCTCCGGATGAGCGTTGGTCATGGAAGAACGCCGAAGTCACCACCGCCATATATCAGGACTGGAACAATATTGTGAACTCTCTAGGCCACTGCAAATTCATGTTCTTCGCAAACTACACGATGACCGACATACTGAACACTTTCAACGCAGCCACAGGCCTAAACTGGAGTATGCAGCAACTCCGCAAGGCAGGTGAGAGAATCTACCATCTATGCAGACTCCTCAACATCAGATACGGCATAACTAAGAAGGATGACCTGGCCCATCCGAGGAGGCTGCTTGAGGAGCCGAAGACGACGAGTGAGTCAGCCTACAAGCTGCCGACTGTGGAAGGAATAACCAAGGCCATCGAAGCGTACTACAAGCATAGGGGTATGGACGAGAACGGCGTACCCACAAAGGAGAAGTTGAGTGAGCTAGGCCTATACCCGAACGTCCCATAAAACAAACTCAATAAATCTCCTCTTTTTTTCCTTTACATCGTACATAATATTTTGATGACTCCTCTTCGCCGGTAACCTTCTGGCTGGATAAGAAATTTCCGAGCCCAATCTACTCGTTACAGACAAACCCCTTTCTGATACTAGAAGGGGTAGGGTCAATACTTCTAGCAATGCACGGAATAGAAGAGATTTCAGTAACTGAGATCTCAGAGGATGTTACGGGTACCGGATGATTCTAGCCCAAAGTTTATTAATTCTCAGAGTTGATAAAATAATTTCGGTATAGTTATGTTCACCTCAGCCTCAAACTGGACATTCCATATGCCTGTCAAAGTTGTTTTCGGAGAATGTTTGAGCCAGATAGGAGTATTCGCAGCTGAGCTGGGCGCATCAAAGGCTCTTATCGTAACCGGTAAGAGGGCTATGAGGGAGCATGGTGTGTTGGATAGGATGATAGGATTATTGAAACCTATCGATGTTGAGGTCTTCGACACGGTAGAGCCTAACCCTGCCATGGAGACTTTCAAGGAGGCCCACAGAATCCTGAGGGATAGACATTGCGACTTGGTTGTTGGTTTAGGTGGAGGGAGCCCAATAGACGTCGCCAAAGTCGCAGCCGCGCTAGGTAACAAGGACCAGACTCCAGCCGAACTATTCACAACGCCGACAAGAATCGATGGCAGAGGCCTACCCATGATAGCTGTTCCAACAACCTCAGGGACTGGAAGCGAGGTCACACCATACTCCATCGTAAGCGATCCTGAGAATGGGACCAAGAAGGCTGCAAACCATCCTTACCTATATCCCGACGTCGCATTGGTCGATCCGTCCCTGTGCAAGACGATGCCTAGAAAAGTCACTGCAGATACGGGTCTCGACGCCATATCGCACGCTATCGAGTCTTACTGGGCCAAGAGATCCCAGCCTATAACTGATTCCCTAGCCTTGGAGGCTCTGAGACATATTCTGCCAAACCTGAGGAGGGCCTGCGAGAATCCTATGGATATGGAGGCCAGATCTGAGATGGCTTTGGGAGCCCTCCTTGCAGGTATGGCCCTCAGCAACACTATGGCCACCGCGGCTCACTCTATATCATACCCTTTGACAGTTAGATTCGGTGTACCCCACGGTTTAGCATGTGCCCTTACCCTCCCCTCATTTATTAGGTTCAACGCACCATCCATACCCGGAAAGGTTCCTAGACTACTCCAAACTATGGGTGTGGGGAGTGTCAATGAGGCTGCGGAGGCCCTTAGGAGGTTGATGGTGGATATTGGTGAACCGGTCAGGCTGAGCGATTTAGGTATAGGCGGGGATGAAATTCCTTGGATAGTTGAACATGGATTCTCAGCGGCTAGGGTTGCAAACAATCCCAGGGAAGTCACTGGGAAAGTTGTGGATGAGATTCTGCGTGAGGTCCTCTAGAACAGTTTAGAGGCTACCGGGTAGATATCTTAACGTTTCCCATCTGTTCGAGTAGGGTCGAAACGGCTGAGAAGTCTAAATTTTCCTTACCATTGGCGACACATGCATAGTACAGCTCCTTGACCAGACTTGTAATCGGTATGGGGATCCTCATCTGCCTAGCCGTGTCTGAGACTAGGTCGAGGTCCTTAGCCATCAAGCCCAAGGAGAAGGCTGCGCTCCAGTCTCCATCAATAATCTTCTGACCTTTACTCTCGGAGATATAGGTCCTCAAGACAGTGTTGTTAAAGACATCTAAGACAACCTTCGGATCCAGACCCGCCTTGACAGCGAACATGAAGGATTCAGAGAAGGAAGCCATCAATGCTCCCAGATGCATATTTAAGGCAAGCTTCATCGAGCATCCATCACCGTTCCCGCCTACATGAAATATTTTCTTACCCATGGTCTCGAGGATAGGCCTCACTCTATCAAGAGTCTCTCTCCTTCCCCCAACCATTATCGTCAATGTTCCTTCAGTCGCAGGCTTGACGCTGCCTGATACCGGGGCGTCGAGCATATCACCACCTCTCTCACAAATTTTGTCGGCGACCATTTTAGATACCCTCGGCAAGTTCGTTGTCATATCCACCAAGACCTTCCCAGGCCCTATGCCGTCGATCACAGGTGGTGGGGAGGAGGCTGATCCTAGAACAACCTCCTGAACAGCAGATGGTCCTGAGAGCATAGTTATTATCACCGAGGTTTCCGATGCCAGTTGGGCTGGGTTCGATGAGACTTTCGCGCCTAGTCGAGCCATATGTTCGGCCCGCTCGACAGTCCTATTCCAGACTGTCAAAGGGTAACCTGCCTTCAAAATATTCTTGGCCATAGGTAACCCCATGTTGCCAAGGCCGATAAACCCTACAGGGATATTCCTTGAAACCATGACATATGCACCTACCCCTAAATACCGAGATTAAACTTATATATGGTCTACTCTTTCTTCTTATAATGCCTCAAAAGAGGCTGGATGAGGAGAAAAATGAGTGAGGAGAAGAAAGAAGTTTCTAGAAGGGGATTCATGAAGACAGCAGGAGCAGGAATAGTTGGATTGGCAGTAGGTGCAGGAATAGGTTACGGAGCAGCGATGTCGATGGCCCCGACAGCTCCAGCCGCAGCAACCGTCACCACAACCGTGACGGCGACTCCACCTGGACTCGTTCCAAAGAAGAGGCCGGCTGGAGAGACCGTTCTGGAGAGGGCCCTTATAGCTGCAAAGAATTTTGTGAAGGAGAATAATGTTCCACCAGGCAGCCCATTCAACGTGCTATGTCCGTCAGGACTCGTGGCAGCGATAAAGGCCGCCTCAACGAAGTTTGCTGAGGCGACAGGTGTAAAGTTCGAGTTTATAGGTGTGCCGCATGAAGAGGTTTTTACAAAGGCTATGCTTGAGGCAACACAGAAGGCCGGAGCCTACGCGGCGCTGGCTGCAAGGCCTAGAATGATAGGTGAATTCGTAGGTGCAGGGTTAGTCCACGACCTAGCAGAGTATGTTTGGTACTATGACCCAAGAATGTATGGTGAACCAGACGGATACCCGTATCCACACTGCTACTCGACAACCCAAAACGTAGGGAAAGGAATATACTGCCTACCTATCGATGCAGACTGGGGCAACCACGCCTTCAGGAAAGACTTGCTCGATGATCCTAAGGAGATGGATGCGTTTGAGAAGCAGTATGGGTACAGAATGAAGCCTTGGATGGGTAAGACCCCTGTCCCACAGACGTTCAAAGAATACTTCGACTTCACGGAGTTCTTCCATAGGCCGCCGAAGATGTATGGGAACGGCGAGGCCAGATCATTAGGAAACGGGTACATGCCTTTCTTCCTATACTTCCACAGTAAGAGGGAGCCTGTCATGTATCCGTTCGACGACGACATGAACCCGCAGATAGCGACCAAGGAGGGTATAGAAGCTATTCAAGAATACTTAGCAATGAAGAAGTTCCATCATAAGGACCAGTCTGTCTGGGGCTACACCGAGCAGGTCAACAACTATGTTAAGAACGGATTGTATGCAGGTGGATTCTGGCCACCGTCGATGAGCCACTTCGCATTCGCAGACCCAGCGAGCGTAGTCAAAGGCAAGAACATCACAGCCCCTCCGGTTGGAAGGCCGAGACCCGACGGAACAATCTTCAGAAGAGGAGCCATCATGGGCGGATGGGGAATGTTCGTATGCACAACCTACAAGTGGCCTGAGTTAGGATACCTCTACTGCCAAGCAGTAGCAAGCCCAGAAGGCTTGATAATCGGTTCAACAGTCCCAGGCTCATGGATGGACGCCCAAAGATACAACCAGATAGGTGACAGACGCCGAATAGACAAGACATTCAGAGACTACTATGCCGACGAGGAGTCCAACATATATGAGGTGTCTAGGGTTGCAGCTGAGGTCTGTCCACCAATCCTATCGATTAACGGTGAGAATGAGTACCTACTCACACTAGACAAGGAGCTGCACAGGGCTTATACCGGTGAGATAGACGCTGAGAAGGCAGCCAAGAACACTGAAGCCAAATGGAACGAGATAACCGACAAGATAGGCAGAGCAAGACAGAAGTCTGACTGGAAGTGGCTGAAGGCCCTATACATGTTCCCCTACTAAAATCCACTCCCCTTACTTTTTTTTAATGATGATTAAAATGTTGATTGTTCGTTGGTGGTTTGGGTTAGAATGGTTGGGTTGAAAGGTTTAAAGGAATGGTCGAATGACCTCGAAAAGTTTCCTGTGATAATGACGGTTCCGCTGAACTTTCTACTCAACCTCATAGCTTTATTCCCCCTATTCATATTGATATACGCCTCCCAGACAGATTGGTCACCGTCAACAGGCTCATGGTTTAAGGCACATATCGTGCCTGGCCATAACATAATCAGGATGATTGGAGACAGCTTATTCCAGACGGCTATCCTCCGTACAGTCGCCATAGTCGCGGTGGCTACCATAGCGGAGTTCATACTCGGGCTCATCCTCGCCCTCCTATTCGTCGAAGAGTTCAGAGGTAGGAGGGTCTTGGTATCGCTTTTCCTGATGCCTATGATGGTGATACCGGCAGTCTCAGGATACATGTACTTCATGATGTTTCAAGGACACGGCCCCATAAACAGGATCTTGAGCATCTTGACTGGAACTCATTGGGATGTTGCCTGGCTCACATACCCACAATACGCCTTGATGGCGGTGATTCTGATGGATATATGGCAGTGGACACCATTCATGTTCCTCATACTCCTCTCAGGTATGCTCGCCCTTCCACCTGATCCGATAAACGCAGCGAGGGTCCTCGGCGCCTCAGAATTCACAATCTTCAGACGCTTGATGTTGCCGATGATGAAGAGGATAATTATGATAGCGTTGATCTTGAGAGCTATTGAATGTTTCAAGTTGATGGATGGAATATATGTTATGACTTTGGGAGGTCCAGGATACGCTACCCAAACAATATCTATGTGGATATATGAGGCTGCCTTCAAATATCTAGACTACGGATATGTGAGCCAGATAGCCCTAGTGATATTCGTCACTATGGGAATAATATCATGGTTCGCAATCAAACCACTGAGAGGTGAATGAAAAATGGCTAAGAAAACAGCTAGGAGAATAGTGAAATTTATAATAATGGGGATTCTACTGGTTCCATTCCTCTTCCCAATATACTGGATGGTCACAACAGCTTTCAAGCCTTGGGAGGAGTGGGTTCCAAAAGAAGCAATCCTCTTTCCACATAACCCGACATGGGAGAACTTCATTATCCTATTTAACCCTGAAGCAACTACCTACGTAGCTTTCACAACGGTTAAAGATCCTATAACAAAGGCTCTGACGAATAGTATAATCCTATCTGTCGGAGGAACCCTTTTAGCCCTACTCACTGGAACCCTAGCCGCCTACGCCATATCCAGGTTTAAGGCTGGCGGCGACATTCTTCCACAGCTGATCCTGATGTTCAGGATGATGCCGCCCATAGCTGCCATCATACCTATAACAATAATGTACTCAGCTTTCAGGTGGGTTGACACTCACATAGGGCTGATAACAGCCTATGGACTATTCAACATCCCATTCGTCGTCTGGCTCATGAAGAGCTTCTTCGACGACATACCAAAAGAAGTGGATGAGGCGGCGCTCGTCGACGGCTGGTCGTACTGGGGGGTATTCCGCAGGGTGGTTCTGCCATGTCGG
>JAGTQO010000127.1 GCA_018396565.1 Candidatus Bathyarchaeota archaeon
TTTTGTGATGCGCCCACACATTCCAAGCATAAGGTACATTCCTGATCATTTATTTTCTCCCATGGCATATCCAGTATCCTAACCTGCATGGGGCAGATAGAGACACACTCGCCGCACTTCGTACATTTTGAAGGATCTCTTGACAGCCCTAGGAAACTAACCTTCGCAAAGATTCCCATGAGGGCCCCCGTGGGGCATATGTACCTGCACCAGAACCATGGAACTAAGTAGCCCCCGATAAGGAAGAGTGTCAAAATCGCAAGGCCAAGCAAGGTCAGGTAGCCTGGCGACCAGATAGTTGTGAGGTCTAGAAGGTCAGAGCCATAGCCGTATTGTGCCACTATTTGAGGTATTGTGAATGCAAGTGTGGTCTCCGGCTGAATATGGAATAGGATGCCAGTCGTAAAAGGGCCTAGAGCCCTTCTATATTTTACACCTTGCTCTGTAAACTGGGATAGAGCTAACGTAGATGAAATGAAGAATGTCGCAAAGAGAAAGATGAATTTTATCTTTTTCAAAATTTCATGACGTCTGGGATTAATCTTAGGGTTGCCCCCTCTAATCTTGAGGATAAGGTCCTGAATGAGCCCCATGGGGCATAACCATCCACAGAAGAATCTTCCTAGGATGGAACCTGCGATGAGGAATGAGGCGACTGGTATCAATGGGAAGACGGGTATGGAGAGCATAACCTGAATGTAATCAAGCGACCCCCCGACTAGACTGTATGCAGACTTTAGACTCGTTTGCACGGGAATAGGCATCGGAATAGCCTGAGTTTCGATAAAGGGGTAGACGTATTTGAATGCCAAGGCATGGAGCAGGAGGAATCCAGTGAATTCGCACATATTGCGAAACAGGGAATATAGAGACCTGATCCTTCTGTTTTTGGAGGTAGACTTAGAAGACACTCCGAACACCGTCAAGGAACTCCATGCAACCTAATTATTAGTTTGAGGTGATCCAGCTGATCGGCATATAGGCCGACGGTCAGCATCAGTAATCCCATAGTAAGGGCCAGTGATGCTAACATCCTTCTCATTCGATACACCTTTGAGAGGAATTTACAATTCGAAGCGAATTATAAATTGTTAACTGACTGGATCGATATTTGGGTTTATTCAGGGGTAACCTTAAAATATAACGTTGTTATAGAACCTTGACGATGAAGAGGAGACGCGACCTTTTGATGAAAAGAATATACATGGACAACGCAGCGACAACGCAAATCGACCCAGAGGTCGTGGAGGCAATGGTTCCATACTTCAAATACAAGTATGGAAACGCATCTAGTCTACACTCATTCGGCCGTGAAGCATATGAAGGTATTGAAAAGGCTAGGAAACAGGTTGCGGAGTTGATAGGCGCATCACAAAACGAGATAACGTTCACGAGTGGCGGAACGGAGTCCGATAATATGGCCATAAAAGGAATAGCCTACAAGTATAGAGACAGGGGTAAGCACATCATAACGAGCCAGATAGAGCATCCAGCGGTTCTTGAAACCTGTAACTTTCTTGAGTCGGTGGGATTCAAAGTTACATATCTACCAGTTGATAAGCATGGGTTGATAGACATCGAATCACTTACCAGATGCATCACCAAAGATACAATTTTAATCACTATAATGCATGCTAACAATGAAATAGGTACAATTGAACCGGTGAGAGAGATAGGTGAGATCGCGCATGAGATGGGCGTCATATTTCACACTGATGCGGTTCAGACCGTTGGGAAGATACCTGTAGATGTTGAGAAACTCAACATAGACCTTCTAACACTTTCAGGGCACAAAATATACGGACCTAAAGGTGTTGGAGTCCTCTACAAGAAGGATAGCGTTCAAATTCAGCCTCTGATCCACGGTGGAGGCCATGAAAGAGGTTTGAGATCAGGAACGGAGAATGTTCCAGGAATTGTTGGACTCGGGAAGGCTGCCGAGCTTTCGAAAAATAGGTTACCTGACGACTCTGCCAAATTAACGGTCTTACGCGACAGGTTCATAAATCGAGTTTTGAACGAGATAGAAGATTCTTTCTTGAACGGCCATCCGACGAAGAGGTTGCCTAATAATGCCCACTTCAGATTCTCGGGGATTGAAGGTGAATCATTGATACTTAGTCTAGACGATAAAGGGATAGCTGCCTCGACTGGCTCAGCCTGCTCATCGAAGAAGCTTGCACCATCACATGTCCTCATGGCTATCGGATTAAACGAGGTTCAGGCCCACGGTTCGTTGAGGATCAGTCTGGGCCGAAATAACACCAAGGAGGATGTGGAGTATGCGTGCGACTCGTTGGTTGAAGTGGTCAATAGGCTTAGGGAGATATCGCCTCTATGGGGAAAAGGGCGGGTCACAGCAGCAGCCTCTGAAGGAGGGCGTTCAGAAGATTAATTTAAAATTTACCTATACTTTCAACGACTTCAAACACTCATTGTAACGGTCGACCGCCATCGATAACCTTTGCAAGATGATTTTTGATACGTTCATAGGTGTATTCCTCATACCACAATCTGGATGTGCGTAGGCTATATTTCCGCAACCAACTATCCCAGAGATTGTCCTCAACCTCGAGTAGATGTTATCCTCACTATCTACATCAGACTCCCTAGTTGGCGATACTGATATTATACCAGCTCCAAGCTTCTTTCCTGACCTATTAAATAAGTCCTTGGTTAGCAAGCTCAGATTACCCTCCTCTCTAGAACCGCTGAATGCCAGGCTGATAATGTCTAGGTCAAGTTGGAGCAACTTCTCGATAAGCCCCATTTTTCCAGCCAGGTCGCCGCATACATGTATGCTGAGACTATTGGATTGTCTCCTCACCTTTCCAATCGTTGTAAATAATTCTTCTAGAATAAGTGAAGCCTTTGAGGGAGATATGAAACCTGCTGAGAGACCTGGCTCATCGATCTGGACATATGAGTCCATCCTCAACAGTTGAGTGGCTATAGACCCCAAGGCCCTTGAGAGGTCAAGGTACAGATTCATGTCATTGGGACCGGAGTAGTAGCTGAGGCCTGAGGCCGCACAGGCTACGCCGAGGGTTACAGGCCCAGTGATAGCGGTCTTGACAGTAACGTCTGCTCTACCGATCTTCTTTAAGTAATCCCTTACGGTAATGAAATCCTTTACTTTAATGGTTTCACCTGGATCCTCAGGAGGTATTATTTTCGAACATACTCTGAGACCCATTTGACCCGGCT
>JAGTQO010000126.1:0-599 GCA_018396565.1 Candidatus Bathyarchaeota archaeon
CTCTGTTAGACACTAAAATCTATCCCTTTTCTTTTATGTTTTCGATGGGTGTTTTGGGAATGGGGTAAGATAATCCACGTATCCGTCTATGGCTTGGGGCTTTAAGGGTAATTTTGGGATTTTTTCTAAAAGTTTTGCCAAGGGAACTGAGATCGGATCTTGGTCGAAAATTATTGTTCTATCTATTCTCATGCCTAACCGTTATTTTCCATCCTCTTTCATCTCTGGTCAACCCATATTCTTTTACGCATCTGTCATAAGTCCTCTTGAGGGTGACGTAGAATCCATCATCCAATATCGGATTGCCGTCTGAGACTATATCATATGCTAGGAATCGCCGATTCTCAAGGTAATGTAGAAACTCCTCTGGATAGAAGCCTATAGCCTTGATCTTCGGTGTTTCATTGAGTCCTGCTAGAGTCCTCCTAGACAACTCATCCTCAGGCAGGTTCTGGGCTATTACGCAGACATCTATGTCACTGCTCTCAGTGAAGTCTCCTTTAACGTAGGAACCGAAGACTATTACGCATCTAGGACTCAAATGTTTGATATCCTTCAAGAAAGAGTTGAGGAGCCTATCAGCCTCTCTCCAATACTTA
>JAGTQO010000126.1:619-1571 GCA_018396565.1 Candidatus Bathyarchaeota archaeon
TCACCTCTCTAAATATCTCTCGTGCATATTGCAATGCTTCCTCAGCTTGACTCTTGGTGTAGTGCTCCATCGCTGAACCGCTGAAGAATGCGTTTGCATACCTTGTTGGGATGTAGTATTGGTCAAGCTTCTTGGCAGCGTCTTGGAACCTCTTCATTTCCTCTTGATACTTCACCAGTTCACTCAGCAATTCAGATAGGTCATGTCCCCTCCTTTCAAGTCCAAGAGAGTTCAACGCGGCCTTCAGAGCCAACTCGACAGATTGTTGACAGTTGAAACATACCTTAGCCCACCTTCCAGTCTTGAATAGATCTTCAGCAGCCCCCAGGAAGTCTTCAGCGTCCTTCAGTAGATCCAGAGACCTCTCCATCTGAATCCCTTAAGTATTGGAGAGGAATACCATTTATTAAATCCCTTCTTTAAGGTGGGGGGCTCCGACAATGATCCTGGTAGCGCCACTACGTAGTTTAGTCGTTGTTACATTTATGATTTTATGTTGATCAGTGGTATTCCAGCTGTTTTATATATTCTGTCTCTTCCTGTGACCAGTTTTGCTTTTTTGACTTTTGCTGTGGCGGCGGCGAATGCGTCTGCAAGAGATAGAGAATGTTTCGCCTTTAAGTTTGCGGCGGTTCTCCAGAGCTCGTCGTCGATGACTGGTACGATTTCGAGGCCGAAGCTTCTTAGGTTTCTCTCCTTCTCCACGGCGAGATCTGGATTGCGGCGGATGAGTATGTATAGAAACTCGGTTAAGTTCACTATGTTCAAGTATCCACCGACCTCTCCTCCCTGGATCATCTCCAAGTAATCTTGAACCTTACCTGCTCCGGGCTCATCCAGGTAGAAGATGAGTAGGGCTTCAGTGTCGAATACTACGTTCAAGCAGCTCCCTATCCCTACGGGTGTCTTCGGATCTTTCTTCTACAAGGATCTCTCGTGCAGTCTTGTCGAA
>JAGTQO010000126.1:1577-3280 GCA_018396565.1 Candidatus Bathyarchaeota archaeon
TTTCAGTGAGCCTCTATCCTGTGATGGAGTTGGGATAGGCTTCAAAAGTATTCCCTCACCGGAGTCTATGGCCAGGACTTTGTCTTTCACCTTATATTTTTCTCTCAGTTCCTTAGGGATAGTTGCCTGCCCTTTCCTAGTTACACTAACTACCTTAGCTTTCATTACTAAATCGTCTTAGTAATACTGAATCTATAAGGTATTACTTAAAGCTATTATTCCACATCATCTGCAATATTGCCCTATCTCTCAGGGACAGATAATCCCGCAAAAACCATCTGAGACAAAGACCACGTCAATATGCCGGTCTTTGAGTCGACTCCCCTAACTTTGATTGGAGCCTGGCCGCAAACCTTTGAAGCCTACATTCAAAAGCCGCTCAATCTCTTCAATAAACAGGTTGTCGCCCTCCTTGCAACCTACACAACAACGCCCATCATTAATCGACTACTAGAAATCCGATCCTATCACATGAATTATTTCTTACATTTGAATTCGTTTCCTGAAATTATCATTCGCTACTCTGCCAAACGAGCTGGTTGACATAAAGAAAATCGAGAAAGTGAATGTCATAGGGTAAACGTTCGTTTACGCTTTAAACTCTTTACGTCTTTTGCCTTCCCCTTCCACACTTTTGTTGGGTTTGATGTCGATGTTGTATTCTCTCCCAATATAGCACCATTCCACCCTTCCATTCTTATAGTGGGCGTAGTAGAGGTATGGGTAGTTCTTGCCTGAACGTTTCTTGATTTTTTTGATTTGGGGTGACCCCGCCCTCCCACATCTTGGGCATATACTACCCTTCGGCGGTGCGATGTCTAGAGCGTAGGATAGGATCTGTTGGGCAGTCGATCTCTTTGAGATCTCATTGAATTCGTCAGGTGTGTAGGTTAGGGCTTGGAGTTCTTCTGGTCCATCCCAAAATCTCTGCACCATACCTTGCCTCTCAGGAACTGATAATCCTGCGAAACTATCTGATACAATTATCAGGTCGACGTCGCTGTCTTTTAACCTGCCCCCTCTGGCTGTTGAACCGAAGACCAGCACATGCTCCACCCCAAACTCTGAATGGAGCCTGGCCGCAAACCTTCTCAGCCTATCGTTCAGAGACTCTGCTCTGACCAATGGTCCTCTTCACCTTCATCAAGATTGGTTTCGCCGTTGCAAGATACCTTTCAGCGAGGCTTCTTGAGTAGATATCCCTCGGCAGGGTGACTGCAACATCGACATATCTTGCGATCTGAGATGTTGGTGTGAGCTCGCCTAGAAAATCTTCCTCATCCCTGCTCAGCTTGATTATATCGGATACCTCGGAGTAGAGCTGCTTGAGGTTATGGGTCTTGGAGGGCAATTTTCTTTTGAAGGCGATTATGGCGGCCTTCAAAGCCTTCTCTACAGCTGCATGGGTGTAGTAGGCTGCGACGTGATAGTTTTCAATGTTGAAATTGTCATTTGCTACTTTCCAGGAGTCGTCTGAATCTTCAAGCCAGAGTCTAACCTCGTCCCTTAACAGCGGCCTCTCAACCTCTGAAGATTCATCCTTGACACGTCTACTCTTATGTTCAGTCCCAATTCCAGGCCTGGCCTTGTTAAGATGCTTCTTAGATCTCCTCTTACATATTTTCATCAGAACCCAAGAATATTGGTTAACATAGGATAATTAAGCTTTACCTAACTGATCTTGCTTAAGTTTGCCAATAACA
>JAGTQO010000123.1 GCA_018396565.1 Candidatus Bathyarchaeota archaeon
CAGTAGCCAAAGTTCTCGGAAACCTAGGCCTGAAACAGGCAATGGTCGTCCACGGACTAGACGGCCTAGATGAAATCTCAACCATTGGAACGACGAAAATATCGTGGCTGAGAGACGGAGAAATCTCAACCTTCACAGTCGAGCCTGAAAGATTCGAAATAAGGAGAGCCCAACCTGAAATGTTGCAGGTTAGGAGCCTCCGAGAAAGCGTTGAAGCCACCATCAAGATACTGAGAGGCCCATGCAGGATAGGAGACCCGAAACTCGACATAGTCCTACTAAACGCTGCAGCAGGCATAGTAGTCGGAGAAGAGGCTGAAGACCTGGAGGAAGGCCTCAAAATAGCTGAAGAATCCATTGACAGCGGGGCGGCCTACGAGAAGCTGGTCGCCCTCATCGAGAAGAGTGGAGGAGACCCATCGAAGATCGGAGGGTTGAAAGACGCCACATGACTACCTCCAGAAACTCGTAACTGACGTTAAAGAGACCATTGCGAAAGGCTACTATAACATAGAAGAGACTCAGCCTCGAGTCGGCATAGGATTCAAGGAGAATATTCTGAGATGCAGATCGAATCCTGTGATTGCAGAGATAAAGTCAGCCTCACCATCAATAGGAGTCATCGCCGAAGATATAGATGTTGAAAACGTAGCCAAAATGATGAGGAGGGGAGGAGCATCAGCCCTCTCAATCCTGACTGAACCCAAAAACTTCAGGGGCCGAATCGAACATCTCCAAGCCACACGCAACATAGGCCTACCGAGACTCATGAAAGACATCATAATAGAACCGGCCCAGGTTGAGGCTGCAGCGAAGGCTGGCGCCGAAGCGATCCTGCTGATAACATCAATATTTCAAAGAAGACTCTCAGAGACCAAACTCGACGACATGATAAGCCTAGCCCATAAGAGAGGCTTGGAGGTTCTGCTCGAGACCCATACGACAGAGGAGTTTCAGACAGCCGTGAATACTCAGGCCGACATGATCGGAATAAACAACAGAGACCTATCGACAATGACCACAGACATCCAAGTAACAGTGAGAATAATGACCAGATGCAAGCCTAGAGGCAAGGTCATCGTGAGCGAGAGCGGAATAGCAACGCCTGAACATATCAGACTATTGAGAAGGCATGGCGTAGACGCATTTCTAGTAGGCTCATCCATAATGACCTCACCAGACATTGAAGGAAAAGTTCGCGAATTGGTGGAGGCCTAAAGAATGGTTAAAGTCAAGATCTGCGGCATAACCTGCGAGAGAGATCTGGAGGCAGCTACTCAGGCTGGCGCAGACATTCTAGGATTCATAGTAGACACCCCAGCCTCACCCAGAAACATATCCCTAAACATGGCTGAGACACTGATCGATATGGTACCGAGCAGAATCCTAAGCGTCGCCGTAACCGTCTTCAAGAATATAGAGAGAATACTGGAGATCAACAGGTCCCTGAAACCCAACATCATCCAGATTCATGGAGGAATCGATGAAAAACTCTTGAAAGAAATATCCTCGGCAGGGAAGGTTGTTCCAGCAGTCAATGCAAGGTCAAGCGACGCAATTGGAGAGGCCCTCAAATATTCAAACCTCACCCAAGCGATTCTGGTAGACACCTGCAGCGACAGCGGCCTCGGCGGAACAGGCCGAATACACGACTGGAGCCTGAGCAGGAAGATAAGGGACAGAATATATCCTGCAAAAATGTTTCTGGCTGGAGGCCTGACACCAGAAAACGTAAGAAGCGCAATAGAAGCCGTCGAACCGTATGGCGTCGACGTATCATCAGGGGTTGAGGCCAAGCCTGGGGTGAAGGACCCAACGAAGATGATTG
The DNA here is from genome assembly GCA_018396565.1 of Candidatus Bathyarchaeota archaeon. Lineage (GTDB taxonomy): Archaea > Thermoproteota > Bathyarchaeia > 40CM-2-53-6 > RBG-13-38-9 > DTMT01. Next base: position 1,829 of record JAGTQO010000123.1, read on the forward strand.
AGTTTGTGAGAAGAGTCAGGGAGGCGGAGAAAAATGAAAAAAGATAGCCGCCAAACCTTGAAGGGTAAGTTTGGAAGATACGGCGGCCAATATGTGCCTGAAACCCTCATGGCAGCCCTGAACGATTTGGAGGAGGCATACATGAAACTCAAGGATGATGAGACCTTCAAAAGAGAGTTGAACTATTACCTGAGAGAGTTCGCCGGCAGACCAACCCCCCTATACTATGCTGAGAACCTGACAAGAAATTATGGAGGCCCAAAGATATATTTGAAGAGGGAAGATCTGGCCCATGGGGGAGCCCACAAGATAAACAACACCCTAGGCCAAGCCCTCCTAGCCAGATGGATGGGAAAGAGGAGGGTGATCGCTGAGACAGGTGCTGGTCAACATGGCGTCGCAACGGCAATAGCATGCGCAGCCCTAGGTTTGAAATCTGAGATCTATATGGGCTGCGAGGATATGCAGAGGCAGAGGCTCAATGTCTTCAGGATGGAGCTTCTAGGCGCCAAGGTTCACCCTGTAGAATCAGGATCAAAAACATTGAAGGACGCTATCAACGAGGCTCTTCGCGACTGGACCTCAAACCCCCAAGACACATACTACCTAATAGGATCAGCTGTCGGACCACACCCATACCCAACAATAGTGAGAGACTTCCAGAGCGTAATAGGCAGAGAGATAAAGGAACAGTTGATGTTGAAGGAGGGGAGACTACCAAGCGTCCTAATAGCCTGCGTAGGCGGAGGAAGCAACGCAATCGGAACATTCCACCCCTTCCTAAACGATGTCCAAGTCAAGATGTACGGTGTCGAGGCAGGAGGAAGAGGGGTAGAATCTGGATTACACGCAGCATCCATCACAGCAGGGTCTGAAGCCGTATTCCACGGCATGTTGACATATGTCCTGCAAGACCACCACGGCCAGATCCAGCCCACACACAGCATCTCAGCTGGACTAGACTATCCAGGGGTAGGCCCCGAACACTCCCACCTCCACAGCATAGGCCGCGTAGAATATGTGACCGCAACCGACGATGAGGCCCTAGAAGCTTTTCTGGAACTCTCCAGGGTCGAAGGCATCATCCCAGCCTTGGAGCCATGCCACGCCCTAGCATACCTGAAGAGAATAACCCCAAGAATGAGTGCGGAAGACATAGTCGTAGTCACAGTCTCAGGTAGAGGAGACAAGGATGTTGAGACCGTCGCTGAGAAGATGGGTGTGAAGATTTGACGAGCATAAGTGAGACTTTCAAGAGACTCGAATCAAAAGGTGAAGCCGCCCTAATAGCCTACCTCACAGCAGGAGACCCAGAACCGAAATACACACCTAGACTCGTTGAAGCCCTCATAAGAGGCGGCGCCGACATAGTAGAGTTGGGCATACCATTCTCAGACCCAATAGCTGACGGACCCACAATCCAAGCCGCAACTGTGAGGGCGTTGAAGGCAGGTACAACCCCAGAGTCGGTAATCAGGATGGCTGGAGAGAT
>JAGTQO010000025.1:0-13123 GCA_018396565.1 Candidatus Bathyarchaeota archaeon
ACTCTTCATAATCGTGAGATATTGGCGGAAAGCTTCCAATCACAGTCTTTTTGATCCTCATTCTAGATTTCGCATCCAAATCGATATAGCTCTACAGTCATCAATAAGTTTTGATACGTATGGGGTGTCATTATGTAGGAACCAGCTCATCAAGGTCTATTTGCTGTTCTGCCCTTCTCAACTCTCTTCGCCGCGATGACTGCCGCCTCAAATATTATCATGAAAGGTATGAGAATAATCAAGTCCGTAATTATGGTCGGATCTGGTGTTATGACCGCAGTTATAACAAGGAAGCCGACATAGAGCAGCTTCCTATTCTCAGTCAGGTTTTTAGAGGAAAGAATCCCCACTCGAACGAGAGTTACTAGAAACAGGGGTGCAGTATACAGGAGGCCTGAACCCACGAGTAAGGTTATGATCATTAAGTAGAAATCTTTAATGTTTATTAGTGGGAGGGCGCCTGCCGTGACGATGAACCAGATGATTATCCTGAATGTTAAGGGTAGAATGAGGAGGTAAGCCATGATGACGCCGAACGTGAATAATCCAAGGAACGGTATGAGAAATTTTGCTATCATCCTTCTCTCCGATGGATACAGTGCTGGATTTATGAAAGCATAGAGCTCGTAACCTATAATTGGCGATGACACTACGAAGCCTATCAGGAAAGCCATCATTATGTATATGTAAGCTGTATCCATGAGTCCACCAGCTATGAGCGAAGTCCCACTTGGCAATAGGTCGCTCTTCATCTTTTGTAGGATTATGGATATGATCGGCTGGTACATACCTGGAAATTCAATGAATCCCCTAGGATCCATAGGCCAGAAACCTATGATCAGGCCGGAAGCTACTATTGAGATGAATATTATCTTGAGGCGGGTAAGGAGCTCGTCTAAGTGCTCCCAGAATGTCATCCTCTTCTCATCTTCTACCTTTTCGATTTCTTCCAGCCCCACCTTCCATCATCCCAAACTTAACTGCATCTACCCATGAGTTTTCCTCGAAAAGTTAAATTTTTGGAATCTATGTATTACTATCATCAATCTTGCGTGGAAATCATCGACGAGGCATATTCTCCGCAGAAGTAAGATCGGAAGGCCTGTTGATATTTAGGAAACTCGTTAAGTAAGGGTCTACGGATTTAAATCTATTGATATCGACGTATCTTACTCTCTCAAGTAAGGATATTAACCTATCTACTTTCGAATTCTTATCTACACTAATCAGCCTGAGAGCCTCAACCGTAGGCTCAACCTTATAGACGGCGATCAGAGGTTCAATGTATCCATTCGGCCAAATTGGTATGGCTGAATCGTATCCATCAGCTTCTCTGAAGAGAATCTCTAATACTCCATGCTTAATGTAAGGTGTGTCACAAGGTAGGACTAGGCAATACTCAGCATTCAAAACTGTAATGCCCGACAATATTCCGTTTAATGGATTCTTGTATCCTCTTAAATCCTTTGTTACCTTAATGTTCTGTGGCAAAACCTTCAGGAAAGGTCTGGGGTCCTCTTTCTGTCCAATAGTGATTACGATCTGTTCTACAACATTGATACTGTTATCAATGACATGTCGTATCAATGGTTTACCATTAAGCATTACCAGAGCCTTGTTCTTGCCAAACCTTAAACTTGAGCCTCCTGCAAGTATGACCCCTCCTCTTTTATACTCATAATGTTTCGATAGCAAGACCTTCCCTCTCAGCCACTAAGTATCAATCTGAAATATTTCTCTGGATTAGTTTTAAAGCAATTTTGCGATGTTTCCATCTATCTCGACATTTAGATCGTTAGCTATCGGTCTGCATTTTGCCTTGAGCAGTAATGCATGTGGTTGCTCCAGGGAATACTCTGTGAGGGTCTCGTAATGTGCCATACCCTTAGCGATCACTAGGCCAGCCCTTGAATATGTTTCTAAAAATTCTCTACTGCAATCGGAAGTTATCAAGCCGAGTGAATCGGCTCCCGTAGTCATGACTTTGTCTGCGGACTGGTCCATGCGAGCAATTGAGGCGTCTTCCATAGTGGCATCGTTACTTACAGGTGAGTCCTTCACGGCTACTGTAACGTAGAGACCCATTCTCTTTAATTCTTCGACAAGGATCTTGTCAAACACTATCTCGCCTGCATTATCTGTCAAGAAAAGGACATTATCAGCATGTCTAGCCGCCGATTCTATCTCCAATATTTGATCTACCTGCAGATCTTCCTCCGCCTTTTCAATTAGTTTTGGAAGATCATCAAAACTAAACCTATAGTCTTTTATTCCAAATTCGAATGCGTTTCCAGCTATTGATATTAGACAGGCCCTCCTGAACCGCTCTGAACTCGATCCTGACTGGGTGACATAATCGATTGCTTTAGAAAGAATTTCTAAAGCCTCTCTGTTGCTTGCAATCTTCACTTTTTTGAATGGGTCTGGATTTTTAGTGGCTATTTTGATTTGGCGATCTCTGAGGGTTCCCATATATGCAGGTGTAGTTTCAAGTGTAAAATTGTCTGCAAATACTCTCATAACTTCTATGAGTGTTTGTAATCGTATCTCTGGATTCTCTGTGGCCATCTTTGTCTCTACATATGCCCTATTCAAAAGGCAGCATGGACATTCAAACTTAACTTTCAAGATATCACAGTTCTCCGGATGCGTCAGCTGCTGCCTTGGCAAATTCCAGAAGGGAGTTTTCCCAATTTGGCGCTTTTATAACTCCGCTTGCCACAAGTATTCCATTGCTGCCGAGTTTTATTGCGGCGTATACATCTCTCCCAGACACTATTCCTGCACCACAAAGGACCTCGACATTCGGATCTATTTTCTTGATTTCTCTAACAGAGTTTGAGACTACTTCCGGTTTAGCCTTAGATACCGCTATTCCTGTACCTATAAGTTCTGGGGGCTCTATTGCAACCATACTAGGTGCAAAAGCTGCCACTGCGATACCTACCCTAGTCGTATTCGCACAGACAACCGTTGCCAAACCAACCTCCTTCGCCCTTTCAATCGCCACTTCTATATCTGATATTTTGAGTCTCTTCTCAGAATGATTAACTATTGTGCCTGTAGCACCAGCCTCTGCTACTGATTCAGCCAAGATATGGCCTGTGTAAGGACCGGGCTCTATGGGGTCTATGTGTTGCGAGAAAACTGGTATGTTGAAAATTGAGAGTCTGCTTATGTCCGTGAAATTAGGCGCTAATCCTATGCATGTCCCTGTCTCATATGAAACTTTCTCTGAAATCTTAGCCAGCTCCTCAGCCTTTTTTCCAACGGCCTCCAAGTATGTCTTCAAGTTGACTATGATGAGTGGATAATGTATGTTTCTACCCAAAGACTCATCCCCGCATATGCTTTTTGAACATCACTTCAATAGATAGAATCATTTAAGGAATACTTTCCTGGATTACATTTTAACATTATTCGTGTTAAAAATGTAATACACTTAAAGGTTAAAAGTATTACATTACATTATCCTACACTAGGGAGGTTGAGGTGTATGCGGGAGAAGAGCCTTTTGACAGTATCTGTTTTGAAAGCAGATGTAGGCTCCATTGTAGGCCATCACATCACTCATCCCAAAGAGCTTGAAGTTGCAACTCAACAATTAGAGAATGCACGGAAACAGGGATTGATAGTCGACTTTCGTGTAACACATTGTGGAGACGACCTCGACCTTATAATGACACACAGAATGGGTGAGAACAATGCTGAGATTCACAGGCTAGCTTGGGAAACTTTCAAGGAAGTTACTGAAAAGGTATCGAAACCACTCAAACTTTATGCGGCTGGTCAAGACTTACTGGTAGAATCGTTTTCAGGAAACGTGAAGGGGATGGGTCCTGGAGCCGCTGAATTGGAATTTGAAGAGAGGACGAGTGATCCTCTAATAATATTGTTAGCAGACAAGACCTCGCCAGGCGCCTGGAATCTGCCGCTATACAAGATATTTGCAGATCCATTCAATACATCCGGGTTAGTCTTCGATCCAAACCTTCACGGAGGATTCATATTCGAGGTTTACGACCTTCATGAAGATGCTTCTGTGAAGCTTAAGTGTCCTGAGGAATTATATGATCTCCTAGCCCTCATCGGAGACCCTAATCGGTATATTATTAGAAAAGTCTATCGTTACGATGGTTTACCTGCGGCTGCGAGCACCACTACCAAGCTCTCAATAATCGCCGGGAGGTATGTTGGTAAAGATGATCCTGCATGCATATTGAGGGCTCAGCATGGTCTGCCAGCTGTTGGAGAAATCCTTGAAGCCTTCAGCTTCCCGCATCTAGTGCCAGGTTGGATGAGGGGTTCACACCATGGTCCGTTGATGCCTGTGAGTGTCAATGATAGCCAGAATAAATGCACCAGGTTTGATGGCCCCCCACGTGTAGTTGCACTTGGATTCCAACTATGTGACGGGAAGCTGATAGGGCCAGCAGACCTCTTCGATGACCCTGCCTTCGAATATACAAGAGCCAAAGCCAACGAGATAGCAGAGTATATAAGACGTAACGGCCCATTCATTCCACATAGGGTAGGATCTGCAGAGATGGAGTATACAACATTAAAAGAAGTCTTAGATAAACTCAAGAACAGGTTCAGCAAATAGGGTAATTGTCGACGTGAAGGTAGGAGTTGAATAGTATAGAATGGTTTATCGTGTAGCCATCAATGGATTCGGGAGGATTGGACGCAACTTCTATAGAGCCACACTGTCAGATCAAGAGTTTAAGAGTTTACTTGAGATCAATGTAGTAAATGATGTAACCGACGCCAAAACCCTTGCACACCTGTTAAAGTATGACTCAGTCCTAGGTAGGTTGAATGTCGATGTGAAGGTTATTGACGATGGTTTTGAAGTCGACGGTAGGAAAGTAAAGGTGCTGACACATAAGGATCCTTCGAATCTGCCATGGAGAAACATGGAGATCGATTATGTTGTAGAGTCAACAGGATTATTCACAAATCGTGAGGATGCTTCAAAGCATATAAGCGCAGGAGCCAAAAAAGTCGTCATCACAGCCCCTGCAAGAGATCCTGATGTTACAATAGTATTGGGAGTAAACGAGCATACATATGATCCAGGCAAACACAATATAATTTCAATGGCTTCGTGCACAACAAACTGCATAGCACCCATAGTAAAGGTCCTAAACGATAACTTCGGAATAAATTATGGGCTCATGTCTACTTGCCATGCCTACACAAATGATCAGAGGCTACTAGACCTTCCCCATAGGGACCTGAGAAGAGCGAGGGCAGCATGCCTATCTATCATACCTACAACTACGGGTGCAGCTAGGGCTGTAACTGAAGTAATACCTGAACTCAAAGGTAGACTCGACGGAGTCGCCCTTAGGGTACCTGTACCGAACGGCTCAATAGTTGACTTTGTTGCTCAAACGAAAAAACCAGTCACAGTTGAAAAAGTCAACGCCGCTATGAAAGCCGCTGCTCAAACAACGTTGAAGGGGATTATGGAGTATACTGAAGAGCCCATAGTGTCAATAGACATTGTTGGAAACCCACACTCAGCGGTAATAGACGGCCAGAGCACCATGGTCATCGGTGAGAATCTTGTCAAGATATTCGGGTGGTATGATAACGAATGGGCCTTCTCATGTAGGTTGGTTGACCTGCTAAAATACTTGGTGAAGAAGGCCCATCGAATATAAGAATTCCTCACGCACAGACGCATAAAATTGCGACATCATTCACATTAGATCCTGTTGGTCCTGTTATCAAAAGATCATCGAGCACGCGGAAGAAGTTATATGAATCATTCTCCATGAGAGCCCTTCCATAGTCAAGTCCTAGCTCATTAGCTCTCCTCAAGGTCTCCCCGTCGACCAGTGCACCGGCAGCGTCGGTTGGACCGTCTATTCCATCGGTGCCTATAGAACCTATGCATACGCCATTCCTGTCAGCTATACATTTAGCAGCGCTGAGAACCAACTCTTGATTGCGGCCTCCTAACCCTCTTCCTCTAACGGTTACAGTAGTCTCTCCACCGACGACAATCGCCGCCGGTGGCTGTTGAGGGTTTCCAGAGCTGGATATCTCTTTTGCAATAGAGCCGAGGAATATACCTACTTCCCTTGATTCACCTTGCATTCTTGTGGTTAATATGAGTGTCTTGAATCCGAGGTTCTTCAACACAGCCTTGGCTGCTTTACAAGCCATCAAATTATTCCCAACTATAATATTCCTTACATTCTCAAATATAGGGTTGTCAGGCTTCGGGGTTTCCGGTAAGAGTCCAGCTGAACCCTTATCAAGAACATTCTTAATAGTATCAGGTGTCTTATCCCACAGATCATATTTACGCAGAATTTCTATTGCATCTCTGTAAGTAGTTGGATCAGGAGCTGTAGGTCCCGAAGCGATGGAGTCTATTGGGTCGCCTACAACATCCGAAAGTATCAGGCTAACGGTGGTGGCTGGAAAAGCCGCTTTTGCCAGCTGCCCACCTTTAAACATCGACAGGTGTTTTCTGACGATATTGATCTCATTGATATTTGCGCCGCTCAACAACAAAAGCTTCGTAAGCTTCTGCTTATCTTCAATACTTACTCCTCTTGCAGGCAGCGTCATCATAGCTGAACCTCCACCGGATATCAAGCATATTATCAAGTCTTCCTTCCTTGCATTTTCTACCATCTCAAACATCCGCTTTGTTCCCACCATGCCTGATAGGTCGGGGATAGGGTGGCCAGCCTCATTCAACTTTATCTTTCTCGTCCTGTACCTACCAGCTGTCCCAGTCAATATGTTGACTAAGCCTTCCTTAATCTTGTCTCCAAGAACATCCTCCAACGCTTCAGCCATGGCACCAACAGCTTTTCCCCCTCCTACAACCAGTATGTTCCTATATTTGTTTAAGGAGATTTCTTCCCCATCAATGATCAGGTTTGAATCCTTAAGGTGAATATGTTCCATTACTAACTTGTAAGGATTAGCAGATTCAATAGCTGCCTCCAACGCTGAGATGACAGCCTCTCTCGCAATTCTGTTTCGTTGATTTCTTGCATTCTTAGCAATGTCCTGGCCACGTTTTATTAGTGACGTCAACGGTCTCTACCATTTTTGACTTAGGTCCAAAGGGCACCTTCATGTTCTGAATATTTGGAAGGATAGTAAAATGTCACTCCCTTCTGATGGAATATTTCAATTCGAATATATGCATCTATAAGGTATTTTGATTTTGTGATCCACTCACCATATAAGCATTCACGTCTACATAGGATTAGAAACCGCCAGTTCAGTGATGTGATACGGAATTCAGTTTTGGTTTTCAGCCAATATAATGTATTAGTTAAACTTATATCATGTTAGGTATTCATTCGAGTCAAAACCATGGTGGTGTCATTGAAATGTTGATTACCGATCTCTGTGTGGGGTGTACAAGATGCGTTCCATACTGCCCCTCTGGGGCTATCTCCATTGGAAAGGATAAGAAAGCACATATAGACAGAAACAAATGCGTGGAGTGTTCAGTATGTTACAATAACGCAAACTGCCCAGTCAACGCCATACAACCAGAGGAGCTCGAGTGGCCCCGATCAGTAAGAGAGGTCTTCGCAACAGTCTATAAGGAGCATAAGCAGACGAATGTGCCTGGGAGAGGTACGGAAGAAATGAAGACAAATGATGTGACGGGCCGGTTTAGACCCGGGGAAGTAGGTTTCTCAGTAGATATGGGTAGGCCAGGTGTCGGAGTCGATCTGAAAGATGTAGAGAAACTGACTATGGCATTAGCGAAGGTTGGTGTAGAATTTGAACCATTGAATCCCTTGACCTTCTTAATGTCAGATAAGAAGACAGGTAAACTTAGGGATTCAACTGTTCCTGACCTAGAAACCGCCAGTTCAGTGATGTGATACGGAATTCAGTTTTGGTTTTCAGCCAATATAATGTATTAGTTAAACTTATATCATGTTAGGTATTCATTCGAGTCAAAACCATGGTGGTGTCATTGAAATGTTGATTACCGATCTCTGTGTGGGGTGTACAAGATGCGTTCCATACTGCCCCTCTGGGGCTATCTCCATTGGAAAGGATAAGAAAGCACATATAGACAGAAACAAATGCGTGGAGTGTTCAGTATGTTACAATAACGCAAACTGCCCAGTCAACGCCATACAACCAGAGGAGCTCGAGTGGCCCCGATCAGTAAGAGAGGTCTTCGCAACAGTCTATAAGGAGCATAAGCAGACGAATGTGCCTGGGAGAGGTACGGAAGAAATGAAGACAAATGATGTGACGGGCCGGTTTAGACCCGGGGAAGTAGGTTTCTCAGTAGATATGGGTAGGCCAGGTGTCGGAGTCGATCTGAAAGATGTAGAGAAACTGACTATGGCATTAGCGAAGGTTGGTGTAGAATTTGAACCATTGAATCCCTTGACCTTCTTAATGTCAGATAAGAAGACAGGTAAACTTAGGGATGATGTTCTATCTGAAAGGGTTCACTCATGCATTCCTGAATTTAAGATTAAAGAAGAGAAGTTTCCAGAAGTCCTAGAGACTCTTCAAAGGGTTTCGAAGGAGATCAACTCTGTCTTCAGCCTCGGAATATGCGTCAAAGTGAACCCTGACGGGTCAGTCCCAATAATGAAGTATCTCAACGAACACAACATATACTACCTACCTAATGGGAAGACCAACATCGGGATAGGTAAACCTGCGGCGAAATTCTAGAGGTGAAGATGAATGACCCATACATTACATAGGTCAGGAACAGTTGAATCCCTCTCAATAGACTATCCGGTACTTGTAATAGCAGCCCAAGGAATAAACAGTAAAGACTCAGCTCCAAAATTTAGGAAAGCCCTAGAAATAATTTTGAAACATAACCCAGTGAACTTTGGCGATATGCGGACAGGAAACTACTTCAGAAAAGGTTTGAAGCCCATATTAAACAGTACAAAGGAAAACTCGATAGTTCACGGTGTATTCACAAACAAGAATGATCTCGAGGAATGCTTGAAAGAATTGAAGGAGGCGGACCTGGGACTATCAGTAGTAGTCTCAGGCCTTTTCTCTGAAGTTTGGCCCACATTGAAAAATATAGGTTTGAAACCTCACTCACTGAATATCTCTTTAGGAGTCTTCGGCAAGAAAGAACTATTGCCCGAGCGGGAGATACTGGACATAACGACCATGTGCGGACACCACTGCGTATCACCATTGCTTGTGAAGAAAATGATAAGCGACATTAAGAGAGACAAGATCTCAATAGAGGAGGCCGCACGTGAATTAGCGAAACCATGTGTATGCGGAGTCTTCAATCCATTGAGAGCTGAGGAGCTACTTGAGAATATTCTTAAGAAGCCTGGAGGCCAATCTTAAAATAATGTTTCGAACACAAATAGCGTAGGAAAGGTTGTGTCGCTATGGCTATACTAGCGATAATGTCGGAGAGATGCGTAGGGTGCAGAATATGTGAGCTCACCTGCTCAATGGTTCATGAGAAGGCGTTTAATCCATCAAAGTCAAGGATCTGGATTGATTTCCAAGGCATGCCTGAACTCTATTACCCTAACGCATGCAGATCATGTGGCAAACCACCGTGCAGCGATGCATGCCCAACTACACCTAAAGCTATCTACAGAGACGAAAAGGCTGGAGGCGGAATGAAGATCCGTGAGGACATATGCATTCAATGCGGAAGATGTATAGAAGCATGCCCATTCGCTGCAATAGAATGGCATCCAACAAAGAAGATACCCCTGGTATGCGATGTATGTGGTGGAGACCCCCAATGTGTTAAATACTGTCCAACCAACGCCCTACTATCAGGTGGACAAACGTCTTTAGCATCGGAGAGACGGAGAGACTTCGGTGCAGCCCAAATAGCAAGGGTGAAGGAGAAAATTATAAAGTGAGTATTCAGGGGCTCGATAAGATGGGGAAGGTGAAGGTTAAACTCTTCGCACATCTGAGGCAAGCGGCTGGAATGAAAGAAGTAGATATTGAGATAAATGAAGGAGAAACAATCAAAGACCTGATAGGTAAGCTGAGTAGAAGATTCGGCAAAGATTTCGAGGATAGGATAAGGGACCCATTGACCGGTAGCCTAGCACCTTTCCTCATCATGGTCGGCCAAGAGGAGATAAGTAGTGTGAAAGGAAACTTAAACCATAAATTAAGAGATGGAGATACTGTATCATTACTGGAACCTGTTGGAGGAGGATGGTGAATATGTGGATTTATGGAGGATATGCGGGAAAATTTCTACGTCTAGACCTAACAAATAAGAAGCATTCAGCCGTCCAGTTAACGAAGGAAACTGCAAGGCAGTTTCTAGGAGGGAACGGTTTCGGAGTCAAGATACTATACGACGAACTCAAACCAGGTATAGACCCTCTCGGCCCAGAAAATAAGGTGGTATTTGCTGCTGGACCTATCCAAGGCACAATGGTTCCAACAGCTGGCCGCTCAGGCGTATTTACAAAGTCACCATTGACAGGATATTTCTTCGACTCCTATGCAGGAGGATGCTTTGGGCCAGAGATGAAGTATGCTGGATGGGACGGAATAATAGTTGAGGGCCAATCGAAGACACCTATCTACATAACAGTATTCGATGATAAGATTGAATTCAAAGATGCATCGCACTTATGGGGAAAGAATACTTTTGAGACTCAGGAAATTTTAAGAAAGGATTTGAAGGAACCGAATGCTCAAATAGCTTGCATCGGACCAGCTGGAGAGAGGCTTGTAAGATTTGCTTGCACGATATGGGGTGCTCGGGCAGCTGGAAGAGGCGGAAGCGGAGCAGTTCTCGGATCGAAAAAGTTTAAAGCTCTGGTAATTCGCGGAACCCAAGATGTAGAGGTTCCCAACATAGAAGAATTTCAAAAAGTCGTTACAGACCAGATCGAGAGGATAAAAGCGAATCCAGGGACTGGAAAAGCGCTTCCTACGCTGGGGACACCCGGGGTGACTACAACACAAAATCAGCTTGGAATATTAGGAACCAGAAATTGGCAGACCGAAGTTTTTGAGGAAGTTGAGAAGATAAGTGGTGAGGTTATGCGGGCGAAAATGGTTGTCAGAGACAGGGGGTGCATGGCTTGTCCCATATACTGTACTAAACTCAGCTATGTCAAGACCGGACCTTACGCAGGCACATTCGATGAAGGGCCAGAGTATGAAACAATATTCGCGTATGGCTCAAACTGTGGCGTAGCCTCCTTGGAGATGATTGCAAAGGCAGATAGATTATCAGACGAGTACGGTTTAGACACCATATCTACAGGTGCAGTGATCTCTTTCGCAATGGAATGTTACGAGAAAGGGATTCTTTCCAAAGGAGAGGTTGACGGTCTAGATCTCAGATTTGGAAACGAAACTGCCCTCCTTCAGCTACTTGAGAAGATATCTAAACGTGAAGGTATTGGTGATCTACTAGCTGAAGGGGCAGCGAGGGCAGCGAAGAAGATCGGGAAAGGAGCGGAAAAATACGCGGTGACCATTAAAGGTTTGGAGAATGCAGGACACTCTCCAAGGGGTTTGAAAGGCTACTGTCTGGGCATGGTCACATCGACAAGAGGTGGAAGCCATCAAGACGGGAGACCTACGGGGGAAAGGATCGGTAAAGTGGATAGAAAGACACTTGAAGGTAAACCTGAATATGCGATAGGAACCCAGAGACTCACTACAATACAAGACTCTATGTGTGTCTGCAGAATGACTGAGGGCATATATGGCCTGATTGAAATCACGAATGAGCATATGAACATCATAAATGTCGTTACAGGTATGGGCCTCAAACTGCCTGAAATCGTAGATATCGCGGACAGAATATGGAATCTGGAGAGGGCTTTCAACTGCCGTGAAGGCCACCGGAGGGAGCATGACGTTCAAGCGATAAGGTTTATGACTGAGCCAATACCTGAAGGCCCATCAAAAGGGATGTATAGCCCACCAGAGGAGCTCGAAATGTTGAAGGATAAGTACTATGAACTCCGAGGGTGGGATAAGAAGAGCGGAATCCCTACGAAAGAGACACTCAGCAGGCTGGGCTTAACAGAAGCGATCAGAGATCTATATAAATAAACATCCCGTCCCCATTTTTTTGCAAATGCCAAACGTTACCTTGAGACTATATACCCTCTTTCGGACAGCGACCGGTGTGGAGGAGATTAAGCAGGAGGTGCCTCAAGGCTCCACAATATACCACGTACTATGTTCAGCTGCTGAAAGAGTTGGACCAGCATTCAGAGATCTCATATGGGATAAAGAGACGGGCCGGATACTTCCCTTTCTCATAGGCGTCAAAGGTAGGATAGAGCCCTCTACAGGGGGAATCCTCAATGAAATTGTGGAAGATAGCGAAGTTCTGATTCTAATGGATCCTGTGGGCGGAGGACTCAAGAAGCCTTTGAAAGGTCTTTTAAACAAGATTCATCCTAGTTATATGGGCGACTGACAATCGCAGTGGAACTTGGACATTGCCAAAATTTGAATGTTCAAATGTGAAACTCACATTTTCCCGAGATAAGTTAACGGTTCTAACACTTACTGTGGGGATCTTCCTACTTGCTCTGGCGGTGAGGCTACATAATGTTACAACTCCTGAAACATTCATGGTCGATGAGGCATACTACGTTCCGGCAGCGAACTCTATACTGAGCCTCGAAGGAGACCCGAACTATGTCCATCCACCTTTTGGAAAGATCCTCATCGCCGCTGGGATAGCTTCCTTCGGATATAATCCACTTGGATGGAGAATTATCAGTGTGCTGGCAGGTAGCTTTATCATCTCACTGACATATCTTGCAGGCCGAAGAATCTTCAATGAAATTGTGGGTGCGTCTGCAGCGGCCCTCCTAATAGTAGATCCTTTAGAGTATGCCATGTCAAAAATCGCCATGCTCGACATACTCCTCGCATTCTTTGTGACTTTAGCTTTCGCCAGCATCTGCTACGACAGATACTATTTATCTGCAGTATCATTGGGTTTAGCTTGTGGTATTAAGCTCGTCGGCGCCTTTGCAGCAGTAAGTATTATCGCATACTTGGTATGTTCAGGAAAGGCTATTAAGGCTTTGAAGGTGATTCTTCCACTGGGCATGTGCACCTTCTTTCTATCTATTGCTCCAACTTTATTCAATCAAGGAAA
>JAGTQO010000025.1:13196-18472 GCA_018396565.1 Candidatus Bathyarchaeota archaeon
CACCCTTACGGTTGGATGTTCAACTTAGTTCCATTCCCACTTTATTCAGGCCCTGAGTTTTCACTCTCAGCATCCGCTAACCCCATAATCTACCCACTATCCCTACCCGTTGCACTCTTACTTGCACACGAAGCTCTTAAAACAAGAGAAGTTACTCTTAGACTCCTACCTGTCTTTTGGATAGCATTCGTTTACGGACTGTTCTTCATCTTGCCGAGGAAAACGCAGTTCATCTTCTATCTGACTCCTAGCGTTCCAGCGATCGCTCTGCTATTCTCTTACGGGATTATAGAGTTGCTACATTGCATATCAAAATAGATTTTTATCCATGGTTCTTAACCAATTAAGGGGGTTCAGGAGATGTCGGTGGCGTTCAGAGACTTTTCGAAGTTAGATATCAGGGTTGGTAGAGTTCTAAGTTCAGAAAGAGTGCCTGGTAAGGATAAACTCTTCAAACTGAATGTGGACCTTGGATCATCTAAGGTAGAGATTATTGCCGGTGGTGGCGAGTACTATAGACCTGAGGACCTTGTCGGAACCAACCTAATAGTCGTTGCAAACCTAGAACCGAAAATTATCGCAGGGATAGAATCAAGAGGCATGGCTCTGGCCGCAGATCACAATGGTAAGCCTATATGGTTAACTGTCCCGAGTGATGTCCCTCCAGGCACGAAAGTACGCTAAAAAGAAAGACATTAAGAATAGATGGTAAATATGACTAATAAGATTATAGCGACGGTTGTAATGTTACTAATCTACCTATCCTCGGTCGCGCATCCCGTTGAAGCGGCAAGCATCGAAGTAAGGGTTATGGACCGATATTTAGAAGTCAAGGTCGAGTCTAAAACATTCCAGAACATGACGGCTATGAATGAGGCAAGCATACACGTTAGCGGGATTGATTTGGAACAGGCTGAACAGGCCTTAAGAAATTCGCTGTTGAAAGACTATCCTACCAGAGAAATTTCAAATGTATCGATAATGATTACCTCTAATAATGTCTGGTTGAACCTTACAATTCAATTCAACCTGAAAGGGGCTATTAGGATTGATCGTGATGTTAAGAGAGTTGATTTGAGTTGGATATCATTTAAAGTGAAGGAGGATCTGCGGGCTAACAATATAAGTTACAACCTTGTGGGACAAAAATACTTACAACCCTTCATGCGATCTTTTTCAAATGAATCTGAAGTCAAATACTACTCTCCAATCTATACACCTGTAGATTCCAAGCTGGCTGCCAACATTGCTGGTAACATAACATCTATCGATCTAACGAGTATAGAGTCTAAAGTAAGTTCTTGGGTTAGAGAATTTGATGCAGATTCAAAGACCACTATCTGGAAAACTGTTGTAGGAAAGCTCATCGACCTTAGGGCCGAAGTTAAGTCAGGAAATGTCTCAAGGAACTTTTACTGTTATACTGAGTCGAACGCCCGAGTCAGCATAAATGGGTATGGAGTGGCAATCGATGGGACCCTCCTAGTCGAGACATCCCAAAACACTCAAGCCACACTCATGCTGATGACAATCGTTGGATTAGCATCGATAACTTCAGCGGTATATTGTTATGAAATAAAGTTAAGGAGGAGGCTGAGGCTGTGAAGATATCTTTTAAGATTTTATATAATACGGTCTTTAACCATACGATCCAGATTTCCTTGATTGAATAAAGTTGGGAATTTCTTTTCTATAACAGCTTTGTACATTGCGGTCTCTTCGTCGGTCATATATTGGAACTGGTATGGGCCTGTGTAGGGTGATGGAGATCCATCACGTGTGATGAATTCTATATGCATAAGTGGATCCCCCCTCTTGATCACTATTGGTTGCCTATCATTGCTTAAATTCACAAGTTCGAGCGCAAGCCTTCCGATGAAGCCGCTATGCACCTTTGCTGCATTTAGAAATGACAGACCCATTCTGCCGTATCGACTCTTAGCAGTCAGATGTGCTACCGTGTCTGGTGGAGTGAATACGACCTCATAGGATATTAGATTCTTATGCTCTAGGTAATGGAGAGTTGTCTCGTCCTTGACTGTAAGAATATACCCATCCCCGTCGAGCAGATTACTGTCGTATGGGTATATTACTTTATATTTTTCAATCATCTCGACGAGTTTATTCTTCCCTATTACGCACATACACTTCTCCTCCCATTCTTCGATAGAATTCATTAGTCCGGTATAGGACTTATCTCGAAGAAGACTTTAGGCTTACTTATATTTATTGCACGGTAGTCTGCTGTGAGCTTCAACTTCAATATAGTCTCTGAGCCTGACTTGACAGAAAATCGGTAATCGACGATAACGAATCTCGGTATACTTTCAACATTTAGTGTGGTTCCGTTTACCACAGCGCTGGAGTTTCCAAACCTAAGAAAGACCCTGTCATACTCCCCGACTGGAACGGTTGGTGTACTGAAGATTACTCCAGGGTTGTTTGAAAATCTTATAATGTCTACGCTCGCAGTGTTATAAATTATTGGAACCCATCCGCTATCGTTTCTTTCATTGGCTAAGTGTATCCTGATCTCGCTAAAGGATACATATAGGTTGGTGACCCCTGTAATTATTATGGGTCCTAGGGGTGTCTCTATCGGAGGTGCCTGACCATATGATGCTGTCACTGAAACTGTCCCAGTCGCCGTTGTGGGATAAAGAAGGACGATCAATATAACTAATAGTAGAAATACGGAAAACACTTGTCTGGAGCCCAAACTTACCTATCCTCTCCTGGCGTTTTCCAATTCTTATAGTTCGGTTCTAAATATTGGATTCATTCTACTATGAAAACGTTACTAGACTAATAGCAGTCGAGGTGTAAACCGTAAACTAGTTAAAGCTGCTTTGTGAAGTATTATTTGGTATAAAAAATGGTTGACAGAATACTTACGAAATTGACAGTTGTTAGAAAAAAGGATAAACAAGGTTTACCAGCATACAGATCTCCAAGAATATACTTACCGACGAAGTTCGTTGACGATTCCGCTTTTCCTTTTAGAGAGGGTCAACCTCTTTTGGCGAAGATTGTGGGAGAGAAACTTATTTTTGAGAGAGTCCAGAAACCTAAGCGTAAGAGGAGGTCTAAACCGACCAACTTATAGACGAGGTTAATATTCATCGTAGAGGATGTTGGTATGGTAAGTATAAGGGTCTTCGTGACTCAGATATCAGGGGAGAGGCTTTGGGGTATTGACGCTTCACTCCCACCGGAGGTGCAGATCGCAATAAACGTCAACCTTCTAGGTTTCGAAAGAAAATCTGCCAGTATCGTAGAGGCACCATTTGTATTTACGGTTTCATTTACCCCCTCAGTGGCTCAGATAAGCATCAAGGGAAGGGCCCAGACGATAGGGGAAGAAAATGAACTGAATAAAATAATTGAAGACTACAAGAATAGAAAGCCACCGCCACCCTTTATCGCTCAAGCAATCTCTAACGCTGCTGTTGCTGAGGCTATAGTGATCGCTAAGACTATAGGTGTTCCCCCACCTATACCACCTATTTCAATTCCTGAAGAACAGCAGAAACCAAGACCTGATGCCAGATACACCGCGTAGGCCTCCAATTTTTCGAAGAATTGTGATCGCTACGATAAATTGGAGGATAACCAGTCGTTACTTGCTACAGAGAACTTTTTGGTTTCCAACTTTCTCTACGCCTCTCAATCAGCTAGTGCAATTATAGTTGCCCAAAATATTCATTATTGCAAAAGCGTATATGCAACCTATATTGCAAAAATGGTCAGTGTCGGCAAAACTAGTAGATGTCCGGCTGTGAGGTTTAATGGTCAAAAAAAGTGCAACTAAGAGTGCACATAAGCCTCTACGTGGAATACACTTCGACAAGGATTCACTCTCGATGAACCTATATTCTGACTTTGCGAGCATCATCTATCCAGCCAACACTAAGCAACGTGTGATACTACATTTCCTAATGGAGGAACTTAAAAAAAGCAGGGGGTACTTTTCAAAACATGCGTTGAACACCTTTGCAACCAAAATTAAGAATGGAAGCTTCATCTGGAGGAACAGACCATTCACGGCATCCAGGAGGCTAGTTTACTATGTTTGGAAGGACATGTTACGCATGGGGATGGTTTCTTGGAGCAAGAGATACGTAGGTAACTCTCTCAAAGAAGGTTTCTTTGTGGAGTTTCAAGAATTCAGGAAGAATCTAATAAAGATATCAGATAGATGGGAACGAGAATTCGCCATATCCGAACCTGATCAAAGTTCAGGAAATGATTAGGGTCGTATTTGCAGGTTTCCATTTTTAGAATCGTGATAATATAATTTATACGTTACCATTTAGTATTCTTTTTGGTATACCATAATCTTAAGAAATACTCTAGAAGCGCATTTTAATTTTGTTGAATGTTCCAATCGATAAAAATTAGGCTTGATCAATATTAGATGGTGAATAAATGTCATTTTTCGAATGCGGTAACGGCTAATTTACTTCGAGAATGTGACCTTCCTCATCGATCTGTCCCTTTCGTATCCTCGTGGAGGATATTGGTGCCCCATCATCAGCTAAAATAAAGTCGCACACATAGATCTGGAGAGGTGGCAGCTTCTTTGAAATTCTAATCTTATTGATTTCCAGAGCCCTCTCTAAAGTATCTCCAGTGACAACCAATACTGAGATGGTACTGTCTGAGACTGAAGGCCCAAATGGATCGTCTAGTGGAACTACAGTAACCTTACCCAACACATTCAATTCAGATAAAAATGACTTTAATTTATCCAGTCTCTTTTCATAACTATTTACAGAATGGTTCTTCCTCCATCGGGAGAGGTATTCATCACTGCTTAAACCAATTATGAGCCTATCACCAAGCTGCAGAGCCTTACGTATGAGACTTTTATGACCCTTGTGTAGGTGATCGAATGTGCCACCCAATGCGACTACGCGTTTGTATTGACCGTTCACGTCGAGAAATCCCCAACCGACTAATCTATTAGAAGTTTATTCAGCCACATCTCCGTCTTCAAATCTTAATAGCCACATGGGTAGATTAAACCTAGTGGAAGGCCCAACTTACTGGAGTAGACCATAGATTGCGCATAATAATAGGTATCACAGGCGCAAGTGGAATGATATACGCATGGAGGCTACTGGAGGTGCTAAGACAGAAAATGCTCGAGGTATACGTGATAATGACACATCCAGCGGAGAAGATTCTTATTCACGAACTGTCAAAGAAACCATCTGAAGTTTACGCCCTCGCTACAGGCTACTATGACATAGATGATCTCACCTCACCAATCG
>JAGTQO010000128.1:0-2265 GCA_018396565.1 Candidatus Bathyarchaeota archaeon
GTGCCCAGCTGGAAACATTCAGGTCTGTAAGGTGAGGCGAGGACCGAGAGATTGTACCTTCGCCCCATAATATTCTCAACATCCTCCGACTCAACTTTCTCAGGGTATTTGATGGTTGTTACGACGTCGCTGCAGAATCTTTCCTCTGATGTGCAGCCTCCGCAGCTGGAGCAGTCTGGAAAGACTTCCAGGCCCATCTCGATGAGTCCACATCTTAAGGCGCAGGCTGCAACCTCATGCATCTTGAAAACCTTCTCCATGCCCTTTGAGAGCATCCATTCCAGGGCGGATCTGACCGCATGGAGAACCAGTGCAGGTATCGGCGGCTCACACTCCAACTTTATAGGCTTCCTCCAAGGTGCCAGATTGTTGTATAGGCCCAGAATCGGGTTCTTCCTATTCTCAATGGTCTCCCAGCCTCTGCCGCTCACGGTTATGAAGGCCAAGCCTACAGGGGCCGACAAACATTTATGGGATCCCGAGAAGCAGAAGTCTATCCGCCAATCGTCGACCTTAACCTCCATCCCTCCAAGCGATGTTGCACAGTCAACGATGTAGAGGGCGTCAGACATTCTTCTGACAACCTCCCCGATCTCCCTGATCCTGTTTGCTACACCGGTGTCTGTCTCCACATGCATCACCGTCACAGCCTTCACATCACTATGCTCTCTCAAAGAATCCTTGATCTTGCCTAGACTCAATGGCCTTCTAGGATCATCCCTGCATACGACAGCCTCGCCACCATAGGACTCAACAACTTTTGGAACGTAGTCGCCCCAGTAGCCGTTCGTCAAGACAAGTATCTTATCACCCCTCTCAATCAGGTTACTCAACACCACATCGAAAGCAACCCTGATAGAGCCTGTGACAGCCACAACCTCATTTCTTGTCTGGAAGACCTTCCTCAACATATCCTCGGTCTCATCCCAGTATTGATGGAACTCTTTCGTGTGAAGATTGAAGCGTCTCATCATTGCCCTCAGAGCCTTCACGTCCGTATCGGAGATGCCTGTTCCAGTGTTCGAATATATGTCTAGAAAACCTTCATCCATACGCATCATCTAAGATAGGATTTGTATAACAGATATGTCTTCCGCATAGACTCCAGACCATGACACAATGAACCCCAACCTCAATAACAATATTAGAGTCGCCGCTCAACGTATTCTATGCATCTGTTACTGGATGTTCAACCTTGAAGATCACCAGAATCAGAGTATACGAGTTGAACCTTGAATTCTATGAACCCCTCAGAATCTCATACAACACTTTCACTCAAACATCGAACATCCTACTAGTTGTCGATACAGATTCAGGAATATCTGGTTACGGGGAGGCTGCACCATTTGCCCCTGTTACAGGCGACAGTCAAGCCGACTCAATAAGATTTCTCCATAGATCAGGGAGGCACCTCATCGGTGAAGACCCAACAGAACTTGGTAAGATACATATGATCCTGAATGGAGCCTCAGAAGAGTTGCGATTCTCAAGTTCAACATCAATAGCTGCGATAGACTCCGCCTGCTACGACATCATAGGGAAGATGCTTGGAGAACCTATATATCAAGTCTTAGGCTCAGATAAGCCTAGACTCGTCCCAAACACCGTAACACTATACCTTGGACCTGAACATGAGATTGGGGAGAGAGTCAGAAAACTTTTAGACAGATACAGGGATGCCCACCTATCCAGATTGAAGTTGAAACTTTGGGGGGACCCCGACTCGGACCTTGAGAGGGTGATGGCTGTAGCCGAACTATACCCAGGCGAATTGACATTGGACGCAAACCAGTCTTACTGCGATCCAGACTCAGCTGCAGACCTTTTCAACAGTATCTACGACCTGATCGGGTCTCGAGTTGTTCTCATAGAGCAGCCATGCCCAAAAAGAGACCTTGCAAAACTTAAACATGTAACCGACAAGTCTAAGATACCTATCTTCGCCGACGAATCGGCTGCGACAATCGAAGACATCAATAGAATAGTCAGGTTGAGGGCCGCTAAGGGTATAAACCTGAAACTCCAGAAGGTAGGCGGCATACATCATGGACTTGAAGCTGTCAGGCTCGCCGCAGAAAATAGCCTCCAAGTTATGGTTGGATGTATGATGGAGAGTGGGGTGGGAATCGCCTACGGAGCAAATTTTGCCGCTGGAGTCGAGTACATATCATGCTCAGATCTGGATACGGATCTCGAGCTTAGAAGCGATATAGTCACCGAAGACTCAAGACCACGCTTCGCTATGGGTTCACGCATACCCTCCGG
>JAGTQO010000128.1:2273-3107 GCA_018396565.1 Candidatus Bathyarchaeota archaeon
GACTCGGAGTAACAGTCAAGGAAAAGTTTGCTGAACCAGTCTACACAATAGAATGAGATGGTGCATCATCAGTAGACCTCCCTGGGAGATTTCGTGAGGATGTATATGGAGACGTTAGCGTCGACGAATCTCATTCTATGGTCCTCGAAAGTTTCTCCCCCGCCTTGGCTGCAACGGCCTCTCTCAATTCTTCTTTTACAGGTTTCTTTATTGGGTTCCCTTCTGCTAGACCGCTGAGGAGTTCTGTGGGGTTGGGCGCTGTCTTTGGTGGGAGCAAGATAAGTCTGTTGCCGACTATCTCCATTCTGAGATAGTCGTCCTCATTGATTCCGAGTCTCTCCTTGATCTTGGATGGGATCGTTATCTTACCTTTTTGGGGCACCTTAATTTGAGTATCTATTTCAATCACTCATTAAAGTTACTGTTTAAGTTTCAGATAAATGATGTAAATTGGGTGATGGTTTTGGCTGACGAAAATTCCATAGACATCTACAGGTTGCTTGAACAGATCTCGAAGTCCTTTGCCAGCACAAGCAGCTAATAGCTAACTTTTTGCAGAGACGAAGGCGCGGTTCTTCGCAGGGCTTCCTTAGGCCAAGCCTCAAATAGTCTTACGCTTAAGGTCCGCCCAGCGGTACAGTTCATCCGCCTCTGTTCAAGAGAGAGATACGGTCGTAGAGTTTACATCACTGCTTTTCCTGTTGCCCTGTCGAATATGTGCATCTTGTCCTTGTTCATTGTGAGGTATAGTCTGTCACCCATCTCAGCCTTGAATTCTGGTGTGCTCTTGGCTTTCACTATGGACTCTCCTATCTTCAGGTTTATTATTATCTC
>JAGTQO010000027.1:0-6494 GCA_018396565.1 Candidatus Bathyarchaeota archaeon
GATTCCGATAGCGGTCATACCGCTCGTCGCGGCGGCTCTCCTTGGAAAACGTAGGGGGTATGGAGCCCGAACAGTTCCAGGAACCTTGAAAGGGAGATATCTGGCGGTATGCCCAACATGCAATAGGCCCCTGACATACTATGCAAGCTACCAGAGATTTTACTGCCCCTACTGTAGAAAATACATCAAGTAAACCAAGTTCAGAAACCTCCCAATTATTTACGTTTAAGTTCAACTTTAAGCCAGTTAACCGGCAGTTAAAGTCTAAGACACCTCATCTGGTCTCTCTAGTCTCTCTAAAATTATATAGCATCAACCAAGACTTATCTCTATCTAGATATATTAGAGTTGGAGGCTGACGACTTGGATCTCATATCTGATTTTAGGAGGGCATTAGATGTTCTCAGGTATAACATGATACTGTTCCTTCCATCCCTCATAATATTCTATTTGGTTCCGATCATGGTTTTGATCGCGGCATTCTATGTTCTCACGCCAATAACATACACGATTTTGAAGGTTCAAGCCTCAAACCTCATCTATGGGTTGATATTTGGAATAACAGTCTTAGCCACGCTGGCTGGCCTAACCTACATTTACGTGCTCTCAGGTGCAGCAAATATGAATAAGAAAGCGGTCTTGACAGGTTCGACTTCGATGAAAGATTTCTGGGATGGATGCGACAAATACTTTTTGAAGATCTTGGCTGGAACCATCCTCCTCGCCACAGTATATGCTGTTATCGTATTGGTTGGAATTATCTTGACATCAGCCATACTCCTACCATATACTCCTAAACTTACTCAAATGATCAAGCTCCAACCTGAGAATATATTGAAGAGGTTTGAACCTGTAACCTTACTTGAAGCCTTGGAGGTTCTGATAGATCCTATCAGCCTATGGCTTCTCCTACTGACATGTATGGGGATCTTCTTCATATTTACAGTATTTTGGATTCAAGCATTGGTAATCGAAGATGTTGGTGTGTTCCGCGCGGTTGGGTTGAGTGTTAGGTTCGTAAAGAAGAATATGAAGACCACCCTCGGAATAGCTTCCCTATGGCTCATCTCTCAAGGACTGGTGGTCACCATCACCCCTTACGGATTTTTAGACGGAGGATCCTCCGGTTGCTTATTCGCTGTCGCACCGATACCCCAAATATTACTCCAACCCATCATAGCAACGTTCTTCACCCTACTACTTTACGTAACATATGCGGATAAGACTGGGCGGATTCAGCCTTCAACCTTAAAAGATAGGGGTGGGTGATGGAGATTTATGGGTCGATTCCATATAGCGTCTGAGGAAGAGATAAGAAGCGGGGGGACGACCGACATATATTTTGTGAGGACTAGGGAGATACTCAAGGCTAAGGGTCTTGAGAATATTAGGGTCACGATGGAGGCGACGGCGGGAGAGCTGCCTAACGGATGGTCTTGGGCAGTCCTCTGCGGGGTCGACGAGGTCATCCACCTCTTTGAGGGGCAGCCTGTAAACTTATACTCCATGGATGAGGGGACCGTCTTCAGGCCTAGAGACGTATACGGTGTACGTGTTCCAGTAATGTCTTTGAGTGGAAAGTACGGTGACTTCTGCCATCTTGAAACCCCTATGTTGGGTCTGATATGCCAAGCGTCAGGGGTCGCTACGAAAGCAGCTAGGGTGAGGAAGGCTGCTGTAGACAAGGTTGTGATCTCATTCGGCATCAGAAGGATTCATCCAGCCCTCTCGAGAATGGTTGATAGGGCCGCCTATATTGGTGGGTTGGACGGGGTCTCCAGCCTCTCTGGCGCCGACACTATTGGAAAGAAGCCTATGGGGACCATGCCTCATGCCCTCATAATAGCCTTCGGCGACCAGACCGAAGCTTGGAAGGCTTATGATGAGGTTATGCCTGAGGATGTTCCAAGGATAGCCTTGGTCGACACATATTACGACGAGAAGACTGAGGCTATAATGGCTGCTGAAACATTGAAGGATAGACTGCAAGGGGTGAGGCTCGACACGCCAACCTCAAGAAAAGGCAGGTTTACAGACATAGTGAGGGAGGTCAGGTGGGAACTTGATACTAGAGGTTACAGAAACGTTAAGATATATGTTTCAGGCGGGTTGGATGAGAGAAATATTTTGGAGCTTGTCGATGCTGGAGCCGAAGGATTCGGTGTCGGAACGTCGATAAGCAACGCTCCAACAATAGACTTCGCCCTAGATATAGTCGAGAGGGAAGGTAGACCTGACGCTAAGAGGGGGAAATTCAGCGGTTGCAAACAGGTCTGGAGGTGCCCGACATGTGTTGTAGACCTAGTTACAAGAGTCGATATAGAGAATCCTGACTGTCCAAGGTGTGGCGGTTCAACTATTCCAATGCTGAAACCAATCGTTGAGGATGGAAAGGTTCTCAGAGAACTCCCTACAGTAGATGAGATAAGGAAACGTGTCATCGAACAGTTGAGGTTCTTTGAACTGTAATAGAAGCTTCTGGAGTGTAGGGGGCGCTAGTAAACTTGTGATCGTAACGGTGATTATCGCCATCGTTGGGGGGACTGTTGTTATAAGGTTGATAGGGCTTCGCAACGTCTCAGCCTTCCTTGTCGATCTAGGATATTTCGGAGCATTCATCTCTGGGCTGGTGGGGACGAGCTCCCTGATGATATCGATACTTCCACCTCAAGTGGTTGTCTTCATACTCAGCGACCCAGCTTTAGGCCTCGATCCATTCATCACGGGATTAGTGGCTGGGATAGGGGCTGGGATAGGCCAGTACACCCACTACTACATAGGTGAAGGGGGGAGATACATCATCCCAGACAAGTATGTTTCTAGGATCGACGGTTGGAGGCCGAAGTTGGATAAGTATGGCGCTATCCTAATATTTCTATTTGCAGCAACGCCCTTGACGCCTGACGATGTCATATGGATCCCTCTCGGTATGATGAGGTATCCTAAGAGGAAAGCTTTAGCGGCTTCAATCTTAGGGAAGACCTTGATGCTTGTGATCTTCGCCTATGGTGGGCGTTACAGCCTCAAAATTATCAGGTCGTGGCTGCACTTCTAGAAATAATTCTCAGATAACTATGGAAACAATATTGATCAAAGAAAATATGTCGAATCCTAACCTTGACAATCATGTGCTCCCTGACTTCTCAAATTTCTTCAAGACCCTCCTCTTGAGTTCGGTTCCACACACCCCACATACTCTCTCATGGTAGCTGTAATGATATCTTCTAAAGCATGCTGGACAGAAGAGGGACCAGTTGAACCTGTACTTTATTCCGAAAGTCACTAGAAATACATAGTCTAGGTTGAGGTGTTCAGCAACATTCTGAATAGCATAGTCGTCGCTGACTATCACAGGATTCACACCCTCCAATTTAAGATCTAGCCCTAGGGCAAGAATCTTCAAGTCAGCCGACGATAACACATCTCCCTCCCCGAGCTTAGACGATACTTTCTTCAAAGATTCTGTTGAAGCCCATGTCGGAGACCTGACTACCAGGTCTCCATTGTCTCTGCTCGTTCTGAAACGTATGGCTGCCATGCTTCTCGGAGGCAACTCAGCCTCAACCTCAGGCACTGAGTACACCATACCCTTGATCATTGATGGATTTACACCCATTATGAATGCAGACGTATCGAGCACGTATACGTTCATGTCTCGGAGCGACCTAGCCTGAAGCAGTGACCGTAACTTCTACTCAGTAGGGGTGAGTCGAATCTTATGAATATCGCCTTACTCTTCGAGCGTTCGATTTTAAGTGGTTTATCAGGTGGTAGCTGCTTAATGTAGCGGCCGTCCACGGTTACAACAACCTTGACCCTCGGCCCACCAATCTTAACCTGAACGGGTTTAAAAGAGGAGACCACCATCGACCTCACATATTCTGAGGGGCAGATGAATGCGATTACGAAGGCTTCGAGGGATCTCTCTAGAATAGGGCCGCCGGCTGAGAATGCGTGGGCTGTTGAGCCTGTTGGGGTGGCCACTATCAAGCCGTCAGCCCTCTGCTCTACAAGTTTAAAGCCGTCACGTTCAATATTGAATGTTAACATTTTCCAAGAAGTCGCAGGTGTTATGAGCACCTCATTCAGACTGTCAGTCAGCCTCCTATCTTCAACGTAAGCCGATATCTTAGCATGTTCCTCAAGCCTATATTTTCCAAGCAGACACATCTTCAGAGCCTTAATAGCGTTCTCAGGTTCAACCTCAGTTAAGTAGCCCCTCCTACCCATATTGACAGCCAACATAGGAGTCTCAGACCTCGGTATGCTCATGCTCGTCTTTAGAACCGTTCCATCACCGCCAACAGTAACTATCAGGTCAGCCTCCATCTCTTGGAGAGGGACCCCACCCCTAAGACCCTTCAACCTTGCAAACTCAACTTCAGGAATGGCGGTGAGCCCTTCTGAACTTGCATATTTATATATGTTCAAAGCCAGGCCCAACGCATCCTCACTATCCAAACGTGGCACGACACCAACCGTCCTGAACAAAGACCACACCTACAGATACAGGAGAGGCTCAGAACTTATAACCTGAAGGTATAATTTTAAGATGTTGCAGTTTAACTAAACCCAGTAAGGGGAAAGTAGATTTTCCAAGGTCTACCCGTTTACGGATAGTTTGGAGGCTAACAATATCAACCCTCCTATGGGGGGCGGGGGATCCCTGCCCAACTCACATACCATCCTACAATTAATAGGGGCCGGCCTACCCTCCAGCACCAACCCCAAACCAGTAAATCTATTAGCCTATAAGACCTTTATTGTCAAAGAGATGGACCGTCAGAGGAGAATCCTTGATGAGTAAACCTGTAGATGTTGGAAGTGTGAAAGTCGGACAATACATAATAGTGGACAATGAGCCTTGCAGAGTTGTAGAGTATGAGAAGAGTAAGCCTGGAAAGCATGGAGCAGCAAAAGCAAGAATAGTAGCCATAGGCCTCTTCTCTGAACAGAAAAAGAACGTAATAAGCCCAGTAGACGCGAAGATAGATGTCCCAATCATAGAGAAACGAAGCGGCCAGATAATATCGGTTATCGGTGAGACTGTCCAAATAATGGACCTTGAAACATACGAGACTTTCGAGACCCCCCTACCAAAGGAGTCTGAGCTGAGATCTAAACTCAACACTGGAGTTGAGGTTGAATACTGGAGGATGGCTGGCGGAGTCAAAATTGTGAGGACCAAGTGAGAAATCTAAAACCCAAAGAATTCTAGGCTGAGAATAGATGCATCATGTAGGGCAGATCAAGATAAAGAAAGGTATGAGGGTAAGGGAGATCATAAGGGAGATGGGTAAGGCAGGTGTTCTAGGAGCTGGTAGACTCGCAAGGGCCGTTGAGGTGACCAGAGAGATATTCAACGATGAAGATTACACCTGTCTTCTAGGATTGGCTGGACCGATGGTTCCAGGAGGCCTCAGACAAGTTATCAGAGACCTAGTAGACAAAAACTACCTAGATGCAATAGTCTCAACAGGCGCAAACATCACACATGACATCATAGAAGCTATGGGATACAGACACAAGACTGGAAGAATAGACGCCGACGACCCCACCCTAAGAAGGTTAGGGTTTGGCAGAATATACGATATAAACGTGGAGATGAAGGCTTTCGAAGCCCTCGAGAAAAGAACCTATAAAATTGTTGGGAATATTCCTGAAGACCTGAGGAGAAACATCTCAGGATACGAAATATTGTGGGAGATAGGTAAGAGGCTACGTGACGAAAACTCTATCCTGAAGACGGCGTACAGGAAGAATGTTCCAATAATATGCCCTGCCCTACATGATTCGATGCTTGGAATGAACCTATGGACATACAGCACATTTAAAACATTGAGAATAAACTTTTTCAAAGACCTCAGCAAACTCGTCGAGATTTCAACAGAAGCAAAGAAGGTTGGAGCAATAATAATAGGCGGAGGATTACCCAAACACCATCTACTCGTATCAAACACTCTCAGAGGAGGATTAGACGCAGCTGTCCAGATAACGATGGATAGACCCGAAGCTGGAGGATTGAGCGGAGCCCCCTTGGAAGAGGCGATAAGCTGGCGCAAGATAAAGGGAAAGAATAGGATAGTCAACCTTATCGGCGACGCCACAATACTTTTCCCATTGATAGTTGCGGCGGCGACAGATGGAGGTTAAAGATTCGGAGGCAATCGAACCCCGTTGAGCGCCCTAGAAACCCTAGGCAGATCCCTAAGCGACGCCGTCAGAAGGATCTTGAGGCTTCCAGTAATCGATGAGAAGGCTGTGAAGGAGCTTGTTAAGGATCTCCAGAGGATCCTTCTAGCAGCAGATGTCGACGTGAACCTTGTCCTACAAATCTCAAAGAATATAGAAGCCAGGTCTCTGAAGGAGAAGTTACCGCCCGGAATATCTCGAAGGGAGCATGTGATAAAAGTCCTATATGAAGAACTTACGAAACTTCTCGGTGAGAAGCCTGCTAAGTTTGACCTTGAACCTGGCAAGGCAAATATAATAAT
>JAGTQO010000027.1:6509-17455 GCA_018396565.1 Candidatus Bathyarchaeota archaeon
AGGTAGTGGAAAGACCACTGGAACAGTCAAACTAGCCAGATTCTACCAGAAGAGAGGTATGAGGCCGGCCATCATATGCACAGACACATTCAGACCTGGAGCCTTCGACCAGCTCAAGCAGCTAGCCGACAAGGTTGGAATAGCGACTGTAGGCCCTGAAGGTGTGAAGGAACCTGAGAAGATAGCTGAGAGGGGCCTCAAGATTCTTCGTGGGAAAGGATTCGACACTATAATCATCGACACCGCAGGAAGGCATAAGAACGAGAAAGATCTGATGGAGGAGATGCGTAGACTATCCGAGACAATAAGACCCAATGAAATTATTCTTGTAATCGACGGAACCATAGGCCAGCAGGCAGCCACCCAGGCTTCAGCCTTCAACCAGACAACACCCATAGGCTCCATATACGTTACAAAACTCGACGGCTCAGCGAAAGGCGGCGGAGCCCTCTCAGCAGTTGCAGCGACAGGAGCGAAGATAAAATTCATAGGAACAGGGGAAGGGATCGACGACATCGAACAGTTCACACCAGCAAAGTTTGTTGGGAGACTCTTAGGTATGGGGGATATTCAATCCCTCGTCGAAAGAGTAAGAGAAGCTGAACTAAACTTATCCAAGAGCAGAACCAAAGAGATCCTCCGTGGAAAGTTCACACTCAAGGACATGTATGAACAGATGGAGGCCATTAGGAAGATGGGTCCTCTAAGAAAAATCTGGAGCATGATCCCTGGAGGATACAATATTCCCGAAGAGATGGCTGAGATAGCGGAGAAGAGATTCGACTCCTGGAGGGTCATAATACAGTCCATGAATAGGGAGGAGATAGAGAACCCAAAGATCATAGACTCCTCAAGAATCAGAAGGATAGCCAGAGGTTCAGGTAGAAGCGAAAAAGACGTCAAGGAACTTTTAGACCAGTATGGAGCGATGAGGAGAATGTTGAAGTTGATGAAGAGACGTCAGCCAGCCGTGCTCAGGAAGCTCCAATTACAGTCATAGGCCAGACTTCAGAATCATTTATAAGATGAACATATAGATGTCCAAACCTAATAGGTAAAGGCTGGAGTAGTAGATGGCGAAGTCTAAAGGTTACCGGGCATCGACAAGGTCCCTCCTCAGGAAGAAGCCGCGGCAAAGGGGTAAGATAGGCTTGAGTAGAATCCTCCAACCATACAAGATCGGCGACAAAGTAGTCATAAAGATAGAGCCCAGCGTCCATAGGGGAATGCCGCATAAAAGGTTTCATGGAAAAGTAGGAACCATAAAACAGAAGAGGGGCCGAAGCTACATCGTATCAGTCTCCACAGGAGGGAGGGAGAAGCAGGTCATAGCTAGACCTGAACACCTTAAACCTTTCGAAGGGCTGGGTTATGCCTAGAAAAATACTTGAAGTAACTGAAGTCACAGTCGCCGAGGTTGGAAAGATACTTGAACGTGCAAAGGAGGGGGAACTCGGAGAGTTCCAGAGAAGAGTCTTAGAATATGCACAGAAATTCTCCAAATTGAAATCTGATAAGGCGAAGAAACTGATGAAAGAGTTGACGTCAAACTTTCCAGTCGAAAGTAGAGAAGCTGCCCAAATAGTGAATTGCATGCCTAAGACGGTGGGGGAACTCAGAGCGATACTGACTGTCAAAGGAAAGATCTATGCAACAGAACAACTCCAGGAGATAATAAAAACCATAGACAAGTATAGGGATTGACCAAACAAAGCAGACGAAACTGGCTCTGAGGAAAACCTTTTTCTTAAACAAGCTATACCTTTAAAGTTGAAGAGTAGAATTGACCCTCTCCCCTAAAGCTGAAGAAAAATCGCCGAGAGCAACCTATCTGTTCTACAAATGAGTACAGTGTGAGTAATCGATATGCAGGAGGCAGAGAGGGGGTGTCTGTTTATAAAAGGATGAATGAAGATAGGGGAACGAGCAAATTTATAGAACATGACATCTACGCAAAGAGAATGTATGAGGAGTATGCTTATGTTCTAGACTATCTCCCAACAGGTAGAGATGTGCATGAGAGGTATGGGCATGTGGTTGCTCCTACAGTTCAGACCGTGGGAGAGAGCCACTTCACCCTACTTGAACTTGAACTCAAACCTGGAACATCGGTAGCGATGCATGAGAGACTATATGTTGGAAGAGATAAAAGAGACAAGGTTGCCAGAGTACTCGGCAGAATAACTTATGAGGAGTTAACTGCTACGGCGAAGGTTGAGCTCCCAGTCATGCTTGAAGAACTTGTTAAAAGACATGAGGGTCGCTTCGTAGAATTCTTCAACAGGTCCCAGCCAATAACCCCTAGGATGCACGCCCTCGAACTACTCCCAGGAATAGGTAAGAAGTCGATGTGGCAGATAGTCGAGGCCAGGGAGAAGAAACCCTTCCAGAGTTTTAGCGACATACAGGCTAGGGCAGGCATATCCGACCCGGTCAAAACAATCGCTAAAAGAATAATTGAAGAGTTGAGTGGAGAATCTAAATATCGAATATTCATAAGGGTAGCCTGATCTTGAGGGAGACATTACCTTCCCAGTTCAAGGCGAGGAGGAGGCTGGGACAAAACTTCTTGGTTGACAGGGAGATACTCGAGAAAATAGTCTTCTACGCAGATGTTAAAGATGATGACGTTGTGCTCGAAGTAGGTTCCGGAACAGGTTTATTGACGAATCTCCTCCAGGAAAAGGCGAGGAGAGTAATAGCCGTAGAGAAAGACCAGAGACTAGTCCAGGTTCTGCGTGAGAGATTCGAGAACAATCCCAAAGTTGAGGTAATAAATGGAGACATTCTGAAGATAGATCTCCCTGAATATGATAAGGTTGTGGCGACACCACCATACAACATATCCTCGAAACTACTCTTCATGCTCACCGAGAGGAATTACAAGAGCATGACCTTAACATTCCAGAAGGAGTTTGCTGAAAGGCTTATTGCAAAACCTGGGACTGGAGAGTACGGTAGACTTACCGTCATGATAAAACATAGAGCAAACCCAGAGATACTCGACTACATATCGAGAGAGGCCTTCAGGCCAAAGCCCAGAGTCGACTCTGCAATAGTCAGGATCACACCAAAAATTTCTATGCAGAAAATTGATGAAAAAGTTTTCTCAGACCTCGTCAGAGGACTCTTCACCCAACGCAGGAGAAACCTGAGAAGCGCCCTCAAACACTATGTTGAGAGAAGGACTGGACAATTGTTTACGGCGATGCCTGATGTGGAATTCATCCATAAAAGGGTCTACCAGCTCAACATCGAAGAATTTGAGGCCCTCACCAGAGAGTTGGAGCCGATCATCATTGAAAGATAACGTACAGCATGGTGCATATTGAGATTGAGGGTCAGAGTAGTCTTAGTGGAGCCGGAGCATGAGGGAAATATAGGACTCGTCGCACGCTCCATGAAAAACTTCGGATTCAACGACCTCTGGCTTATAAATCCGAAAGTAAACCTAGGCTTAGAAGCAAAAGCATTGGCAAGCAAAGCCCAAGACCTCCTGTCGAATGTAAAAGTGGTAGAGAACTTGGAGGACGCCCTTGAAGATTGCGGCTATGTAGTGGCTACAACAGCAACAGTCGGGAGGAGTCCGTCAAACATCAACAGAGCACATGTGACGTTGAGAGAGTTCAGCCAGAAAATACATAGATTAAACACAAAGGTTGCAGTACTGTTCGGTAGGGAGAGTAGGGGACTAACCAACGACGAGATCTCAAGATGTGATTTGGTCGTCCACATACCGACAGATCCAGCTTACAAAACCCTCAACATGGCAGCGGCAGCTTCAATAACACTCTACGAAATAAGTGTAGCCAGACAGACGCAGGGAAAGTTTGAATATGCAAGTGGGAGGATGAGGCAGAGGATCCTGGATGTCTTTGAGGAGCTCTCAAAGGAGGTTGGCCTCCCACCACACAGGATACGCTTAGCAAAAAAAGCTTTGAGAAACGTGATCTCGAGAGGCCCATCTTCAAGGAGGGAGGTGAGCCTGATTCTGGGCACCCTCAGAAGGGCAACCGATAAGTTAAAGACCAGACGAACATAGCTTTTTGGTAGCTGCACATGTTCAGTATCGATATTTAAATAAGATGACGAATATGTTTGCCGAAGGCGATCACAGATGAAAGGCAGAAATTACAGGGAGCCTAAAGGAAAACCGTATACCAGAGTAGAGTATATACATGGTCCGCCCACACCGAAAATATCGAAGTTCATAATGGGCGATCCCAAAGGGACATATGAGTATAAGGTGACTTTAATATCTCAAAGCCAAGTTCAGATACGTCACAACGCCCTGGAAGCCGCCAGGATCGCAGCAAACAAAGTCTTGACAGAGGCCTTGGGTGAGTCAGGTTACCTTCTACATATCAGAGTCTACCCCCACATAGTTTTGAGGGAGAATAAGATGATAGCGACCGCCGGCGCTGACAGGCTTCAGGAAGGTATGAGGAGAGCCTTCGGCAAACCGATAGGGAGAGCGGCTAGGGTTAAGAACAATCAGGAATTGATCGACGTATATATTGGAGCCGGCAATGTTAAGATCGCCCAGAGGGCGCTTGAGGAGTGTTCAAAGAAGTTGCCCATGCCATGCAGGATAGTAGTTGAGAAGATCGCTGAGGCGCCGAAGGCCGTAGAAGCCTAGAGAAGGAGCTGGAGACACATAGACAACAATATTGAAAGATCCTTCTCACAATTCAATTTTGAAATCGACAGGCTTACCGGCGAAGTGAAGAGGAGAGGAGCAAGGAGACTACTCATCCAGATGCCGGACGGCCTCAAACCTCACGCCGTCAACATATCGAGAGAACTCATGGAGAGGACAGGCGCAGAAGTCTACATTTCTGCTGGACCATGTTACGGTGGATGCGATGTTGCAACAGGCCAAGCAAAGATGTTGAATGTTGACTTGATAGTCCATTACGGCCACACAGAGTTTGTCAGAGTCGACGATTGCCCATCGATATTTCTTGAGGCTAGATCGGAGTCGAGTCTTACGGAGATACTCAATAGGTCAGAGAGTAAGATATCCATTTACAGGAAGGTAGGTGTCGCAACAACCGTCCAGCATCTCAATGAACTGGTTAAAGTTGAAGAAAGATTACGAAGGCTTGGAGTGGAAGCAGTGATCACGCCAAGATGCGGCCGCAACAGATATTGCGGGCAGATAATTGGATGCGACTATACACCGCTCAAAATGGTCATTGACAAGGTCGAGTCTTTCATGGTCATAGGGAGTAGATTTCACGGTTTAGGCGCATCCCTAGCTGTTGACAAACCAGTAATTTTGGCAGACCCATACATGAGCAAGGTGACTGAGATGGAGGGGGAGAAGAGGAGTTTGATAAATCGCCGCTACGCTATGATAGAGAGAGCCAAAGGCGCCAAGACCTTCGGCATAATATTGGGGTCAAAGATCGGCCAGTACAACCATGATACTGCAGACATGTTAAGGAGAACGATCGTAACTAGAGGAAGGGACGCGGTCACAATAGTTGCAGATGAAGTCTCGCCATCCTCCCTAGAAAACTTTGAGGGGGTAGATGTTTTTGTTAATGCAGCCTGCCCCAGACTTTCAATCGACGACTCGGAGAGGTTCACAAAGCCACTCTTACTGCCGAAGGAGGCGCTGGTCTCTATCGGAGAGATGAGATGGGAGGAACTCTTGGATCAGGGCCTGATCTAGAAGACAATTATTGACAGAGATCAGAAAGATATGGGGCCTATGGTCAGGAGAAGAAGGTTAGAGATAGCTCTGGAAAGGGTTGATGCTCATCCTGAGCCGAAAGCATGGTTGGAACAGTACACAATACCGTCAAGAACCGCTTCTGAGATTCTCTCCATCGCAGATATGAACGGGGATATAGATGGTAAGACTGTGGTGGATTTAGGGTGTGGGACCGGTAGGTTGGCCATAGGGGCGGCTATTCTGGGCGCGGCGAAGGTTATAGGGGTGGATATAGATCTGGAGGCTGTAAAAGTTGCAAAAGCAAATTCGGAGAGACTCGATGTCGAATATATTACAGATTGGGTCAACGCAGATATCGATGCTGTGATGGGGAGATTCGACACCGCAATAATGAATCCACCATTCGGAACCAAGATAAGACATTCAGACAGAAGATTTCTCTTGAAAGCCCTATCAATAGCAGACTCAGTATACTCCCTACATAAGAGGTCTACTAGAGACTACTTGCTCAGGCTTATCAGGGAGAGGACCCGGAGTTTGACCCTATATGAGATGGAGCTCCAGATACCTAGAACATTCGACTTCCACGAGAGGAGAAGATACATGGTGGAGGTTGACCTCTACGTGATGAGAAGTTCCGGTGGAGGGAAACTCGAATCCAAGTCTTCGCATAGTTTATATGAGTAGTCGAAGAATCAATGAGAGGCTCCGACTCAAAGAATATAAGGTATCTATCGATGTCCAAGAGAAATATTGCTCGTGAAGAGTTTGTGGTACCTGGATCCAGAGTTGGAGTAGTCGAAGAATTCACCCCAGGCAAAGGAACCTATGAGAGAGACGGCTACATATATTCGGGCATCACAGGATACGCCTCCATAGATCCTGCTGTTAAGAGGGTTGAAGTGAATCCTAAAACGAAGGTTCCTATACTGCCGATGGAAGGCCAGAACGTTCTAGGTTTCGTGGTTGGAGTCCAAGATAAGATTGCCCTTATAAACATAATCAAGGTTGAGGATAAACTTCTCTCAACCCCATTCACAGGAATCCTACACATATCCTCCTCAAGCCCTAACTATGAGAGGAACATGAGCGAAATCTTCAAGACCCTAGACTTGGTGAGGGCGAAGGTGATAAGCACGTCTGAAGGACTCATAAGACTCACGACTGTAGGCAGAAACTTGGGTGTTTTGAAAGCCTACTGCTCCAACTGCGGATACCCACTAACCATCACGAGAAGACTCTTGAAATGCCGAAGATGCAACAATGTTGAGAGGAGGAAGTTGGCTGAAGATTATTTGAGGTAGAGGTGAAGATGAAGGTAAAGACATTGAAGAAGACAGAGAGAGAGTTGAGGGTAGAGATAGATGGGGAGGGACATACTTTCTGCAACCTTCTACAGAACGTTCTGCTCGAGGACAGCGCCGTCGAGATCGCAGGATACGATGTGCCCCACCCCCTCGCGACGACAGCAGTCATGTATATTAGAATGAAGAGAAGCGACCCAGCAAAAGCCCTTGAGCGTGCATTGAAGAAGATCAGCGAGAGGTCAGATGAATTCCTTGAAAGATTCCAAAAGGCAATAGGCAACCTTCAATGAGCCTAGACGAATTCAGAAAATTATTGAGAGACAGGAACCTGGCTGTTCTGGGAGACGCCTACATAAACTTCGCATACTCCCTCGCGCTGACCGAGATTGAAGGTAAGCCAAGGGGAGTCAAGGTCAGCGACCGCATACTCGCAGAGGCAGCTAGAAGGTCTGGCCTAAAAAAATTTCTTCCAAAGAGAACAAGAAGGGGAGATGTTGCAAATGCTGTCGAAGCACTCCTCATATATGTCTGGACCAAGAAACTGATCAGTTTGGAGGAGGCGGTTGACGTCTTGAGAAGGAGCATAGAGCCTGAGGGAGGGTTCGCCGCTCTCGTCGAGATGGCTATGAGAAGTTTAAAGGTTGAACTGTAGAATCTAAGCATTAGAAAAATATCGAAATCATTCCGGCTTCAGACCGGTGAGTTATTGTGTGGAACCCCAAGGTTCAGCCATCTAAGAGAGGCATCAGGGTGTTGGGTGTATCCGAGAGTTTCATCAAAGGTAGAAGAAGATCTGTGCTTGCAGGTGTTGTTATGCGTGGAGACTTCATAGTCGATGGATTCTCAATCTCAAGAGCGACTGTGGGAGGAATGGATGCTACAGAATCCGTCATCGACATATATCTCAATCTTGGAAGGGGGGACATCAACCTCATAATGTTGAACGGCTGCGTCATAAGCTGGTTCAACGTCATAAGTTTGGGGGAGGTCCACTCCAGAACAGGCCTACCTTTGATATGCATCACATATGAAGAGTCTGAAGGGTTGGAGAAGTATTTCAGAGAATATTTCGGCGATGGGTCTGAGGAGAGGATTGCAAAGTATAGAATGAACGGGGAGAGGGAGGCTATGAGGCTCCACACTGGTAAGACGGTTTACGCCAGATACCTTGGTCTAGATAGGGAGAAGACTCTAAGGATCCTGAATAGATTCACTGTTCAAGGTGCGGTTCCAGACCCTCTGAGGGTTGCACGCCTCCTGGCCAGGAGTATAGTTAAACATATGCCGGAGACGATAGACTGATGAAATCTCATAGAGGCTGGCAAACGGTGTGTGAGTTGGACGTTCACCCCCCCACCCCCCTACCCCCCTTCAGGGGTTGGATAAACCATATATGGGTACTCCATCCTGTCAAGAGTCACACCGTCTACCTATATCTATCCAGAGTTAACTTAATGGAGCCCTCTAAAATCAACTATCGCCGGTTCATACGAAAAGACCTCTAGAAACATTCAAAACGCAGCCGTAAACAGTATACCTATCCTCTGAGAGCATATTTCAAATCCTCATTGGTAACCTCTCAATCCAATGTACGCTATATTGGTGGTCGAGTAGGATTTTTGTTGATGTTTTGATGCTTGGGTTCGATTATGTTTCGTAAACCGAATCTCTCACTCATATATGCGGTGAAGAGGCGTATGCTGATAACCAGATATGCAGTTGAAACCGCCTCCTACGGAGAGAACTACGTGAGAAGGCTATGCCATATCCCATCTTAAGTTGGCAAACTTGTTTTAGTAATCCTTAAATTTATCCGGTCGAGTAATGGCACGGGCGGTTGCTTTAAACAATGCAGTTTTGCCCTAAATGTGGAACAACCCTCGTTCCAAGTAGAAAAGAGAAGAAAATAGTTATGGTATGCCCCAAATGTAAGTATACCACAAGGAAGGCTGAGAAGGAAGTCTCGAAGATAAGACATGAAAAGGAGAAGATAGTTGTTATTGGACGTGAAGAACAGAAGATAAGAACCCTACCGAAAACCTCCGTCGTATGTCCGAAATGTGGCAATAAGGAGGCTTACTATTGGATGGTGCAGACAAGGGGCGCCGACGAGTCTTCAACACAATTCTTCAGGTGCACCAGATGCTCAGCAACCTGGCGTGAAACCTCTTAAGTGACCAAAACGAAGAAATACCTTACATGAGAATTGTTGATGTGATGTAGACATGTTCAGGGTTGTATTCCAAGATGCGAAGACATGGAGGAACCTGATGACTGCAATATCGACTTTGATAGAGGAGGCGGACTTCAACGCCACAGATGAAGGATTGAAATTGAGGTCGATGGACCCATCCCATGTAGCCATGGTAGACTTCTATTGGCCCAAAGAAGCCTTCGAAGAATATGTATGTGAAAAACCGACAGTAATGAGGGTAAGCCTCACATCCATGCTGAAACTTTTAAGAAGGAGCAAGAGTGAGGAGAGTCTAGTAATATCTTACGATGAGGAGAGTAGGAAGATAAACCTGAACCTCAAAGGGAAAATCTCCAAAAACTTCATAATGCCCACACTCGAACCTACAGAGGAGGAGGTCCCAACCCCTAAAATATCTTTCAACGCAAAGATCAGACTGATGTCTGAAACATTGAAGGAGATAGTTGAGGACAGTGAGGCTGTCAGCGACAACATCAGACTCGAAGCAACCCAAGATAGCCTCCTCGTAAAAGCAAGCTCAGAGTTGAGCAGCCTCAACATGGAGCTGACGAAGGACGACGGAGCCCTCATCGAAATAGATGTCAAAGAGAATTCGACAGCAACATTCAACCTGAACTATCTCGGCGAAATGGTCAAGGCAGGATCAGCAACCTCAGAGGTCGCCTCACTAGAATTCTCAACAAACATGCCCATCAGACTAGAATTCGAGATGCCCCAACAGGGGAGACTCACCTATTATCTTGCCCCAAGAATAGAGGCAGAGTAAGAAGAATCGATGAGTACAGAGAGGGATAAGGCAAGATATCCTTTCACAGCCGAAGCGGCTGAATTCATAAGAAAACTAGGTTTGAGAATAGAGGACTTAACCTCCGAATATTACAGGCCGATCCTAGTGAGGGCGGAGCAGAGAATCCGTCAAGCCCTAACTGAATTCGAGGTGACACCTCAAGAACATGACATAAACATTGAAGTCACATCATTCCCAACAGCCGTAATGTTAATGTCATATGTGAGCAACGAACTTGCAAAGAGAAGGTATGCCCTAGCCGAATCCAAAAGTTTCTCAGAAAGGTTGAGGGAGGAACCTCCAGAAAAGATCCTGAGAATAGCGAAAGAGACATTTGGATGGGACGTCAAACCTATACCTGAAGGCGAGGGGCAGACGGGAGATTTCCTACTACATTTCAAACAGTATCTGACCAACATAAGAAATCTAAGGGAGCTGAGATGGAAGCTGACAAACCGCCCCTTAAGAAACGGCTACGTCCAACTGATGAAGGAGGAGGCAGCTAGACTCATTGAAGAGGAGATTCAGAGAAGAATCTTGGAGAAGACGAAGAATCCACTTGCAAAGCCACCCGAAGCCCTCCAAGACACCATCAAATCCATAGAGATACTCGCCACCAAATCCACCCCATCACAGACACCTATCCAAACCTTCGACTTAAAGATCAAGGACTCGCCGCCATGCATTAAGAAGCTTATCGAAACATTATCCTCCGGCGGAAGACTATCCCACATCGGAAGATTCACATTGACATCGTTTCTAGTAAACGCAGGAGCCAAGGAGGAAGAGATCGTAGGGTTCTTCAAGTCAGCCTCAGACTTCGATGAGAGGAAAACAAAGTATCAAGTAGAACATATAAGTGGCAGAAGGGGTGGAAAAACAAAGTATATTCCGCCGAAATGCGACACCCTAAAGACACACGGCGTATGCTCAGAACCCGACGAACTCTGCCAA
>JAGTQO010000129.1 GCA_018396565.1 Candidatus Bathyarchaeota archaeon
CTCCCTGGCGAGCATGTGGGCCTTCCTCTGGTCTATTCCCGCGCATGCAACATCTATATTCATGTGGAATATATCTGCGGCTTGCATGCATGGGTAGATTATCGTCGCTGCTTCAACCTCCGCGTCGGTGAGGCTCCTACCCATTATGGGTAGGGCTCTCAGAACTCTGTTCAAGGTTGCGCTCTTGGCTACTCTAATAACTCTCTCCCAGTACTCTGGGTTTGCGGCTAGGTCTGATGTCCATACATATTTGACTCTGGAGGGGTCTATGCCTATTGCTGTGAAGCATTCTTTGAAGTATTCCCCGCAGATTTTTATATTCTCCATTTTTCCACCCAACTTATTGTTTATTAGTGAGTGCCAGTCTGCGAGGAAGACTGTGAAGTCGAAGCCTGCCTCAATCATGTCTTTAATCTTTCTTCCACATACCAGGCCCATGCCTAGATGCATCATCCCTGAACATTCGAATCCCCAGTATGCCTTTGGCTTCGATACAGTTTCAAGTAGGGTTTTCAACTCGTCGTATGTGACTGTTTCCTCAACATTTCTTGTGACCAGTTAGAGTCTCCTCTCAAGATCCATCTGTCTCATCACTTCTCCAGGCGATGTTCACCTGCCTTTAAGTTTAGGATAGGATTCATATGTGGCATCTAAACTTTAATCACCTATTAATACATTGATTTAGGATGGGCGCCAATAAATGCCTGCCTCCGAGAGAGCCCAGCATAGTGGGGCGGGGCCCCTCGATGAAGCTGCGGTGTTAGTGTTGTAGGCGACATCCCCGCCGGTTAAGCCGGCGTGGCGAGACCCAAACTTTAGAGGCATCTATTGTTCAAGCAGTTCTTTAACGATTCCTATTCTAGGATTTTGGAGAAGTAGAGTTTGACTCCTTCTCTCAACTGGTCCTCGTCGATTCTTCCGTTGGGGGTCTCAGTCTCAAAGACTCTATTCGGTACGCGTAGATTTTCATATTTGAATCCTTCTCTGAACTTGAAATTGTTCTTTACTTTCAGAATCTCTCGGCCGAGTCTTCTGAGGTCCTGTTGGTCTAGGTTATACCCTAGGACGTTAAGGGCTTTAGTCACGAATTCAGGTGTGTAGTTTCCTCTTGCGAAGTAGCAGATGACGAGGCTTGACAATACTTGGCGCCAACACTCCTCATCGAACAGTTGACTCACCGTCTCTTCAATTGTGGGTTTCATGTTTGATGCGTACGCTCTCTGGTCGATGCTGTATCCTGCGCTGTCGAGGTGGCTGTGTCTGGCTCCCGTTATGAAGCCTAGGTGGCATGCTGGTCCGGTGTGGTAGCCGGGCATCTCGTTTCCTCCATATGCTAGGGCGAAATCTTTTCCACCGTAGATTGTTGAGGCGTATTCTACTCCTCTCGCCAAGGCCTTGTAGAAATCGTTCGGCTGCTTCACTACCCTCCTTATTGTTTCGAGATAGTTCTCAACTTTTCCCCATGTAAGTCTCAGACCAACATCATTCTCTGAGACTAAGCCTCTCTCCTGGGCTTCTGTAGCCCAGGCCAAGGTGACTCCGGTGCTTATCGCGTCCAACCCTTGAATCTCAACCTCATCTAGGAGTCTGAGTAGGCTCCTCGGATCAGATATTTCAAGCATGGAGCCGAGGGCATATATCAACTCGTAGTCGTAGGAGATCATTGATGTCTTGTAGAAGTATGGGTCTGAGGTGTATGGTTCCCTCAGGGCTGCTAGATGTATGCAGCTGACTGGGCAGTGGGAGCATGCGACTCTTCTACCGAGATAGTTTGCTGCGAAATTCTCCCCTGAGATCGCTTCTCCACCTTCGAAGCTGGTTTTTCTGAGGTTTCTTGTAGGTAGACTCTTAGACTCGTTCAGAACGTTGACGTTCATGGAGGTTCCTAATTCATGATACTTCTTCATCGAAGGCGACTTCGTCACACTCTCAAATATCTC
This sequence comes from Candidatus Bathyarchaeota archaeon, assembly GCA_018396565.1. Lineage (GTDB taxonomy): Archaea > Thermoproteota > Bathyarchaeia > 40CM-2-53-6 > RBG-13-38-9 > DTMT01. The sequence goes on from JAGTQO010000129.1 coordinate 1,941, forward strand.
CCTGTAAGCTTCACGGTAACTCTTCGGATCCTTGACTTTCAACCTTCGATCTCCAGCTATCATGATAGCCTTCAACTTCTTGCTTCCGAAGACTGCGCCCAACCCTAGCCTTCCGAAGTGTCTGTATGTCTCTGTTATCACACATGCGTATGATACGAGTCTCTCTCCGGCTCTTCCTATTCTCATTATTGATCTCAGACCTGAACCCGGCTCCCTCTCCCTTATCACCCTCCCAACCGTGTAGCTGCTCCCCATACCCCATATTGCAGATGCGTCTCGGAAGTAGACTCTCTCACCTTGGATCGAGAGGTATACTGGAGTGTTGCTTGCTCCTTTCACTACTATGGCTCCGTAACCTGCCAGCCTTATCGCTACTGCGCTTCTTCCTCCGGCGTGGCTTTCACCCAGATTTCCCGTCAGTGGAGACTTGAACATCGCCACAGCCTTGGAGGCTAGGGGGAATACTCCACATAGGGGTCCAACCGCGATTATTATTGGGTTATGCGGGGCCAGGGGGTCTGCTCCCCTGGGACACTCCTGAAGAAGCAGATTTGAAGCTACACCTGACCCTCCAAGATACTTCTCGAAGAGCCCGGTCCTCTCCTCAACCCAGAAGTCCCGACTCGTAAGGTCAATATACAATACTCTAGGTAACGGGTCTCCAGAGATCATCTCCCATCGACCATTGTAGGCTCAATCTTCAAGACACCATATGGGCAATGTGACACACATAACCCACAATGTACACAGATGATTGGCTTATTCTTCTCCCAATCCCAGAAAACCGCTCCCAAAGTGCAGGCTTCCACACAGCTTCTGCAACCTATACATTTACTCCTATCTAAGACAACCCCCCCATGAGGCCTCTTGATCAGGGCATCTGTGGGGCAGACCTTCATGCAAGGTGGGTCGGGGCAACCCCTACATACATAGACTATGAAACCCCTCTCAACACCACCCGCTGAGCCCACATGTATAGCGGATCTTCCCAAACCTGCGTCACCGAACCTTCTTGAGCATGCAAACATGCAACATTGACAGCCTACGCAGAGATTGACGTCCCTGACAGATATCCTACCCGTCACCCTGCTACTCAAACATCATTGGCCTCCAGCTCGCATAGTTCACGGCATAATCTAATATCTAATAATCCAGAAT
>JAGTQO010000132.1 GCA_018396565.1 Candidatus Bathyarchaeota archaeon
GTCGGCAGGGCTGAAGCTGAAGGCATAGATATTTTTGAAAGTCTGGTCAGACACAACTCATATGATGTTTTGAGAAGGCTGCAAGACGCCATAATCACCGGACCTACGGAGACAAACGTTATGGACCTAAACCTTATAGTTGTAACCCGCAAATAACTTGAAGATCATGGAGGACCGTTTAATGGAGATTTCAAATTTCAGAGGCGGGTTCAAGATAAAGAGTGTCAAAGCAAGGGAGATACTTGACTGCAGAGGTGAGCCCACCCTCCAAGTTGAGGTTACGACTGAGGATGGAACGGTCGGTAGGGCTGATGTTCCAGCAGGCAGATCCACCGGCAAGTATGAGGCCCTGGACCTCAGGGACGGCGGATCCAGATATGGTGGCAGGGGGGTTCTGAAAGCTGCTAGGAACGTGAATGAGAGTATTCAACCAGCCCTGAAGGGTGTCGACGTCACCAGGCAGAGGGAGATCGACAGTTTACTGATCAAACTCGACGGTACAGAGAATAAGTCGAGACTTGGAGCCAACGCCATTGTAGGTGTGTCCTTAGCGGTCGCAAGGGCTGCCGCCAACATCTTCAAGATCCCCCTATACAGGTATATCGGTGGCCCTAACAGCCACATCATGCCGGTTCCCCTGCTCAACTATGTCAATGGAGGTAGACTCGCCGCTACCGAGCTTGACTTTCAGGAGCACATCATCATCCCTGTAGGCTTCAAAACCTTCAGTGAAGCTATGAGGGCGAGTGTCGAGGTTTACCATGAGCTCGGCAAGATACTCGTCGGAAAGTATGGCAGACACTCCCTAAACGTTGCAGATGAGGGAGGCTACACACCCCCCGGAATGAATGATCCCAGGGAGGCGTTCGATACTGAGCTCGAGGCTGTTGAGAATCTCGGTTATGGTGGCAAGTATGTTCTGGGGTTGGATGCGGCTGCAAGTCACCTATATGATGAGAAGACTGAAAGATACAGATTGATGAGTAGAGAATATTCTAGGGAGGAGCTTATAGATTATTATGTGGACCTCGCATCGACCTACCCCATTCAATCTATTGAGGATCCCCTGCATGAGGATGACTTCGAAGGGTTCGCTGAACTCACCAAGAGACTCAATATTCAGATTGTTGGAGACGACCTCTTCGTAACAAACATGGCCAGGTTAAGGAGGGGAATTAGTGTAGGTGCTGGCAACGCCCTCCTACTGAAGGTCAACCAGGTTGGAACATTGAGTGAAGCCTTTGATGCGGCTGAAACTGCGTTCAGAAACCGTTACGGCGTCCAAGTCTCTGAGAGGTCAGGGCAGACCGAGGATACGTGGCTCGCAGACCTGGCCGTTGCCTTGAATGCAGGCCAGATAAAGACGGGGGCACCATGCAGGTCTGAGAGGACAGCCCAATATAATAGGCTCCTCATCATCGAGGAGGAGCTTGGAAGCCAAGCATTCTATCCTGGAGTGAATTTCAGACAACCATTCCTGTGATAGGCCAAAACTCTTTCCGTCATGTTGACGGTGGATGCTTCGACTCAACCGCTCCGATAGCACCGTCTAAAGCCTTCGCGAGCTCATCTATCTGCTCCATAGTTATTATGTATGGAGGGGTCAATAGTATATGGTCTCCAGAGACGCCGTCGGCTGTTCCAGAGCCAGGATAGACGACTACCCCACTCTCAAGCGCCTCCCTAGCCACCTCATGGCATAACCCAACTCTTGGAGGGTAAGGCTCCTTAGTCTCCCTGTTCCTGACAAATTCGAGTCCAACCATCAACCCTAAACCCCTAACATCACCTATGATCGAATGTCCCATCTGGACCTTCCTGAGGCTGCTGGCAAGATGGGAACCTGCATCTCTGCATCTTGAGACCAAGTCATTTTCCACGATATATCTTATGACCGCTAAGCCTACGGCGCATGATAGGGGGTTTGCGTTGAAGGTGTGACCTCCAACAATACTCAAACCCTCCCTCTGAAACTGTTCGGCAATATGTTCTGCCAGAATCACCGCACCAAGAGGCGTGTATCCTCCGCTGAGGCCCTTCGCCACCGTCACTATATCAGGTCTCACCTTCCAATGTTCCATACAGAACCATTCACCTGTCCTCCCAACACCCGTCTGAACCTCATCCGCAATGAAGAGCAAGTCATGTCTATCACATATCTCCCTGACCATCGGATAATACTCTTTAGGAGGAACCGTTGCACCCGTCGTCGCGCCGACGATAGGCTCAGCGATGAAGGCAGCTACATTCTCAGGTCCCTCCTGCTTTACGACCCTATCCAGATATAATGCGCAGTCTATGTCACAGTCAGGATAATCCTTTCTGAACCAGCACCTGTAACAGTAAGCCGGCGGTATATGTGGCATATCCTGCAAATAAGGAATATATCTGCTCCTCCTGAACGTATGGCCTCCGAAAGATAAGGCTCCGAAAGTGTTTCCGAAGAAGCTCTGCCACCTAGTCACAACCTTAAACTTTGAATATCTACCCTTACTCATCCAGAATTGTCTAGCCGCCTTAACAGCATACTCTGTAGCCTCAGAACCACTATTCACAAAGGATACGCTGCCGAAGCCTGGAGGGGAGACTTTCAAAAGTTCCTGAGCCAACAACTCAGCAGGCTCATTGGAGAAGAGATGCATTGGAACAAAGGTTATCTTTCTAGCCTGCTCGAGCATAGCCTCTATCACAGGCTGAGCCTGATGGCCGATAGGCACAGAGGCGTTTGAACCACCGGAAGCATCAAGATACCTCCTCCCAAACTCGTCATAAACATACACACCCTCACCCCTGACTATCCTCACCTTACCCTTCAAACCCTCATAGAAAATGTTTAAGACACTCATACCGAGCACCTATCCTGTATTAATTTGTACTTATCAAATATTTTAGAACTACCTTCAGACCATCTATAGTGTATACGGTTAATATACTAAGCTTCCTACCTTAC
>JAGTQO010000130.1:0-862 GCA_018396565.1 Candidatus Bathyarchaeota archaeon
ATTTCTTCTTGGTCACAGTCACCAAATCTTTTGACCTCAGTTACTTGAGGTTCTCCAAGAGTTAGCGTTCCTGTCTTGTCCAGCACAATCGTATCGACTTTACTCAGCTCTTCAAGACAGATGCCTCCCTTGATGATTATTCCCTTCCTCGCGGCCCTTCCTACACTTGCGATAACAGCTAACGGCGTGGCCAATGCTATAGCGCAAGGACATGCGACAACTATGACCGCGATCGACGAGGTGATGTTTGTTGTGAAGATGAACGTGAGGAGGGCTATGAGAAGAACGATTGGGACGAAACGGCTGGCGAAACGATCTGCAAATCTCTGAACTGGACTCTTAGCACTTTCAGCCTCTTCAACAAGCCTTATTATTCGTCCCAGAGTAGTATCTTTGCCGACCCGGCTTACCTCAACCTCAACAACGCCAGCTTCATTGATGGTTCCGGCGAAGACAAGGTCACCGACATTCTTCTCAACAGGTATAGATTCCCCCGTAATCGGTGCTTGGTTGACGGTTGCGCTCCCTCTAGTGACCTTGCCGTCAACAGCTATTTTCTCCCCAGGTCTAACTAGACCGTATCGCCACGCAATACTTCACTTACAGGAACCTCGATTTCTCGGCCTTCACGTCTAACGATCGCTTTCCTAGGCGAGATCTCAATCAGCTCTCGAATTGCAGCCCTTCCTCTGTCGATCGTGAGCTCGTCGATGAACTCGGCTGCCAACGTGAAGAATGTTATGACGCCGGCCGCGAGAAGCTCCCCTGCCAACAGGGAGGCTACTATTCCAAGGCTCATCGCAACCTCATTGTTACAGACTTTGATCTCAAGGCCATGTATGCTGCCTTGAAGATCGGTAAG
>JAGTQO010000130.1:884-1638 GCA_018396565.1 Candidatus Bathyarchaeota archaeon
GGGCGACATAGTCATACGGAAAGAAGAGACGCCAAATTCCAAGCCAACTCAAGACGATCGCAACGGCGACGAATGTCAAGCGAAAGATTTCTAATCTTCTGTTGCCCTCTCGCTGAGTATCATTCGGCATACTGAATTCACTCACATCGAGTTCAATGGAGGTAGCATGGTAGTAGTCAGGATTGAGAGATAACACTTGCTAACAAAAATTGCCAAGAAACGCTGCGCTTTTTGCCAATGAGCCGGTTATGCGACGGTTATCTTAACTATCTCTATTCCTCGAATAACCTTGAGGTTGTCGGTAAACCTCTTGATCTCGTTTATGTCGCCTCTTGTCAAGATGACCTCAAGGCAAGATTTGCCAAGGTGACTAATGTCGTTGAGATTATATGTTCGTACTTGTGTTGTAGCCGACTGATCTCCTCGAAGACCCCCCCCCCTCCTCTCCATGTTAAAGGTCATGGTCACAACGGCTAAAGCCATTCCAGCCAACCTCGACGCCCAATCAACCTCGCTGAAAAAGCCTCTGAGAGCGTCCCTCACAAGCTCGGATCGGCTGGCGTAACGCTGCTCCTTCACAATCCTATCAATCTTCTCGACCATACCCTTCGGTAGCGAGATATTGATCGTGCTCAATCAAAGCACCTTCAGTAAACTACAAGAAGCATCTTTAAAAATCTCTCCTATTATTTAAACAGACCACAAATCAGTTTTCTGGGTTCTGGCTGCGTGACTGGATGAGGACAAGATCAAC
>JAGTQO010000130.1:1716-3053 GCA_018396565.1 Candidatus Bathyarchaeota archaeon
GTTTTCTATTGCGACCTATTCTCTACGCCTCTTCCAGATGTTTGAGGGGCATTGATTCCAGCAGTAAGCCGACCTCTTATAGACGCATTCTCTACACTCAGGCAATGAGAAAATGGGAATGGTAAACCTTCTACGAGATCCCATAGTCGACAAATTCTTCCCATTAAGCTATGTTGATGGCGTAGATGAGTGCGTTCAGATTCTTTCAACCCGATGAGCTGGCATCTTCCTATACGCGGTGGCGCACTTTCGCTTTGTAGCGGTGCTTCTCGTGGATGCCCACCTTAACAATGGCAGTATTGCTCTTCTTAGCTGGATACCGTCTTTTGTTAGGGAGTACTCGACTCTTGGAGGTATCTCTGCGAAGCTCTCTCTTTTGATCAACCCTTCTCTTTGAAGCTCTTTGAGCGTGTCAGCGAGAGTTGTTGGACTTATTCCATTCAACTCATCCATCATCTGGTTGAACCTGAGTCTCCCACGGTTTCCAATCGCATTCACAACCAGCAGAGACCACTTCCTGCCTATCGTATCTATTATACCCTCTAGAGGGCAGAGGCAGACGTGCTCGGCGTCATTACTCTGCTCGCACATAGTTACTGTGCAACTCCAGACTTCATAGTTTAAATGCTACATTTCTTGTATTGAGGTTGCAACTTAAAGTTTGTGAGGTGAGACGATATGTGCCGTGAATGTCTGCCCATGCCTCATACCAGGTCTGTAGGCTACTGTGGATGCAGGTTCAGGCAATTCCTATCGCCCAAGGAAGAGGTCGAGCTTCTTGAAGGCTACAAGGAGCAGCTGAGAAGCGAGATTGCTGGAGTAGAAGAAAGAATCAAAGAACTGAAGCAGAAAGGATAGTGTAACCAGCTGTATCCATCTCTGGATTCTGCGTCTCTCTTCGATTTTTCGGTTCGCATGAAGCTGGTAGGACTGACAATGCATATGCTTATCATCTAAGTGGGCTGAGATGACCGAAACTCAGATACGTCGTCCAACGCTCTTGGATCTTTTCTCTTACTTCTTTAGGTTGTCTTGGACGGCTTTCGGCGGACCGTTGGCGTACATCTCGATGATGGAGAATGACTGTGTTGAGAGGAGGAAGTGGTTAGGCAAGGATGAGTTCACCGAAATGATGGGTATCACGAACATGCTTCCAGGCCCGAATGCTACTGAGATGGCGATCCACATAGGCTATGTGAAAGGTGGAAGAATTGGAGGAATCTTGAGTGGACTGGGATTTACAATTCCATCCTTCGTTATTATTTTGGTCTTGAGCTGGCTCTACTTCCAGTATGGGGCGATGCCGACCGTAAGGGGGATTCTTCTATGGTATCAAT
>JAGTQO010000131.1 GCA_018396565.1 Candidatus Bathyarchaeota archaeon
TATGTAAAAATGTAATTTCGAGATTCATGAGTTTAACCATCACACATGATAGACTGAAGAGACTTGTAGATTCAGGCATAAGGGAATGTACAACAGTCGAGAGGCTATCGCATTTAAGGGAGTTCCTAAGCGTACTGGATAATAAAGTACTGGCAGATATGGAAAGGATGTTCATCGGTCTAGGTGATCGAACTAGACTGCAGATTTTGAAGCTCATCACTGAAGAGGAGCTGTGCGTGTGCGAGATCTCTGCAGCTTTGGAGTTAACACAGCCAACAACCTCACATCACCTCAGAATCTTGGAGAGGGGCGGACTTGTGTCTTCTAGACATAGGGGCAGGTGGGTATTCTATAGGCTGGCAAATCCGATGGTCAAGAAACTGTTCGAAGACGCATTGAAAATTGTAAAGGAGGGTATGTGAGGTTGGAGAAGATGCAGGTCAAGAAGCTCTCGCTTCTCAATCGTTTCCTAACCTTATGGATCTTTTTGGCGATGGCTGGCGGAGTAGGTTTGGGAGCAGTCTTCCCAGAAGTGTCGAGTATTCTAGACGCCATGAGAATAGATACCGTCTCCCTCCCAATAGCGTTGGGCCTCCTATGGATGATGTATCCTCCACTGGCGAAGGTAAGATATGAGGAGCTGTCAAGGGTTGCCAAGGTATGGAGAATGTTCACTATCTCCATCATACAGAACTGGGTCGTCGGCCCTTTCTTAATGTTCGGCCTCGCCTGGCTTTTCCTTGCAGACCTACCACACTACAGGGTTGGGATAATAATAGTGGGCTTGGCGAGATGTATAGCTATGGTTCTCATATGGAACCTTTTGGCTGAAGGTGACAATGAGTACTGCGCTGTTCTCGTAGCCTTGAACTCTGTCTTCCAGATAGCACTATACTCGGTCTACGCATGGTTTTTCTTAACCTACCTCTCATCATGGATCTCCCAAGGCGCAGGGGTAGTAGTCAACGTGTCAATAATCGATATTGCAAGGACAGTATTCATCTTCCTGGGAATACCATTCATAGCTGGAATAGTGACAAGATTCACATTGATCAATAGGAGAGGGAGAGAATGGTATGAAAATGTCTTCATGGAGAGACTCAGCCCAACAGCCCTCATAGGGCTATTATTCACCATAGTTGTAATGTTCTCGATGAAAGGCGAATACATCCTGGCCCTACCGTGGGATGTGGTTCGAATCGCCATACCGCTGGTCAGCTACTTCCTGATAATGTTCGGAATATCCTTCGCAATGTCTTGGGCCCTCAGGTTCACATATCCAGAGACAGCAACACTTTCCTTCACGGCTGCAAGCAACAATTTCGAGTTGGCAATCGCGGTTGCAGTGGGTGTCTTCGGAATAAACTCAGGTGAAGCCTTTGCAACTGTGATAGGCCCACTCTTCGAGGTTCCAGTACTTATAAGTCTGGTAAACGTCTCCCTATGGGCCAAAAGATTCTTTGAGGAACAGGTCGCTGTTAAGGCGGAGGGAGAGAGGGTCTCGACAGCCGGTTTAAGAGTTGAATATTTTCCGAATGAATAGAGCCCATTGACCTTACTCGATATGAATGAAAATTTTATTTATGTTCGAAAATCTCGGCCATTGCTTGCAAGTAAACCTTGAAGTCTGCCTCTGTGAATAGGACGAAGTTCACTTCTTCTATGAGGTCTCTCTCCTCAAGAAATTCTTTGACGGTCCTCAATGCTATTCGAGCCGCCTCCTCAATAGGATAACCATAAGCGCCTGTGCTTATGGAGGGGAAGGAGACTCTTTTCAAACCACTCCTCAAGGCCAGTTCGAGAGAGTTTCGATAGGCCTCAGCCAGGAGTTTGGGCTCCCCAACCTTTCCCCCACGCCATATTGGCCCAACAGTATGGATCACATATCTCGCCTTTAGGTTTCCACCTGAGGTTATCACAGCCTTACCGGTTGGTAGACCGTCAGGCCACTCCTCAGACCTGATTTTTCTACATTCCTCAAGAATCTTTGGACCACCCCTTCTATGAATTGCACCGTCAACACCACCACCCCCCATCAGGCTGGGGTTAGCGGCATTGACTATTGCGTCGACATCCTGATCAGTTATATCGCCTTGGACCAGTCTGAGCCTAGCCTTTCCAACAAGCCTTTCCATATTCAACATCCTGAATATTTGCGTGAATGTAACATTTCAAATTGATTCCCTGTCATTTATATATTTTAAACTCGAAATATTCTAGGTGGTCTAATATTTGATCTTTGAAGTCCACGTCACATTTCATAGGAATTTCATTGAGAGGGATGTGAATAAGATAAGTGTCGGGTTGACCTCCAAACCCGTTATGGGGCGAGCCAATAAGGAACTCTTGAAGAAACTTGCTGAACACTTTAACGTCCCAACATTCAACATCAGAATAATATCAGGATTTGGATCCAGAAATAAAACAGTTGAGGTCAAATCCACCTCACACCCAGTTGATCAATAATTTTTTTCTCAATCAGACTGAATAGTTTATCGACGATTCTAGTAGATGTATCTCCACGTCCTCAAACTCGCCCACAGGACTCTATAGTAAAGGCCGAGAGCAATTCCTACAAGCATGCCTGCAAGGTGTGCGCCATGGGCTACCCCAGATGGTACGAAGAGCCCTGCAAGGTCTAGGAGCACCCATAGAGCCGCGGCCACCACCATAGGTAGGGGAGCCATCCCATAAACATAAACTATCATGAAGGGTCTGAGAGTTGCCAGCGCTCCTATCAGGCCGTATATCGCGCCAGACGAACCTATGGCTGGAGTATATGGATCGCCAGCTGTGAGTAAGTGGCCTATATTCCCAACTACTCCAGAGAATATGAATAGAAGAGCAAATCTCCTACCGCCGATCATCCTCTCCAAAGATGTTCCGAAGAATAGTAGAGCGAGCATGTTAAAGAATAGGTGTGAAGTATCAGCATGTAGAAATATTGAGGTTAAAAACATC
>JAGTQO010000028.1:0-3710 GCA_018396565.1 Candidatus Bathyarchaeota archaeon
CTTGATATTCTCAGTTGCGCCCTCTCCATCAAATCCTCATATGTATGCTTGACCCTTGCCACACCGGATTCAATGGCTGCTCTTCCAACGGCGGCTGCGACTCTGGGGTAAAGGTCTGTATCCATCATTGTCGGTAGTATATGGTTCTCGTTGAGGCCTTGCTCCTCAGCATATCTTCCTATCTCATAAGCTGCGGCTAGCATGATTGATGTGTTTACTCCTCTGGCTCTGACGTCTAGTAAGCCTCGGAACACGGCTGGGAAACATATTGAATTATTTATCTGGTTTGGATAGTCTGCCCTGCCTGTCGCCACTATCTTGGCACCTGCCTCCAAGGCTTCTTCAGGCGGAATCTCAGGTGTCGGATTGGCTAAGGCGAATATTATTGGTTTATCAGCCATTGTTGAGATCATGTCGCCGGTCAAGACCCCAGGGCCTGGCTTTGAGAGGGCTATGGCCACATCTGCCCCTCTCAAGGCGTCCCTCAAGCTGCCCTTCAACATTCTTCTATTTGTCTTCGCAGCCATCTCGACCTTATACTTATCCATGTCAGGCCTACCTTGATGGAGTATGCCTTTACTGTCTACTATGATCATGTCTTCAGCATTCGCCCCCGCCTCTATCAGGAGTTTGGCTGAGGCCAGAGCAGCTGTTCCGGCGCCAACCATCACTATATGAAGTTCCTTAAGCTTCTTTCCAACGAGTTTCAGAGCATTCTTCAAGGCTGCTAGGACGACTATCGCTGTTCCATGCTGGTCGTCGTGGAATACTGGGATGTCAAGTTCCTTCGATAGTCTATCATATATGTCGAAGCATTTTGGTGCATCTATATCTTCAAGGTTGACTCCTCCGAAAGATTGTGAGATCCATTTCACAGCTTGAACTATCTCGTCTGGGTCTTGGGTTGAGATGAATATTGGGAAGGCGTCGACGTCACCTAAATATTTGAAGAGGAGGGCTTTCGCCTCTATCACAGGCATACCCGCCCTCCCAATATTTCCTAGACCTAGAACCCTTGAGCCGTCAGTAATTACGGCTACAAAATTTCCTACATTGGTATATTCATATATCTTTTCTCTATCCTCATCTATCTCTATGCATGGTTGGGCGACCCCTGGGGCGTAGAGTATTGCTAGGTCCTCATAGGAGGTTATTGGGGTCTTGATGGTGACTCCTATTTTTCCCTTGTAGAATCTGTGCCATTCGACTGCCATTTTACCATATGGTTCAATCATTATCGTTTACCCTAACTTTTCGGTCACTATGAACCATATGTAAAACAATAACGTCTTCCTATTAACCGTTTGGTTTATTTTTGAATACATGCCAAAAGCAGAACTCAGAAACATAAAATTCTCCGGATAACCCATCGGCCAGAGAACTTGATTCGATCTAGAAACAATATTCGCCTCGGTAAACTTATCTTGAACTGGCAACAATCACAGAGCGAACGGTAAGAGGATGATTATGGGAGAAGTTGGAATAGTATCCTTCGGCCATACAAAATACGGAATCCTCAAAGACGATACCTCAAATCTTATAGGTAGTGTGGTTGAGGAGTGCCTGAGCAGAGTTGAGAAGGGGATTGAGCCGAAGGAAATAGGTCTCGTAATAACCAGTTGCGCCGACGACCAATTCTCAAATCAACACCAGACAGGAGCCTTGGCGTTGAGATACTTGAAGAATCTGGACGCAGAAGCCTTCAGGGTTGAAGCGGCCTGCTCAAGCGGAAGCCTCGCAGTATATTTGGCTAGAAAGATGTTGAACGCAGGCTACGTCGACAACGTCTTGGTAGTAGGATTTGAGAAGATGAGTAGACTCCCAACAGAGGTCGCTACCTCAGTCTTGATAAGGGGAGGGTCACCTGAGGAGAATAGGATTGGGATAACCCAACCTGCCGCCTATGCCATGATGGCCCAGCTATATATGGAAAAGTATGGTGCGACTGAGGACGACTACGCGAAAGTCTCAGTCAAAAACCATAATAATGCGTTGAGAAATCCATGGGCCCAATTCCATAAGAAGATCAGTGTTGAAGACGTTAAGAGTTCGAGGTTGATAGCCTCACCTATAAGGCTCTTCCACTGCAGCCCAATAAGCGACGGCGCCGCCGCCCTACTCTTAAGCAGGAGGCCTAGAGACTACACGGATACACCGGTATATATTAAGGGTATGGCGTTGGCCAACGATACCCTAGGAGTCTTCGAGCGGGATGACCCAACATCGGTGGCGGCGACGAGGAAGGCTGCAGCCAAAGCCTTCAAGGAAGCCAATATAGAAGTCAAAGACATAGACTTCGCCGAGGTCCACGACGCATTCACCCCTGTAGAACTTATGATCTATGAGGACTTGGGATTCGCAGGGAAGGGTGAGGGTTACAGGCTGATAAGGGACGGAACAGTCGAGTTTGACGGCGCATTGCCTGTCAACGTGAGTGGAGGATTGAAAGGGAAAGGCCATCCGATAGGGGCTACTGGTGTGGGGATGATGGTTGAGATATTCCTGCAACTTCGGGGTGAAGCTGACCAGAGGCAACTTCCAGATGTTGAGATTGGTCTGGCTGAGAATCATGGAGGAACGGGAGCAACCTCAGTGGTGACCATTCTGGGGAGATGATGAATGGCCAAGCTACTCGCATACTCCCTAGTATCGATCGTCCCCCCACCATTCAAGACTGAATATATCGTCGGGATCGCTGAGGATGACGGTGTTAGGACGCCTGTCAGAATCGATCGTTCACATCTCAAGAACTTGAAGATCGGGATGTCAGGGACGATAACAACCAGAGAGACCGATCAAGGTGAGATCAAATACTTCACACCTGAGGAGGTTAAGTTGGAGGGTGGGAAGGTTGCCTTGGTGACAGGGGCGGCGAGAGGAATAGGTAGGGCTATAGCGATTGAACTCGCCGAGAGAGGCTACGACATAGCTTTGAATGATATCGAAACCTCAACTGACGGTGAGGAGACTATAAAGGAGATACAGTCTCTGGGGAGGAGGGCCTTATTCGCAGTTGCTGACGTATCAAGTTACAGCGATGTTCAGAAGATGGTCAACATGGTTGTTGAGAAGTTTGGGAGGATAGATGTGCTGGTGAATAATGCTGGAATAAACATAGACAGGTTAGTGACCAACATGTCGCCCCTGGAATGGCAGAAAGTTATAGATGTGAATCTGACAGGTGTCTTCAACTGTACGAAGGCAGTTCTCCCGCATATGATCGCGGCTGGCGGTGGCAGGATAATCAACATAAGCTCCCAAGGAGCCTTGGATGGGCCAGTAGGTCAAGCCAACTACGCAGCTGCGAAGGGGGGCGTCGTATCCTTCACAAAGGTCATCGCTAGAGAATACGCCCAGTACAACATACTCTGCAACGCAGTTGCACCTGGATGCATCCGGACAAGAATGACTGACTCCATTCCCCCAGGCCAATTACGTGAGAGGGTATCCAAGATACCCCTCGGCAGGAGGGGTGAGCCTGGTGAGGTTGCAAAACTAGTTGCATTCTTGGCAGAGGATGGAACATACATAACCGGCCAACTGATCCTGATAAACGCGGGGGAATACATCTAGAGGTCGATCATATGTAAGATTATGTATAGGTAAACCTTCCTGAACCCCCCCTTCAAAATACGCCCTCGAACATCATCTTAACAGAGATTCAACATAGACCCTAATTGTCAATATGTTGATTTCGCCTAAATCAACAT
>JAGTQO010000028.1:3724-16801 GCA_018396565.1 Candidatus Bathyarchaeota archaeon
CAAGCCTCCACCCAAATCCAAAACTGTCTAAAAGACTCATCTCGAAGTGTGGCATAGAACCCCACCTATCAGAACCATGATTCCTGGAATCCAATTCATAGCAACCATCATTAATATACCGGCTACGATGGCCACTGTGCCGCCTGTCTTCAAGCCTCCACGCCTGACTTTACTGTACGAGTATACTGCGACAACACCTAGAACGAGTGAGATTAAGGCTCCAAACATCATGAATCCAATGATCCATCCTCCAATCGCGGTGGGCATCATCCACCTATCCCACATCATATGGCCCCCCATCAACCTTGAGAAGCCTCCAATCCACAGTTGCATCAGGAGTAGAGGTATGAGGGCGAAGACTATTGCCAATATTCCACCAGCCAGTATCAATACACCCCCTACACCCGAATAGTCGTGACCCTCAGATTTTGGGAAGCATCCAACCTCTAAGCCGCATCTAGGACAGTGCAGAGCTCCATCAGGGATCTCAACCCCACACTTCATACAGTAGACCAATCTGAGACACCTGAACAAAGTAAGATAATGAGAGGTACTATTATACCTTTACCGTTACTTTCCTAAATTATGTGATTAATCTACAGCGATTTTGCAGATTTATGTCATTATTTTGCATCGGAAACATTTTTCAAGCCGATGCCGCCATTTGTCCAATCTGCCTCAACCCAGAGGCTCTATTTCCCCTCACATATGGTGAGAGGTAAAGCTTTATGAAATGTTTGCGTATAAAATAGTTTAGGGGTGTGGGGAATGGTTACTGTTGAGCCTATAATAGATGCGTTGGCCGCTGCATGTTTTCTCTTCGGAGCCATATTCTACTTGATGGTGGCTTATGGTGAGAGGCGGGGTGGATTGGCTTGGAGGCTATTTGGATTTACAGGCGCAGTCTGGTTTACTGTAATGTATTTGAAGTTGATCAGTAACATGGCAGGTTGGCCTTGGACTTATGGTATGGTCAGATCTACGATCTCGTTGAGTCTCATCATCTATCTGCTGGGCTTGGCGGCTCTTGCGAAGATGCTAAGGTAGAAGCCTACCCTATCTCTGCTCTAGGGATCGCTGAAAGTCCTTTATCATTTTGTCTAGGTCATATGTTGTCCTCCAACCCCACTCATTCCTTGCTGGACTGTCGTCTATGTAGCTGAAGCCTTTGCCCATCATCTTCACAACTTCAGGATCAGGTTTGAAGGTTATCTTTGCTGAAGGGATGTGTCTCCTAACTGTCTCAGCGAACTCTCCGGCTGTGAGGGTTATTCCTGCCAAGGTGTAGACTCTGGTTTTTATTTCTTGGCTTGGAGCATCATGTAACATTAGGAGGGCTCTCGCCGCATCCTTATAGTATATACATGGAACCATTGTATCCTCCTCAACCCACACTTCGAAAGGCTTATTCTGGATCGAGTATTCGATCATCCAAGCCAGGTACTGGGTCATATGCTTGGTCTTTGCTCCTGGGCCTATAACTGTAGGATATCTGACTGCCCTGAAGTCGAGGTTGAACTTCTTATGATAGAATCTGCCGAGCAGCTCACAAAAGAGTTTGGTGACTCCATACATGTTCTCAGGCCTCTGAACCGTGGCCTCATCTATCCTCATAGGGGTCTCAGCCCCTCTAGCATATGTTGCTATGGTGCTGGTGAATACGATCCTCTCAACATCGAAGAGTCTAGCGGCCTCCAACACATGCATCGTTCCATTGGCGTTGACCCTGTACGCAGCCCAAGGATTTGCGTCTGAGGGTAGGCTGAGCATCCCCCCAAGATGATATATGCTCTTAACCTTGAATTCTTTGACTGTGTTGAAGACTTCAGACCAATTCGCCAGGTCACCCCTAACAATCTTCACCTTACCGGCAATTGGCTTGACAGCTGCCATGTCTGGAGCAACATCGAATAGGACAGGTTCCTCTCCCCTCTCGACAAGCATCCTTGCAAGTTGGGAGCCTATCAGACCTGTCCCACCGGTTATCAGGATCAATATGCAACCCGCCATCATTTTTATGAAAAAATTGTTGAGTGAAGGTTTACTTTAGGCTGTTTAAGAAATCATCCTTGGCCATAACTCTGCCTATCTTAGGGAATATGTATTTCTCGGGGTATGTCTGTTCCTCATCGGTGTCGGTGGCTGTGCAGTCCTTGATCACTATCACCCTGTATCCTTTATCATAGGCAGACCTGGCTGTTGACTCGACGCACCAGTTAGTGTGGAACCCAGCTATCGCAACCCACTCTATCATGTTCGCCCTCAAAATGTAGTCTAGGGCTGTTGAATGGAAGGCGTCTAGGGTCTTCTTACCCTCTATCACGATGTCGCCAGGCTGTGGCTTCAACTCATCTATTATCTCAGGTCCCGGGGTACCTTTAACCCATGCGCCTCTCCCACCCCAAGCAGGCATCTCCATCTCTATACCTCTCAAACCCTCGACGGCGGGCCCTCCAGGCTTCAACTCCGGAAAACCAGGCTCAAAACGGTGGAATGGAACGTAAATGATCTTAACCCTACCCCTTGCCCTGTTGACTAGGTCTACCAAATTTTCTATGACATTCCTCTTCTTCAACTGGTCCTTGATAAACTCGTACATGGCCCCTCCAGGCTTGAGGAAGTCATTCTGAGGTTCTATGAGAACTAGGGCGGTCTTATCGGCTGGAATATTTAAAGTCAACCAACTCACCCTAAACATATTTTGATGAAACAGCCTTTAAGATTTACCGCTTATCCGACACATAGCGATACATTGGGGTATGTGAAGATCGGAAATTATTTAGGCCTCGAGGCCCCGTCTTATATCTTCATCTGGTTGGTGGTTTAATGCCTAAAGGAATGATCCTTGAACATGTAAGTATGATTGTGAGGAACCGCGACGAGTCGGTTGAATTCTACACCAAAGTGATGGGGTTTAAGGTTCTCAGAAAATATGAGACGGAGACGATGAGGGTTGCATACCTATACCTAGATGATCAATTGCTGGAGTTGAATGAGATGTGTCCCAAGGACCAGCCGGCAGGCCTCGTTCCTCTGGGACTATCACATCTAGGATTCAGGGTCGATGACATGGATGAGGCAATATCTGAATTTAAGAAGCACGGTGTCGAGGTTACAGGTCAACCTATAAAGTTTGAGCCGAAGATCTATGCTGTGGCAGAGGTCTCTGGAGAGAAGCTGTTGAGGGCCCTCAGACCTACGAAGAAGCCATACTGGAGGATAGCGACCCTCAAAGACCCTAATGGAGTGACTATCGAGCTGCTTGAGCGTTAAGGCAACCGGCACTATCATAAACAACAATTTAACATGGAAGATTACGGCATAGAAATTTATGTGGGTTTAGGATGGATCTTGGAACTGTTGCATGTGTAGGGACTGGGTTGATAGGGCACAGTTGGGCCACACTCTTCTCATGGATGGGATACAAGGTTAAACTCTACGATTTGGATAGGAAAATCCTAAACTCAGCTGTTGAGAGAATAAGGAGTAATCTTGAATTCATGGTTGAGAGAGGTCTCATCGAACCTGAATTATGTAGGGAATCCTTAGGCAGAGTCAAGGTTGCTCGAGACCTTGAGGAGGCTCTAGATGGGGCTGAGTATGTCCAAGAGTCTGTCTACGAAAGTTACAATGTTAAGAAGAAAGTTTTTAAGGAGATGGATAAGGTTGCGCCTGCTGAGGCGATTCTAGCAAGCAGCACCTCAACCCTGAGGATGACCATCATACAGAAGGCGACTGAGAGGCCTGGCAGATGTATTGTAGCCCATCCATGGAACCCACCCCACCTCATGCCCCTAGTCGAGATCATACCTGGAAGACAGACTGAACCTGAAACAGTCGAGGCTACCAGAACCTTGATGTCCAAGTTGGGTAAGGTTGCTGTCGTTCAGAGGAGGGAGATTCCCGGAACTATAGGGAACCGTTTAGCTGCCGCTTTATGGAGGGAGGCGATAGACCTGGTGCACAGAGGTGTCGCCGACCTCGAGGATGTTGATAGGGCTGTATCGGCAGGTCCAGGTTTGAGGTGGGCTGTATTGGGGCCGTATCTAAGCTACCATCTCGGAGGGGGGAGGGGTGGGATAGAGTATTACCTTAAACATTTGGGTCCAGCGATGGCTTCCAGATGGAGGACATTGGCCAAGTGGACAGAGATCCCTCCGAAAGCTGAGAGGAAGATAATTCAGGGCATAAAGGGTATTAAGCTGCTGCAGGAGAGGGGGGTTGATGATGTTGCTAGGTGGAGGGATGAGAAGCTGATAGAGCTCCTGAAGATCCTATATTGAACTGTTAAAACAGTTTCGTCAAAATTTTCGACATGCAGAATGGTCACTTGCCTATGCATGTCCCCTCCTCAAGTATTTTGAGAACCTCATCCAGTTCAACCTTAAGTTTCTCTGGAGTCTCTGCGGGAGGTTCATTGATTTTTTCTGGAGCATCCTCACCTGTGAGGTTCTTGTAGTATTCACGCCAATCTGGTGGTGTTGAGTCTTCGATGGGCGACTCAGTCAAGATGCCGAGAACCGTCGTCCAGCATCTTGCCACATTCCCAAGGTTGTAGCCTCCTCCACCGAAGACGAGTATTCTTCCACCACAGTATTTGTGGGCCAGTCTATGGATACTTGCGGCTATGTAGCTGTATGTTCTGGCTGTTATAGATAGGTGGGCTAGGGGGTCGCCGATATGTGAGTCGGCTCCAGACTGTAAAAGAATTATCTCAGGCCTATAATTTTCGATTGCAGGTGGAACAACCCTCTCAAAGGCATGGATGTAAAGTTGGTCGCTGGTTCCAGGTGGGAGTGAAATATTTATTTTGAGTCCTTCACCCTCACCCTTTCCGGTCTCATGGGGAAACCCTGAGCCTGGATAAAGGTATCGCCCATTCTCATGGAAGTCTATGTTCAAGACCGACGGGTCTGAATAGAAACTGTACATGACACCGTCCCCATGGTGGGCGTCTACGTCTATGTAGGCGATTCTTGTGCAGCCGTATCTCATCTTCAACATGCATATGCATAGGGCTGGATCGTTGAATATGCAGAATCCGGCGGCCCTATCGGGGTATGCGTGGTGGAGGCCCCCGCTCAAGTTGAATGCGTGATGGACACACCCCTCCATTATCGCCTCAGCAGCAAATAGGGAGCTGCCTGCGACCCAGCTCGTTGCTTCATAACATCCTTTGAAGGCAGGGGTGTCACCTGAATCTAGAAGGCCGTATCCGCGCCTACTGTACTCACGGACCTTCTCAACATAATTTCTCGAGTGGAAAAGCAGCAACTCATCTGATGTAGCCATTCTCGGCTGCAAAACCTCAAGTCTCGACTTCAAACCGTAAGAATCCATCATGGCCCAAGATATCTTTAAACGCTCAGGCCTGAGTGGATGTGTAGGTCCAAGATCGTATGTTAAGAGATTCGTTCCAATAACCATTGCTGTGCCGCCGCTCAAATCAGCAACACCTCCAAGATTCAGGGGCCATAGATTATTGATCTCAGGGTGAGTATGCAAAATCGCCGAGCCAACATTCGGCTCAACTGATAGTGGTTAAACTGTTTCCGAGAGAGTATAATATCAACTCTGCATAATGGTTACTCGACAGGAATCTTGTGGCCCCTAACGATCTTAGGCAACTCAACAGACAGGACTCCATTCTTGAATCTTGCTTTGGCCTCCTCTGGATTAACCTTGGCGGGTAACTCAACGATCTTATAGAATGATTTGAACTCGCAGTGCCTCGGAATTATGCCCCAACGTTCAAACCTTATGGTCCTCTCAAGCGGAGCCTCAAGTTTCAAATAGTCCTCCTCAATGGTTAGATGGATGTTCTCCTTACGGACGAGGGGTAGATCCATCGTTACAACTATCTTATCCAACGTCTCAGTTACCTCTGTAAGGGGTTCAAGCCTCCCAGTCGAGGAGTCCCACATCGGCCTCCCATAGAAGAGCTCTTCGAAAGCCTCCTCTATCTCCCTCTCAATCTCATCGAAATAGTCGAAGAGCCACCTACCCTTCCTCACCATAACTCTCAACACCCCCATCAAACATACATTGCAGGTAGCTCCTGCTCTTGGGTTTTAGACATTCTCTGCAATGATCTAGCGGTCCTCTGCATCAGCTCCCTCGTCTTCACCCTTATCTCCTCAGCCTCCTCGAGCAGTTGGCCCACATCAACCTTCAAACCTAATAGGCTGTTGAGGGCGTTTACTGCTGAGGCGGCTGCCCCAGGATCTGGATACTGGTAATGTGACTGGGCGAGTAGAACTATGTTGGTCAAGCCTTTCGTTAAACATTCTCTCAATATGAGGGCGTGGGGGCCCACCATGAAGCCCTCCTCGAGCATAGATACTCCTGCAGACTTGAGCATATCCAGACCCCTCTTTGAAGTTGATATTCCGAAGACCTGAGGGGTCTCCAACTCAAGCCTGTTCTGGGTTGCAACCCCACTCACCGAGAATAGTATGTCAACCTTCTTGGATATCGCCCATCTGACTAAGCTTCTCGATAGGGGTGCTATCGCAGCTATGTTCACAGGAGTTTCAGAGGTCAAGGCGGCTAACCTCTCATCCCCGAATATTCTTATAGGAACCTTCGGGTTGCCTTGATGGATGACCATGACCGGTGGTAATATGTCTGATTCTACGTGGCCTATCTCAGGTAGATTCATGGATCTGATTATGTGGCTTACGGCTATCATCCCCGTCAGGCCGGTGTCGGGCATACCTACAATAAGATACTTTATGGAAGATAGAGGCTTAACCTCAACTATCTGCATTTCCTCAGACATTTTCCTAAACCTTCATAGAGATATTGTCAGCGTATTGATTAAGTTTTCCAGCTTTTTTAAGATTCAACATCTTCCTCTTGAAATTGTTGGTCTTAAATGTGCATATGGCCAGTTTAGAATTATGAATAAAGTTTTTAGGCTGAAGAATACGGTGCGATAGCTTGTGATGTCTAACATGTCTTCACTAGAGGTTTCTGTTAAGAGACTGAAGGCTGTTCTGGTTTTAAGTATTATAGTCAACATCGCTTTGGCAGTTGTCTTCTTCTCTAATGTTGGAATTAGTAGTGTGTCTGAGAGTGGGTACGATGAGCTTTTGGTTCAGCATCAAAATTTGACTAGAACAGTCAACTCCCTCAGGCAGGAGTTAACCATATTGCAGAGTCAACTATCATTCTACAAGAGTCAGGCTGAATATTACTCCAGGCTTCTAATGGCCAATAGAACCGTCGGTGGAGGAGTTGTTGGAAAGTCTGAGGTGAACCTGGTTGCTGTTAAAGAGGCGTCGAGGTCTTTCGGAGAATTCAGGTATGAGGGGGTTGTTATGGCGGCCCACCTTGAGTTGAGGGAAGGTGAGGGGCGGCTCCTCATCAACACTAAACCTAAGATTGGAATAGATCTTCAGACCAGTGCGAATACAGCTATCTTGGTTGCGGAGAATATCACCGGAGTATCTCTCAGGATGACTGACATAATATTGACTGTCACCGCTGATAAGGAGACTGATATTGTAGATGGCCCTAGTGCAGGGGCAGCCCTCACAGTTGCGTTGATCTCAGCTGTGAGGAACCAAACCTTAGACTCTAAAGTCTTCATGACTGGGACTATAAACCCTGACGGAACAATAGGTAAGGTTGGAGGAATTTTGGAGAAGGCTGCCGCAGCGGCTAGGGTTGGTGCAAAAAGATTTCTTGTACCACCAGGCCAAGGCGTCACCGTCACTTATAAGGTTGAGGAGACCCATCCGGCGCCGGGATTCACGATAATAACAACCAAACCTGAGATTGTGAACGTCAACGAATATTTGCGTAGGATGGGCTACAGTGTTGAGGTTATCGAGGTGTCTAGGATAGATAGGGCCTACAGCCTCGCACTTGCGGAAGGTTGAAGACCAACATATATCTACATCAAACTTTTCGTTTTTTAAGGATTGTTCCAATGTAGATCAGAGAGGCCAATATGCCTGCGACCGCGCTTGGGGATGTGTTCCATAACATTGATGATACCAAGCCCGCCATCTGCATCGTAAAGGCTATAGTGAATGACCATAATGAGACTGATGTAACTGTCTTACCCCACTCACCAGCCGCGGCGGCCGGTGCAACCATGACAGCGTAAACGAGGATCGCTCCGACAGCCTTCGTTGCAACAGCGATGGCAAGAGATGAGGCTGTTACGAGGAGGTAATGGTATAGTCTAACATCGAGGCCGTGAGCAGATAAACCCTCCATATCAAATGATAGATAGGTGAATTCTTTGAGGAAGATGATTGTAAGAATAGTCATAGTCGAAGAGGCTAGGGAGAGGAGGATGAGGTCGCTGACCGTCAGCAGGTAAATGTCTCCGATTAGGTAGCCCCAGATTTGGGGCGTATACTCAGCAGGTATGTAATGCATGAAGAATACAGCTATGCTCATGGCCATCGCGAATGTAACACCCACAGCAACCTCCATCCTACTTGTAGTACCCCTCTCACCGACGTATCCTGTGACCACGGCCACAATCAGGCTGAATAGTAAAGCCCCAGAGGCAGGGTTTAAGAAAGGTACGAGACCCGAAGATTGTAGGTAGATGGCAAGAGCTGCGCCGCCTAGTGCGGCGTGGGCCACCGCGGAGGGCATGAATGATAGGCCACGTAGAACAGTGAACGTTCCTGAGGTTGCAGATATCATAGATGTTAAGGCCAATGCTATGAGGGCCCTCTGCAGGAATGGATGCATAAAGATCATGGTTAGAGGGTCAGGCATGGATGTCACCTATGACAGCGTATACATGGCCTTCATGGGTGATGAGTCTAACGTTCGGACCGTAAACTTTTGAGAGTATATCTAGCCTCATCAAGTTGCAGGGCTCCCCATATCCGTATAGTCTCCTATTGAGTAGAATGGCGTTGTCTATGTATGGATGGCAAGGATTCAAATCATGGGTGACTATCAGAATGTCGACATTACTATTCTCTCTCAAATCCTTGAGAAGGTCCAAGATCACATATTGGCTCTCAACATCGGCGCCTGAGAGAGGCTCGTCTAGAAGCATCAGTCTAGCCTCTGAAGCCAACGCTCTCGCAACTAGGACCCTCTGCTGTTGACCTCCAGAAAGTTCTGGGAATGGCCTATCCCAACAGTCTTCTAAGCCTAAAAGACGCAGGGACTTTTCAGCAGCATCAATATCCCTTCGACCTGCTATTCTAGGCACAGCCTTCTTAGCCAACCTACCCATCAACACAACATCCTTGACCTTGATTGGAATATTGTAGTCTATTGACTTCCTCTGCGGTATGTAGGCTGCAAGCCTCCTGATCTGAGATGATTGTTTTGAAGGGTCTATCCCCATCACCCTCACGGAGCCTTTAGTCGGCTTGACTAGGCCAAGTAACGTTCTGAGAAGTGTTGTCTTACCTGAACCGTTCGGCCCAATCACCGCTGTGAATGTTGGATGTTCCAGAGTGAAGCTCACATCCTCCAAAGCAACTGTTCCCGTCGAATATTTCACGTAGAGATTCCTGACGTCTACTATTGTCTCCATCCTCTAGACCTCACTATGAGAGCCGCCTCAGCCAAGGCCAATGATGCCAAGATAGCTAAAGCAATCGGATACAACAATTGTGTGGATGGAACATTGCTTTTTGGTTTCACCATGATATTTGAAGCCACGCCGGCATTGAACATTATCAACGCCGGATAATCGAATCCCCAAGTCATGACCCTGAAGTATATTATGGGTGTATCTGTATCCTTTGCCAGTTGCTCAGCAAACTCTCCAACCTTCATCTGACTTGACAATTCTGAGGAGACTATAAGACTTACTTCCCTACTCCTCAGCTTCTTCTCAAGGTTGACGAGTTCCCCACCGCTTACGAATACGTTCTCGCCGCGGCTGAGAATGCCGGCAACATCCATCCCAAAGGTCTCCGCCAAGTAAGATTCTGAGGGATGGGTCACCACAACCTTGAGTCTGCCTGACCCTTCACCGCCCTTTAGTAGGTTGATATAGTCCTTGACTCTACTGATCCTCTCTTGGAAGACTTCGAGATTCTTCTGGTATTTCTGGGCGTTCGCTGGATCGATTTTCGCAAGGGCTGAAGCTGCAGCTTTGGCTATTGCTTGGGCATTATCTGGTTTCAGCCAGTAACCATGGAGGTTATATCCGCCGGAATGTTCTTCATGCTCGTTTATTGGCATTCTTGAGAGGTTGAGGCCGAAATCCATGAACTCTCTGAGTCCCAAAGAAGGTTTACCAGCAACTTTAATCAGCTGCTCTTCAAAGGGGAAGTGGCCTGTCTGTACTATCAGGTCTGCAAGGGTTGCTTTGGCCAGTATCTCAGGTTTAGCTTGAAATGTGTGCGGCTCAACCCCTTCAGGTAGAAGTGTCTGGACCGAGACTTCCTCTCCACCGATAGCTTCAACGATGCTTGCAAGAGGCCCTATTGTAACTGCGACTTTCACATTGTGGGCTTCAACTCCCTTTATAAGAATTATTTGTGTGAACGCCAGCAGGATTATGGCAACTCTCAGAATGTTCATTCTATTGGTTCCCACCACTAGTCGATCTTGGAGTAGACACACTTATTTATTAACTTTAATGTCTTAAGTTAATAACTTTTATATATTTTAAGTGATGAAATTATTAACTTGATCAAAATGGCAATAATAAGCATATCAGTAAATGATAAGATGCTAGAGGAGATAGATAAGGTTCAGAGGGATCTTGGATTCTCAGGAAGATCAGAGGCTATTAGGGCTGGCATAAGAATGTTGCTTGAAGATGCGAAGGAGAAAGATCTCTTATCAGGCAAGGTTAGGGGCGTACTTCTACTCACACATGAACATGAGGTTGAAGACTTTGTGACGAAGGTGAAACATAACTATCTGGACATAATATATACACAAATCCATAACAGGTTCAAGGAAAATAGATGTTTGGAGTTATTCATTCTAGATGGAGAGGCTGAGAGGATAAGAGAGTTGACAAAGGAATTCCAGAGGAACGAGGCCATAGACCATGTTAAACTCATCTTAACATAGAAACAATCTTTGAAATGGGAGGCATTATGAGCATAGGTGAACTATAGCGATTATGGAAGCTTAATGTGTGGATGAGGGGAACCCCCTCCCAACTATCCAGTATGGGTGTCAGCTATTCTTGGGAGGAGGTTCTGAACTTATTTTTGCCTACACCGTTTAGGTGGGTGTCGCCGCAATACATGGTAGAGGCTTTTTCAATACATTGTAGTCCGGCCCCGCATCTTGTCTTGCAGCCAACTCATGCTCATTGAGTTTCATGATTTTTGGCTTGATGAGCCCCTTCTCCTTTAATGTCGCCTTGATCTTTCTGACAGCTTGGAATATTTGTTCTTCACTTTTTGCCCCTGCACAGACCATCTTGCCACTGGTGAATAGGAGAAGGGTTACTTTTGGCTCTTTCATTATGTGAATCAGACCGGGGAAATTCTCAGGCTCATATATTGTCCTCTCGAGCATCATCGCTGAATCTTCAAGATCAACTTTTTCCTTAAGGTCTGCGCATGCAACCATGTTCTCTATCTCGATCTTAGGCTCCTTCAAGATGACTACGCCTGTAGATTTGAGTTCCTTAATCGCCGTCATGATCGATCTTTTGGCCTGCCTTGCTGATCTTGTTCCCATAGAGATTATCTTTCCCGAGTTGAATATGAGTAGGAAACTCTTGGGGTTCTTCAGGCTCAAGTATAGTCCAGGAAATCTTTGTGGGTTGTATCTTGAACCTGGAATGGTCTTGTATATGAGGTCCAGGTCGAGAGGTTGCTCAAGTATCCCTGAGGCTACAACATTCTCTATCTCAACTTCGCATTCTGTAACCTCACTCTTGAGGCCTTGATTGACAATTTGATCTAAGGCCATAAAGGTTTGTTCCCTCCATCAGTCTCATTTGGGGTGGCTCTTACAAATCTCGAGAGGTTGCTCATGCATGTAGGGCATGTGGCTTTTAGGATCCTTCTACCATTCACTGTGCCTTCGCTTATTCTATCTTCATTAACTGCCACTTTTCTCCTACACTTGAAACAGAACATTTCCATATTCTATCACTCCCTATGTTTCGGGCTCTGTTGGCCCGAAATTGTTATATGGTGTAGATGAATAAAAGTGTTTCTGTGTAACACAAAAACACAATTTGATTATATAATCACAATAAAATTATGTAAAAACTTCACTTCGATACGATTGAAAATAGATGTTTGGAGCGGGTCAGCCAAGTCGGATAACCACCTTAATAGATTCATAGCGGTCAGGATTAGCCGCCACCTCAAAAGCCTTCTCAGCCTCATCGATCTCAAATTCATGGGTTATAACCGGTTTCACAGACCCGTCAGCTAAACTCTTCAAAGCGAGCCTCACAGAGTCTGCTGGGCCCAGCCTAGCATTCTTTATAGTCAAACCTTTATCAGTCATCTCCATGAACGGATGCTCTATAATAAGACTCCCACCGTAAATGCTCACAATAACCACTGTGCCCATTCTTCTGGAGGCCTCGATGACCCTGTTAAATGCAGGCGCGTAACCTGTACATTCAAAGGCTACATCCACACCGACGCCTTCAGTCTCCTCCTTTATCAGACTCACAGGGTCATCATGATGAGGATTGAATGTTCTGTATGCCCCAAGCCTCTCAGCCACCCTCAACCTATAGTCTGCAATATCCACAACGAATATTCGATTTGAGCCCATAACCTTGGCATACTGCATCACGTACAAGCCTATAGGTCCAGCACCCCATACCAGCACCGTCTTCCCACCGTCAACCTGACCCAGATACTTAACAGCATTCACAGCCACACTCAAAGGTTCTGTCTGAGAAGCCGCCTTCGCATCCAAACCTTCAGGAACACTGAAGAGTAGACTGGTGGGGAAAGCCATCCTCTCAGAGAATGCGCCTTGAACCTCAAACCCTATCCTTTTCCTATTGTAGCACTGGTCTTCACGGCCTACAGTGCAGCTTGGACATGGAGGATATATAGCCTGGCCGTGGCAGCCCAGAGTGCATCCGGCGCTGACAAGCCTACCGTCATAGACCCCTGACCATTCATGACCCAAAACGACTGG
>JAGTQO010000001.1:0-6558 GCA_018396565.1 Candidatus Bathyarchaeota archaeon
ACCTATAAATTTAAGATCTTGGTTTAAAGGGGGGGTGTAGGGGGTGGGGGGGGGGTGAACGCGCGCCTCATACGCATTACCTACCTAGATAGTTATCCAGCACCCTCTTAGTTTAGTCAATATCTTGCCGGTATGCAACAAGACTTATTGCCCCATTCGTAGTATGACGTATAATAGATGATAAAAATGATGAAGAAGCTTCTGGTCCCAGTAGACGGCTCCGAAAGCTCAAACATGGCTGTAAAATACGCTTGCGAGATAGCTCATAAATTCGGGTCTGAGATAACCCTGCTATGCGTAATCCCCCCACCAATAGTCTTAGGAGTTGAGGCTGGAGTCATAGACTACAGGCCCCTTGAAGAGTCCGGACGCACCGTCATAGAGAAGGCCAAAAGAATAGTTGAGTCCGCCGGCCTGTCAGCCTCAACGAGACTTGAAACAGGACAGGTAGCCGACATCATAGTAAACATTGCCAAAGAAGAGAAGATAGACCTAATAATCATAGGCAGCAGAGGCTTGAGCGGTGTGAAGAGATTCCTTCTAGGAAGCGTCAGTAACAGGGTCAGTCACCACGCACCCTGCCCCGTCCTCATAGTGCGTTGAGATGTAAAATCGATGCCTAGCATCGCGTCAGCTGAAGAGATATTCCGTGAGACCCTAAAAACAAATCCTAACTTCGACGTAAACT
Organism: Candidatus Bathyarchaeota archaeon; assembly: GCA_018396565.1. Classification (GTDB taxonomy): domain Archaea; phylum Thermoproteota; class Bathyarchaeia; order 40CM-2-53-6; family RBG-13-38-9; genus DTMT01. Next base: position 689 of record JAGTQO010000001.1, read on the forward strand.
CATTACACAATAAAGGCATTTGAGGTGATGATCAGATATAGAACAAAATATTATGAGAGAAGAGCAGATGAAATCCTATCTGAACTTGACCTGCCTAGAGAGATTCGCCGTAAGGTAAAGAAGAAACTGTTAGAACCTGTTGTGGTTAAAGGTAAATATTTCGGGAAGTTAGGTTATAGGTGTGAGCTTGGGCATAGGATAGCCTAGAGATGTGTCTATGTCGTAGTGGTACACCCCAGTGTAGGGCCTCACTCCATATATCACTGCTGTCCCATCAACCATACGCATTCGCAGATGAACATCTGCTATGTCCCCTACCTCCTTTGTAAGTGTTACCGATGGCCTAGCAAAGTAGAGTCTTATATCTCCGCTGCGCCTGACGCTCGCTATCTCTCTACCCAAAACCTTCAGTTCAGCATCCCTACCGTAAACATGCTCGATGGTTGTCAGATCTATGAATGAGAATACAGGTTTATTCAGACCTGCCTTAATCCCTTCAATCTCCCTAAACATTTGTTCGACGGCTTCTTCCAAATTCTTCTCACTAACAGTCAATATGTAAGGCTCCCCTCTTCCAGACGCTATAAAATCCACAATCCTGGCATTCTTATTGAAAGTCTCTTCATCAATGTAAGGGATGAGTGTCGACCTAATCTGTTGGGCAGTCCTTCCCATGAATGGAAAAGATATGAAGGCATATCCTTTTGACAGAAAGTTTAGCTCGGTGCATCTAACCAGGTGCGCGTAGCAGGACCATGGAATTTCAGAGTCGACCTCCAGCAAGTTCGAGCTCCCCTCAGGATATCCTCCATCAAGAATAACGTCAAGGTCCGGAATGCCTGTTGAATAGCCGTCAGGTGGGTCTTGTATTGTTTTGAACCTCTTTGGTTCGCTCACGCTCTTGGGTTTGTATGGTTGAAAAACTCTGCCACACTCCTGAAGCGTGAATAATGCCTTGTAATTAGGGACAGGAGCTCCTCTAAGTTTCTTAACCTCAAGTTCTCTAATTAACCTCTCATCAACCTCCCTCGTTCTAAGCAGGATCACAGTATCGGCGATGAACTCTTCGATGCCTGTACTGACCCTAAACTCACCTATAGGCACCTCCTCGATCATAACAGTCATGCACCCCATCCTTCTCACCATTCTACTCAGGATCGTGTGGGCTATATTCCTCACGTCAAGAGGATCCTTGAATGCTTGAGCTATTGCAGAGAATGAGTCTATGACAACCCTCTTAGCACCCAAATTTTCAATCTCTTCCAGCACAATATCTATGTTTGCAGATGCCCCATCCCCCTTCATCGCTACAAGATCCAAAATCTTGAGTCTTCCGTCGTTCTGCAGATTCTTGATGTCGCATCCAAGCTGTTTAGACAGATTAAATGCCAGCGAATCTTTATCTTCAACAAATGTGACGTAAAGGCCCGGCTCCCCTGAGAGGGCGCCTTCAACTATAAACTTCATTGACAGGCAGGTCTTTCCCGTCCCAGGGTTTCCCGCCAAAAGTATCAGGTTGCCTTTGAAGATGGGATCCAGACTTAAACCAGAATGTCGGGCTCCTTTCTCAGTTTGCAATTCACTGCACAAGTTTATTTACTCCTCTTATAGGAAAATGCTTTCTAAACATCTTTAAATCAGGCTATCCTCTAAAATAGGTTTCAAAATCCCGTATTAAAGACTTCTAACCTGTCGGAGATCAGAGATGTTCAGCGGCGTGTTTGAGCTTCTTCAGGAGCCTGTTAGACATCAAATTGAGCGTCAAGGAATAGTTGAGGCCAGTGAAATTCAGAGGCTATCCATCCCTCAAATTTTGAGAGGTGAGAATGTTCTTTTAATAGCTCCAACAGGAACAGGAAAGACCTTGGCCGCTATGCTACCGATCTTTGACCTGTACATTTCAATCAAGAAAGCTAGTAAGCCTGCTGGAATAGTAATCCTCTATATAACCCCCCTCAGGGCTTTGAACCGTGATCTTTTAAGAAGACTCATGGAGAGCGGTAGGGATCTCGGCTTAGATGTTCAGGTGAGGCATGGAGACACACCCACCAGCGTCAGGATGAGACAGGCCAAAAACCCTCCAGACATGTTGATAACAACCCCTGAAACCTTGCAGGCAATTCTTCCAGGCAGGAGGATGAGGGAACATCTTAGGAATGTTAGGTGGGTGGTGATAGATGAGATTCATGAGCTCGCCGGGGACAAGAGGGGAGTGCAATTATCCCTCGCACTTGAAAGACTATCAAGAATCGCCAAACATAGATTTCAAAGGATCGGCCTCTCAGCGACAATAGGTGAACCTGAGAAGGTAGCTGATTTTCTTTCAGGTTCAGGGAAGAAGGCGGTGATAGTGAGGTCTACTGAACTTAAGGATCTCTATGTCAAGATAGAATATGTCAACCCAAGTAAAGAGGATTGTGAGGAAGCTGAGAGGCTCGGTATCCCAGCATCAGCCGTAGGTAGGATCAAAAGAATATGTGAACTCATCTCAAGTAGCCGTTCAACCTTGATATTCACAAATACCAGGGAACACGCTGAAGCCTTAGGCTCCCAAGTCTACGCTTTAGGATATGGAAACCTAGTGAAGATTCATCACGGCTCCCTCTCACGAGAGATAAGAGAGGAGGTTGAGTCTGAATTTCAAACTGGCAAACTGAAAGGTGTCATATGCACCTCATCCCTAGAGTTGGGTATAGACATTGGAACAGTAGACTTAGTGGTGCAGTATATGTCGCCGAGGGAAGCTACAAGACTAATTCAAAGGGTTGGAAGGAGCGGCCACCAGATAAAATGTCTCCCGAAAGGATATGTGATAGCAACCTGGGCTGATGATATACTTGAATCTTCAATTCTGCTTAAACATGTCAGGGAGGATCGGCTTGAAGGCGTAAAGATCCATGAGAAAGCACTTGATGTTTTAGCCCATCAAATAGTTGGCTTAACTCTGGATTCGGGTAGGATCAATTTAGGGGAAGCCTACGAGACAGTTAAGGGGGCATATCCCTACAGAGACATTGAACCTGAAACATTTCATGATGTAGTCGAGCAACTCCACCAACAGAGAATAGTCAATCTCAGGGGAGAGACCTTAACAGCCAAGTATCCTAACACACACCGTTATTATTATGAAAACCTCTCAGTCATACCCGACGTCAAGAAATACACAGTTTTCGACTTCAACATGAAGAGAAGGCTTGGGACCCTAGATCAAGACTTCGTTGCAAGACGCTGCCGCACAGGAGCAGAGTTCATAATGCATGGAAATACCTGGCGGGTAATAAGCCTTGACGATGAAAATTTGAGTGTAGAAGTTGAGGCTGCAACGCCAACTCTCAATGCAATACCGAGCTGGGAAGGTGAAATAATTCCTGTAGATTATGATGTAGCCGTGGAGGTTGGAGGTTTGAGAGAGACCTTCTTGAAGACGGCTAGTTCAAGAGGAGATCTTACAGAACTATCTAATCTCTTACATATAGACAACTCAGCTGCAGCTAAGGTTCTGGAAGCGGTTGAAACTCATATTCGAGACTACCCACTACCCACAGATAAGCGGATAGTCATAGAACAGTTTGAAAACTGCCTCATTGTTCATTCATGCTTTGGCAACTTGGTGAATGAGACATTGGCCCTCATACTGGCTGCTATGTTGCAGGCGAAATATGGAACAAGCATCTTAACCCAAGTCGACGCCTACAGGATAGCCCTAATAGCACCCTCCAAACTCCATCCTAAAACAGTCTCAGATATTCTTCTAAACCTGAAACCAGGAGATGTCGCCAATATTGTGGAGGGAGCTATCGAGAATACTGAGATGTTTGCTTGGAGGCATTGGCATGTCGCCAAGAGGTTTGGCGCCGTTGAAGCGAAGGCAGATTACACCATGCGAAGAGCCAGACTGCTTGTGGAAGCATACCGTGAGACACCAATAAACTTCGAGACGAAACGTGAGATTCTCCTTGAGAAGATGGATGTTGAAAAGACGTCTGGAGTAATAAGTAAAGTTTCAACAGGTGAAATTAAAATTGAGGCTGTGCAGCAGAAAGGAATAGGCTGCTCCCCCCTCGCATTGCCTATAGTTGATAAAATAGTTCCACACAACCTGTTAAGGCCCGCAATCCCTAGCCAGCCACTCGCTGAAATAGTAAAGGAGCGGTTGATGTCTACAAACGTCAAATTGGTTTGTGTTTTCAACGGAGATTGGGAAGGTGTGCGAGCTGTGAAGACTCTGCCTGACACTATAAGATGCCCAAAATGTGGGTCGACCCTGGTCGCCGTAACCTATCATGGAGACCAAGAACTGTTACCTATTATAGTCAAGAAGAGAGCTAAGAAAAGACTTGACGCTGAAGAAGAGGAGCAATGGAACAGAGCTTGGAGATCTGCCAGCCTAGTCCAGACAGCAGGTAAGAGAGCAGTCTTAACCTTAGCTGCAAGGGGAGTTGGACCTACAACAGCAGCCCGAATACTGAGGCGTTACGTTAGAAGTGAGGCTGAATTCTATACGGAAATATTGAAGGCTGAAAGGGAGTATCAACGAACTAGACTGTTCTGGGATTAAATACTTAACTTAGTGTTAGGAATATGCCTCAAAGGATCATTGAAAATTGGAGGTGGAAATCTGACGGTTACAGGCTTAGTCTACCATCCAACCTATCTTAAACACGATACAGGCTGGGGCCATCCTGAGAGGCCTGAAAGGATAAGTAGAACCGTTCTAGCCCTAAAGAAGAAAGGCTTGTTGGATAACCCCAAAATAAAGGTTTTAACACCTGAACCGGCAGATATTGAAGACTTAGCCTCAGTCCACAGTAAGGAGTATCTTGAGAAGATTCGATTGGTAAGCATCTCAGGCGGTGCCTTGACACCTGACACTCCACTAACACCTGATACTTTTGAGATAGCGAGGTTGAGCGCCGGAGGCGCAATCCATGCAGGTAAAGCTGTAGCTGAAAACGATGTGAGAAACTCTTTTGCTCTTATTCGCCCTCCAGGTCACCACGCGGGTAGAGACTATGGTGGAGGCTTCTGCTACTTTAACAATGTAGCCGTCATGATCGAATATTTAAAGAAAAATTTTGGGATGAGACGATTCATGGTCATAGACTGGGATGTCCACCATGGAAACGGAACCCAAGACATCTTCTATAAGGATCCATCGGTGTTATATTTCTCAACACACCAGATGCCCCTCTATCCTGGAACAGGGCACATCACCGAAATAGGTGAAGGTGAGGGCCGAGGCTACACCGTGAACCTTCCCTTACCTGCAGGTACACCAGGAGATGTTTATGACCAGATAATTGAAGAACTTATAGTTCCCTTAGCTGAGGAGTTCATGCCCGAAATGATTGTTGCTTCGGCAGGGTTTGATGCTTACTATGGGGATCCAATAGCAAACTTACAGTTCACAATTCAAACATATATTAACATAACAAGTAGACTCATTGAACTCACGGATAGGGTTTGCAAAGGCCGTTTAACTATGATCCTTGAGGGAGGATATGATCTCGAAGCTGTTCCAAAAATTATAACGGAGGTAGTATCGACCCTAGCTGGACTGGGCAACTATGAGATTGAAGATTCACATCTTCCAATAGAACGGGGCAAGATTAGAATAGTTGAGGATAGAATAAGGAAGCTGAAGACCATTCTCAGTGACTACTGGAAGACATTAAGGTAGAGATACCTGCTTGAAAAAGTCATGGAGACCTAAAACTCATTGCAGAATCCTATAAACTTCGAGGAAATAATAAATAGAATATTGAGTCAGAGGCATGGACTCAAAAGAGACGAACTGCTGAGACTAATAGATGATAAGAAGAAGGAAGCCCAAGGCTTACTATCCGATGAAGGAGCTGCCTATTCCTTTC
>JAGTQO010000001.1:6569-14203 GCA_018396565.1 Candidatus Bathyarchaeota archaeon
CTCGTTAGAATAAACAGCAAAATATCGGGAGTTAAAATTGGAGACTTGGTATCTGGATTAAACGATGTAACACTGACAGGTGTAGTTATAGGTCAATGGCCAATTAGAGAATTTAGAAAACAGAATGGAACAATTGGTAAATTACTCAAATTGATATTAGGAGATGACACCGGAACTATTCGTTGCGTGCTGTGGAACGGTAAGGCTGAGCAAGCATTATCTTCGGGTGGACTTCAGGGGAGAATAATAAAGGTTGCACATGGGTACACCAGAAGTAGTCTATCCGGAACAATTGAACTTAATTTAGGCGATAGATCAGAAATCACTGTATTGCCAGCAAATATTGAGAACTATCCAAATATGTACAAATTCTTCAAAAAGATCACGGAAATCAAATTGACTGATAGAGAAGTGAACATCACTGGCAAGGTTGACTCTCCTCCAAGAATCTCAACATTCATAAAGGATGAGGGTGTAGGAAAGATTCTTAGGTTAACCTTATCCGATAAGTCAGGAACTATTGAGTTGGTGGCATGGAACGATAAAGTTGAGGAATTGTCAAACGTAGAGGTGGGAGAGCCCCTCCAAGTAATAGGTGGAAGGGTAAGAGCAGGTCTGTCTGGAAACCCTGAGGTGCATGTGGGAAATGAAAGTCTTGTATTGATAGGAGAGCCTAAAGGTTTCAGGTCTGTGTTAAGAGGGCGTATCCATATCTCAGATTTGCGGCCTAACCAAAGAAACCTGTCATTGTTGGCTCGCATTTTGAACGTTGGAGGACCAATAGAATCAATGAATAATGGTAAAAAAAATAGGTATGGGATGCTGCTCATAGGTGACGAGTCAGGTCTCATAAGACTATTTCTATGGGATGACAAAACCAAATTGCTTGAGAATATACGTGAAGGTGACATTATTCTAATAAACGGTGCTAAGACAATAAAGAAGAACGATGAGATCTCAATCAGTGTAGGAAAATATGGTGAGTTAGAATTGAATCCGAAACTTGTTACTGGTGAACCTCCAAGCTACCCTGACCCAATTATCATCAGAGAGCTTAGAGACATCCATAGGCCAGTAATAATTGAGGGCACTCTGGTAGGGGAGCCCGAGGTCAGGACGGTACATTCGAGGAATGGTGAAACCATAAAGGTTTCGAGCATCCTTCTAGACGACGGCAGCGGGAGGGTTCAGATATCGTTTTGGAGAGAACTCGCAGAGAAAGTGATCAATTTGAAGTCAGGAACGAGGATCAGGGCTATTGGAGTGATCCCGAAGACCATGATCTCAGGCGAGTCAACCGTGACATCCAACCAGTTGACGAAAGTTGAGATTCTTAGTGGGCAAGAAATGATTGGTGACTACTTGTAGCTTCGACTTCGATGAGACTTATACCAATCGCAACACATTCTAATCTTACATATTGTACATCTTGGTTTGAGTGGTTTACATACTCTCTGGCCGAACTTTACAAGTTCCTCATTCAGACTCAGCCAGAATTTCTTATTGACCACCACTCTCAACCTTGATTCGGTCTCTTCAGGATTCTTCGTCTTAACTATAGAGAGTCTATTCACAATTCTGTGAACATGAGTATCTACAGGTATCGCCGGAATTCTGAAGCCATATACTAAGACACAGTTAGCGGTTTTTCTTCCAACTAGAGGAAGTTCGAGTAACCTATCAGTTTCCTTCGGAACCAACCCCCCATATTTCTCCATCAGGGTCTTCGCAATGGATTTTATGGACTTTGCTTTTACACGATAAAAGCCTACAGAACGAATTAACTTCGTCACATGCTTAACATCAGCCTCAGCCAAGCTTTCAACTGTTCGATAGTATGAGAAAAGCCGTTTTGCAGCCCTCCGCGTATTATCATCTCTAGTCCTCTGAGATAGCACGGTTGTTATCAGAACCTCAAAAGGATCTCGTGGAAGATCATTATCTGCTCCGCAGAGAGCAGTAGGTTCCATGTCCCTGTTCATCAATCTTATTTCTCTAAATACTTTTGAGAATGTGCATCTCAAATGTTAACACCTAAGTTAGGCCAACATTCGCTTATATGAATTCAGCCAAGGGATGTTTCCGAACAGTTTTTATTGTATACTGGGTATAAATGATTCGATGTTATATGGAAGCCAGTGAAATTAGTGTTGAGATGAAGGTTGATGGTAGGTCGGTGAGGATGAATAGATTCGTCCAGAGAATGCTATCAAATATTTTTATAGGAATTTTAAATTCTCTTCATGATGTTAACGATTGGGATGAAGCAACAATAACTTTTAAGAAGAGATAAAACTTCCAGTGACTGGAAGACACTTAATGTTCAAAGCGGGATGCAAGTTATATTTGTTCTATTACAGATGAAGCCTGAAAAATTTGTTCCTAGAACATATGAAATCGAGATGTAAGGGAAACGAGAGATGTAGCACTTGGGTTAGGTGTGGCGTTCATGTATCAATCGCCGGCTCAATCGATAGAGCTGTAGACCGTGCAAAGGAGAAAGGATGCGAGACCTTCCAGATTTTCACACGAAACCCGCGTAGCTGGAGCTTTAGAAAACTTTTTTCCCTTGAAGTCAAGCGTTTTAAGGATAAAATCAGAACATCGTCTATTGAACCTGTAGTAGCCCATATGCCATATCTTCCGAATCTTTCATGCCCTAAAGAGTCCGTTTACAAGAGGTCCGTTTCAGCGTTGATCACCGAACTTAAAAGATGCAGTATGTTGGAAATACCTTATCTAGTAACCCATCTAGGGAGTCATTTGGGGAAGGGTAGAAAGGTAGGTCTTGAGCATCTTATAGGCGCAATCAATGCGTCACTCGATTCTTCTAAGGATAATACTATGTTGTTGCTTGAGAATTCTGCTGGAGGTAAGAATGCTATAGGATCGTCCCTCACTGAAGTCAGGGAGATTCTTGATAATATCGATGAGAAAGGTAGGGCCGCAGTATGTTTTGACACTTGCCATGCATTCGCCGCCGGCTACGATCTTAGGACTGATAAAGCCGTTGAGAGGGTTGTTGAAGAGATAGAAGAAGTCATAGGATGGGCCCTGCTGAAAGTCATTCATATGAATGATTCTAAGGGTGTGTTAGGATCATCTGTCGACAGGCATGAACATATCGGTATGGGTCATATAGGTGAAGACGGATTCAGAGCGATTCTACGCCACAAATTTTTTCGTGAATTGCCGATGATCTTGGAGACACCTATTGATGAGCGTGGAGATGATATTGTGAACCTCGAGAAGATACGCAGAATATCTATGGAGACTAAGATTTGCTAACTTCTATGATTTTGTTGAGAGAACTCATTTTTAACATATAGTAAACTAATCAAATTGATATAATCACGTTTAGTATAAGAAACGTTTAAGTTATCTTACATACTATAAATGCCACCCAGTATATGATGGTGAAAAAACAAATTTGTCCTATGTCTCAATCAACAACGTAGACTTGAACAGGACCAAGGAACTGATAAAGGCGGCTGAGCGTTACCTAGGATACGATTCACTCTACATATGGAATGTCAACATCAACGGCATCATCGTTCAGTTACGCACAAACGACATAACCCTAGATACGTTGTGGAAGGAGAACTGGTATCCAGCGGCCTACGACGACAGCCTCAGGCCACACGGCACAATCTATGCTGTAACCCAAGCCCCAAAAGTTGAGACTGGCATATACTACCATCCAGAAACCAGAACAGGAGTAGTGTTCAACCCCGAAAGCTACGAGGCTGTAAGAGAACTCGGAATAAGAATAGTCATGGATATATCTCTACACCAGAAGCATCCTAGCCTACTACGCGGCGCCTTGGTCGATATAAACGGTGAAGGAGTGATGTTGACAGGTAAGGTGGGAAGTGGAAAATCTACACACGCCTTTCTTCTACTAGATATGGAGAGATCCAGAATACAGTCAAACGATCTTTTTACTGTTAAGCAATTAGGAGGTGAGAAGGGTCGTCTGTCAACACAGGCCTGTGAACGAAAATTCTATCTTAAAAATGAATTGTCCAAAATAAACCCCCGCCTAAGGGAACTTTCACGCAAATGTCATCGTGAAGACGACCATTTCATGCTAGATCCATGGTGGATCGGTGGAAGCGAGAAATATGTAGATACAACAAGAATAAAACTGATATTCATTCTCCAAAAGAGCGAAAATGAACAGCCTATTGCTAAACGACTCACAAAGCAAGAGGCTTTGAACCTCTTGATGGAATCCGCCTTAGGATTGAATCCATTCTCAGAGAAAAACGAAGAAAAGATGGCATTACTCGAATCTTTCCTCAAAGACATTCTCCAATTTGTCACATGTTATGCAATAAACACATCGAAACCCATCTTTCAGGTCCAGAAGAGACTCCACGAAATAATACTCTTTAAAGAATACCTTGAACCTGAAACCTCTCCAAGGAACCAAGAGGTTACAATGACCCCCGTCGGTCTCGATGACATATTGAGAAAAGTGAAAGATACAGTCGACTCTTTGAGGGATCGCTCCAACGTAACCTTACTTGACGAGAATCAGGTTAGGAGTATGGCGGAGGAGTATGGTACCAGAACAGTCTTCGGAAACTATAATTTCACCTCAACAGTTAAAAACAGAAGTGCAAACCTCACAGTATACGTTGGAAGCTCTGAAGTCCAACAGCGAAATCTGAATCAACGCCAGAGGGAGATACTTCGAAATCTCCCATTAACTATCGAAGAAGTCCACAAGTACTTGGAAAGGGCACCCCTAGTTTCTATCGAGAGAACCATGGGAGACAACTCTTTATTCACACCTCGATGCACACTGTACGTCTCAATCCAACGTAGAGAGATGGTTCGATTAGCCTACATGGTGAGTCAGACTCTCTTCCCGCCCAGAGGAGGGGAACCTCACCTACAGTTAGTCTATATTCCTGAATGGCAGGAGAAAGATCGCCAGATACTTGTATTCCCTGAAATAGGAGTCACCTATGTTCTTGGAACCGATTACTACGGCGAGGCAAAGAAAGGTTTTCTCCGCATGGCAATGTGGATGGCTAAGAAGAGGGGTATGCTTGGTCTACATGCAGGGGCTAAGATTGTACGTGCCAGGGGTCGAAACGGCCGAATTAACCGGTATGGCATGTTGATCTTTGGATTGACAGCCACAGGCAAGACCACCCACACTTGCCATAATCACGGCTTGACCGATGAAGGTGAAGGCATAGAGATCATACAGGATGATGTGATATTCTTCAGACCTGACTGTTCAGCCCTAGGAACAGAGAAAGGATTCTACTTGAAGACTGAAGGAGTAACCCCTGAAATACAACCATTGATCTATAATGCCGTAACAAAACCAGACGCTATCTTTGAAAATGTGATGGTTGACTATTTGGGGAACGTTTATTTTGGCGATGAGACTCTGACTGGAAACGCTAGGGGCATCATGCAGAGGGATGATTTCGGTGAATATAGAAGCCCTACTGTAAATCTGCCATCGATAGAAGAGCTTGATGGACTGATAATCATCTTTATAACACGCCGAAACACCGTTGTACCTATCGCTCAGAAACTTACGGCTGAACAAGCCGCTGCCACGTTCATGCTTGGTGAATCAATAGAAACATCAGGAAGCGATCCTAGAAGAGCAGGTGAATCAATACGTGAAGTTGGAATGAACCCCTTCATAATAGGGGATGAATCTGAGGAGGGCAACCGTTTCTATGATTTTGTAAAGAAACATGAGGACAAAATTCAGTTCTACCAACTCAATACTGGGGGAGTTGGCGAGATAATAGTTAAGGCAGATGATGGAACAAGAGTAGTTAGACAGAAAGTTATAAGGGTGGAAATTCCTGAGATGGCCGCTATTATTAGAGCTATTGTTAGAGGGGATGTTGAGTGGACCAGTGATCCCAACTTCGGAACCCAAGTTCCAGCAAGGGTTCCTGGAGTCGACATGGAGAAGTTTAACCTTAACAAATATTACACTCCTGACCAGATAACTTACTATGTTCAAGAGCTCAAGAGGGAGAGAAAGGAGCATTTAGCGAAATTTCCAAAGCTTTATCCAGAAATATTAAGTGCTATAGATTGAATAACGTAATCAAGGTGCTTAAGTTCTCTCAGTTTCTCCCCCTTTCTCATAGCCTATATAGACGAATGCGAGTATTATCGTTACCATTCCCAATATTGTTATTGTCAACTGTAAGAGTTCATAATACTCATCGACACTCATATATTGACTCCTCGAGCTTGCATTTTAGTCGCAACTTCGGATGGATCGACTTATAACCGTTTCCAATCACCCTTATCTACCTTCACATTTTTCAGTGAAGAACCCCCGTCATTATTTTATAACCTTCCATCTTTTAGTAATTTTACCGTAATCTTTGTCAGGAAACTCCGTCTTTTCGAAGCGGTTCAGTGCGTAAGCTAGCCTTTGTGCTATGAGATGATAACATAGCTGTTTCTTTGCATCCATAACTCTGAAGTAGTAATCGTCACAGCTACAGAAGTTTATATGTGGCATCACTTGATACGCTCCACTAATCCCCTTAACCTCCCAGATGACACGTCCACTTGGCCTAAATATGTAACATTTTACTGATCCCTCCCCAATCAAACTCATTGCTTTACGGTATCTTTCTCCAAATATATCTTCAAGCTTCTTGTCGAGAGTTTCCACTAACCGGTGTTTCAAACAGATCTCTCCACATATGTCATTCAGCATCTTCACTTCATCTAGTTCCATGCTTCATCACCAACATACATGTGATTAGAAATCTTGCATAAACGTCTAGATGCATAGTTTATGAGTCTCCATCAAATCTATTCTTTAGGGTGAATCAAATTTACAGAGATTAATCTTAGCCCATTGACTCCCGAACCAGCCCTCCTCTTAAAGGAGAACTCTAAGAAAACACTGATCATAGGTGATCTACATATAGGTTGGGAAGAATCCTTGCTGGAGCAGGGTATTCGCATACCTTCCCAAACCTCTAAACTCCTTAAAAAGCTAAAGGATATCATCAAACTAAACAATATTTCAAAACTACTTATTCTTGGCGATGTGAAGCATACCATTAAGAGGGTTAGGCTTGCTGAGTGGCACGAGATACCCAACTTCTTTGAAAGTCTATTGGAAATCGTAGATGAGATATCAGTCATTCCTGGAAACCACGATGGAAATTTGGAGGCACTAGTTCCAAAGAATGTGAGGATCCTCCCAGCTTCAGGATTGGTTGTGGACGGACATATAGCTGCCATTCATGGCCACGCTTGGCCGAGGCCCGATGTGCTTGGATGTGAAAACATAATCATGGCCCATCTACACCCAGTCATAACTTTGACAGACTCTTTAGGATGTTCTGTAACGCATAGGGTGTGGCTCAGGGCAACCTCTAATGGTGAGGCCATTGCCAAAGGTCTCCTAAAACATTTGAGGGTAAAGTTAGTGAAGGATGTTAATTCGACTATGAAGGATAAATTTAATGTAATATTGAAGAATGCTAGGATCATATTTCTTCCAGCATTCAATGGTTTACTCAGTGGACAAAACGTAAATAAGCGTATGCGAGATAAATGGTTTAACGGAACATATTTTGGACCATTTCTCCGCTCCGGCGCGGTGTCATTGGCTATCT
>JAGTQO010000001.1:14238-27705 GCA_018396565.1 Candidatus Bathyarchaeota archaeon
AAACTTGAGGCCATGGTTGACTCAACTGTTTCATGAACATAAAAATGTAAATTTTCGGCTTGTATATATGCTTGCACTTGTAAAAAATAAATAAATATTAGCGGTATGTAAGCTTTTGCTAGATTACCCTGCCGAGGGGTTAATAATACGCCAAACTACAACATTGAAATGATAATTGAAAACAAGAAATTGGCAAGAGACCCTGAAGGTGAAACCATAGCCAAGGAACTCATAGAGAGAAGAGGCATATCAACTATAAAGAGTGTCAGGTCAGGTAAATACCTAAGGTTTCTGGTTGAAGCAGGAAAAGAGGAAGAAGCTTTAAGACTCGTCGAAAAGATAGCCAACGAACTTCGAATATTCAATCCAGTCGTTCACATCTGCAATATACGTATCATGGGTGAGAGCAGGTGAAGACGGCGGTCATACAGTTTCCAGGGTCCAACTGTGACTTAGATATCCTTCACGTCCTCAAAAACGTTCTCCACGTTGAAGCCGAGCTGGTCTGGCATAGGGATTTTAAAGATTCAGAATTTGGAGCAGCGATCTTACCGGGAGGATTCTCATATGGCGATTATCTTAGAGCTGGAATAATCGCAGCCCATAGCCCGGCGATAGAGCACATTAAGGAAATGGTGAGTGAAGGGAAACTTGTGATAGGTATCTGTAACGGTTTTCAAATCCTTGTAGAATCGGAGCTGTTGCCTGGAGCTCTACTCATGAACCAATCAACATGTTTCATTTGTAAATGGGTGAAGGTCAGGGTTGAGACTGATGAAACACCGTTCACGAGACACATTAAGAGGAGGACCGTTCTAAACATGCCAATAGCCCACGCTGAAGGAAGGTATGTAAATGATCCTGAAGGCCTAAAAGAACTTCATGAAAACGATCAAGTAATATTCAGGTATGTGAATCCTAGAGGTGAAGTATCTGAGGACAGTAATCCTAATGGGTCCATGGACTCCATAGCTGGTATATGTAACCCTGAAAGAAATGTTTTGGGTCTGATGCCTCATCCTGAACGAGCATCAGAACCTGTGTTAAGTCCATTCTCAGACAGCGACGGCCTGAAACTTCTCAGCATACTCAAAAGCTGAGGGTTACCGATGTTGGAATCAAGGGTCAATGTAAACTTGACGCCTGAGGAGATAGCTGAAGCAAAGAGGAGGTTAGGTAGAGAACCTAACGAGATAGAATTAGGTATGATAGATGTTATGTGGTCTGAACACTGCTCATACAAGAGCAGCAAGAAGGTCTTGGAAATTCTTCCAAAGAGTGGTAGGCGTGTAGTTGTCGGTCCTGGATATGATTCTGGTGTAGTAGATATAGGCGATGGGGATGTGATTGCCTTCAAGGTTGAGAGTCATAATCACCCATCAGCAATAGATCCTTACAACGGTTCCGCGACAGGTGTAGGTGGAATAATAAGAGATATTCTATGTATGAATTGCAGGCCGATAGCCCTCTTAGACTCTTTACGTTTCGGAAACCCCCAGAGCGCACATGCTAGGTGGCTCTTCAATAATGTCGTCAAGGGAATCGCCGACTACGGTAATCGAACAGGGATTCCAACCGTTGCAGGTGAAGTTGAATTTGACGAGAGTTTCGAGGTCAACTGCTTGGTCAATGTGGCGTGTGTAGGTTTAGGCAGGATCAATGAACTTACCCTAGCCAGAATGGACAATCCAGGGGATATCGTAGTCTTAATGGGTGGAGATACTGGTCGAGATGGTATACATGGCGTAACCTTTGCCTCCAAAACAATTCGTGAAGACTCTGAACTTGAAAGGCCAGCAGTTCAAGTCGGTAATCCATTCATCAAGAAACTGGTCATAGAAGCTACACTTGAGGCCATGAGAACAGGCAAAGTTACGGCTGTCAAAGACTTGGGTGGTGGAGGATTGACATGCGCCCTCTCAGAAATGTCAAGTAAAGGAGGGACGGGCGTCGATGTTGAACTTACCAACATACACGTAAGGGAGGAGGGAATGACCCCATATGAACTATTACTCTCAGAATCCCAAGAGAGGATGATATTCACAATCCTTCCTGAAAGCCAAGACGAAGTTTTAAGAGTCTTCAGGAAATGGGAGGTTCCATATTCGATCATAGGAAAAGTAACTGATACAGGTCGAATAGTAGCCAAGTACCGAGGAAGAATCGTTGTAGATATCCCATCAAAATTGTTGACGGAACCACCTATGGCAAAGAGGAGGGCCAGGAAAATATCCATCATTACCAAGAAGCGAGCTTCGAAGCCACCGATCCCGATGGACTTTGCGAAGGTGATGCACCATATCCTGTCCAGTCCAAACATTGCAGATATGCATCCAGTGTACAGGCAATATGATCATGAAGTTGGGTTGAGAACTATACTTAAACCTGGGGACGCCGATGCCGCCGTTCTTCGAATAATTGGGAAGAACAAAGCTATTGCAGTTAAAATCGACTGTAACAGTTTGCACTGTTACCTTGACCCTTACGCAGGACATGCGGCGGCCGTTGCTGAGGCGGCTAGAAATGTTACTGCAACAGGTGCGAAACCAATAGCTGTTACTGACTGCTGCAACTTCGGAAACCCGGAGAAGCCTGAAGTTTACTGGCAATTCAAAGAAGCAATCAGAGGGATCACGTATATGCTCAAGGGTCTAGGCCTACCTTGTGTTGGCGGGAACGTCAGCTTCTACAACGAGGATGAGGAGAGTGGGAGGGCTGTCAAACCCACAACAACCATAGTTATGCTCGGTTTGATTGAGAGGCTGAGTTTAGTAACCAGCATGGCCTTAAAGGAGGTTGGGGAGTCAATAATTCTTTTGGGCAAGACGTATCCTGAGCTGGGAGGTTCAGAGTATTATAGGCTTATAGGCTTTGACGGCGGTAAGGTTCCGAAAGCAGTGGCCTCGAGAGAGAGGGCATCCATAAAAACCTTAGCTGAGGCTATCCGTAGGGGATACGTCACCGCAGCTCATGACTGTTCGAAAGGCGGATTGGCCGTATCTCTTGCTGAGATGGCTATTAAGGGAGGCTTGGGGTTGAAAGTCGATTTGGCATATGTCCTCCACACACCGTCTATGAGAATAGATGAAATCTTGTTCTCTGAGTCTTCAGCCAGATTCATAGTGACAACATCTGAAGTAAACACTGCTAAGATACTTTCATTGGCTAGGCGGAGGGGGGTTCCAGCCTCTAAGATAGGGGAGGTCTCAGCTTCAAGTTACACTGTAGCAATGAATGGAAAAATACTGTTCGAATGTTCAGTAGAATCTTTAAGGGAATCTTGGCAGGATGCGATTCCAAGACTCATTGGAGGGTGACATCTTTGGAATTCTATGAGAGGGAGAAGAAAGATTCATGTGGCGTTTTTGGAGTATGCAATCCTAAACATGACATTGTACACAACATATATAATGGCCTAGTCTCCCTCCAACATAGAGGTCAGGAATCTGCAGGAATATCTACTGTTAAAAATAGGAGGATATATTCGAAGAGGGTTTGGGGCCTAGTATCTCAAAACTTGAAGCCGAAACTTTGGAGACTCCCAGGCCATATAGGGATAGGTCACGTAAGATATTCAACAACGGGATCATCCACCTTAGCCAATGCCCAACCTATGGTTCATAACGGTTTCTCCTTAGCACACAACGGAAACCTCGCCAACTATATCCAAATTAGGAGAATGATGGAGAGGGAAGGTTTCAGACTAACCGCCAACAGCGACGCTGAAGTTATGTTGAAGCTGTTTAGAAAGTATTATTGTGGGTGTGGGGACTACGTCGAAGCCTTCAGGGAACTATCCGGACAGGTCGAAGGTGGATATTCTCTTGTGATGCTGTCGAGAAACCATGAATTGATCGCGGCCAGAGATCCACTCGGTCTGAGACCGCTGTGTCAAGGAGTAGATCGAGATACTGTGGCATTCGCTTCAGAGAGTGTAGCCTTAGACTGTAACAACATGAAACTTATCGGTGACGTGAAACCAGGCTCGGTGGTTGTTGCGACTGAGGATGGGTTTGAAACATATCAATATGTTCAATGTAACCGTAGGGCGCATTGCATGTTCGAGTTTGTATATTTCAGCCGTGTCGACTCGATACTTGAAGGCAGAAGCGTATATGATGTCAGGTTCAAACTTGGGGTGAACCTTGCCAAGACCTATGATGTGAAGCCGGATGTTGTGGTTCCTGTCCCAGACACATCTAGAACAGCAGCTGAAGGATATTCCAGCCAAACAGGGGTGCCTGTAGCTGAAGGTTTGATTAAGAACAGATACGTGCACAGGACCTTCATCATGCCAAAACAAAAAGATAGAGAGTCTGCTATGAAGCTCAAACTAAACCCACTCAAATCCGTAATAAACGGAAGAAAAGTCCTAATAATAGACGATAGCATAGTCAGGGGAACAACAAGCAAAGCGATAATTCAAATGGTCAGGAAAGCAGGTGCAAGCAAAGTCTACATGATGAGTACATGTCCTCCTATAGTTTCACCTTGCTTCTACGGCATAGACATAGCCACATATAGCGAGCTGATCGCCGCGAAGTCAACTGTAGAAGAGATCAAAACAAAGATCAACGCTGACATCTTGGGCTACCAGACATTGGAAGGTCTCATCGACGCCATAGGCCTACCTGAAGAAGATCTCTGTTTAGGATGTTTAAAGGGCGAGTATCCTACACCATACGCCCAGAGAACCTTAGAGGCCTTAAAGGAAAAAGCCACTTTAGAAAAAGCAAGATTATGGGAGGTTGAAGCATTAGTATGAATAAAAGTAAATCCAAGCCAAGGAAACTAGTAGCGGTCATTATTGGAAGCGAGAGTGATATGCCTGTGGCAGAAAAAACAGTGAAAATCCTTGAGAATCTTAGAATACCATACGAACTAAAAACTCTCTCAGCACATAGGAGCCCAAAGGAGCTTGAGAAATATGTAGAGGCATCTGATGCCGCCATCTTCATAGCTATAGCTGGGCTGTCAGCCCAGTTGCCTGGGTTCATAGCTTCAAGAACGGATAAGCCGGTAATTGCTGTTCCTGTGGATGTTAAACTTGAAGGTTTAGACGCCCTCCTATCGAGCATGCAGATGCCTAAAGGAATTCCTGTCGCAACAGTTGGAATAGATAACGGTGAGAATGCAGCATATTTAGCTGCGAGGATTCTTTCACTCATTGAGACTTACCCAGTAGGCATGTAAAGTTGAGCTGGAACTATGCAAAGGCAGGGGTAGATAGAGAGAAGATCAGAGTAGGCCACAAGGCAATTGAGCATCTCATCCGAAACACATACAGGTTCAGGATGGGAAGATTTGGAGAGATTCTAGAAGGATTTGGCCATTACGCCTCCATCATAGACATAGGCGGAGGCATGGCGCTGGCGTTCCACTGCGATGGGTGTGGGACAAAAGTTTTGATTGCCCAACTCATGAACAAATTCGACACCATAGGCATAGATTGTGTAGCCATGTGTGTGAATGACATAATATGTGTAGGGGCTGAGCCGATAGCCCTCATCGACTATTTGACGCTTGAAACTCCAGATGAAGAGTTGATATTTAACATTATGAAAGGTCTCGTTGAGGCGGCTGAGAAGACTAGGATTCCGATAATCGGGGGCGAAACAGCAATTATGCCAGACGTTATAAAGGGCGCTGCCCCTGGAAAAGGGTTTGACTTAGCAGCCTCCTGCCTTGGCTTATCCGAGAAGAATAAGATAATCCTAGGAGGAAAGCTTGAACCTGGAGATGTAATAATAGGCATCGAGAGCAGCGGTCTACATAGCAACGGCTTCTCACTTGCAAGAAAGATTCTTCTTGAAGAAGCCAAACTCAAACTTGATGATAAGTATGATAGACTTGAGAAGACGCTTGGAGAGGAACTTCTTGAACCTACATACATATATCTCGACGCCGCACTCTTAACAATAAAGAGAGCAGAAGTTCATGCTCTAGCTCACATAACCGGAGGCGCTTTCACAAAACTCAGAAGGTTCGAATCCCATGCAAAGGTTGGCTTTCATATAGATACGATGCCTGAGCCTAAACCGATATTCAAACTTATACAGGAAATGGGGAGGGTCCCCGATGATGAAATGTATAAAACCTTCAACATGGGAATAGGCTTATGTGTGATGGCTCCGAAGAGAGCAGCTGACGATGTAATCTCATCATTTGAAGCTTCAGGCTTCCGAGCACATCATATTGGAAAGGTTGTTGAGGAACCTGGAGTTAGAATCAAAGTGAATGGAAGAACCGCACTTCTTTAAGGTAGATTTATATTGATTTTATACCGCCATTCTCTCGGCTCGAGGTATAGACATATTGAGTTATGATGTCATAATAGTTGGATGCGGCCCAGCAGGGATCTTTTCAGCCATAGAACTTGTCAAGAACATAGATCTAAGTATATTGATGCTCGACATGGGGCCACAGCTGGAGGAACGTCGATGTTCAGCTGAACGTGGACCAGGCTGTGTAAGATGTAATCCATGTTACCTCCTAACAGGTTGGGGTGGCTCAGGCGCCTTCAGCGATGGTAAACTGACACTCTCAACAGAGGTTGGGGGCTGGCTTGACGAATACATAAAGATCGATGAGTTAAACAGACTAATAGAATATGTAGATGGTATCTATGTGAAGTTTGGGGCTCCAAGACAACTTTATGGAACAGACATAGGCAAGATAGAAGAGATAGAGAGGAAGGCTGCACTTGCAGGCCTGAAACTTATACCATCCCGAATAAGACATCTTGGAACAGAGAATTGCAGTCGTATCCTAAGCGCCGCCAAACAATTCTTGCAGAGGAGGGTTGAGATCCGAACATCAACAGAAGTCAAGAGTCTACTGGTTGAGAACGGTCAGGTGAAGGGTGTTGAGACCAAGGGTGGAGAGAAACTGAAAAGTAAATATGTTGTTGTAGCTCCTGGTAGGGTTGGAGCTGAATGGTTAACTTCTGAAGCTCAGGTCAACGGTTTAAAGACCCTGACAAATCCGGTCGACCTAGGCGTCCGTGTCGAAGTTCCTGCACCTGTCCTGGCAGAGTTGACTGAGACCCTCTATGAACCGAAATTCATCTATTACTCAAGATCATTCGACGACATGGTCAGAACATTCTGCATGAACCCTTCGGGAGAGGTTATAACCGAATCTTACAACGACATTGTAACCGTCAATGGACAAAGCTACGCTGAGAAGAAGACTGGCAATACAAACTTCGCTGTTCTGGTAAGCACCAAATTTACAGAGCCATTCAAGGAACCCATCGCCTATGGTAAATACATAGCGAGGCTTGCAAACCTCTTGGGAGGAGGAATTCTTGTTCAGAGATTAGGAGACCTTGAAGCTGGTAGAAGATCCACGGAGGCAAGATTGGCTAGAAACCTAGTTATTCCAACATTGAAATTTGCAACTCCAGGGGACCTCAGCTTCATTCTTCCTTACCGCTACTTGGAAGACATAAAGGAGATGCTTCAGGCCATGGATAAGGTTGCTCCTGGAGTATACTCGAAACATACTCTGTTGTATGGTGTCGAGGTCAAATTCTATTCTTCGAGACTCGAGTTGAATAATAATTTTGAAACCAAGATCAAGAATCTCTTCGCTATAGGGGATGGGGCGGGAATTACTAGGGGGCTGATTCAGGCTTCAGTTTCAGGCGTCGTCGCTGCAAGGGAGATTGAGAGGAGAGAGAGATGCAAACAATGAATGTGGCAGATGGTGGGGCGGGCGGGATTCTCATGCATTTAGGGGTGCATTTTGAACCCGCGATCTCCGGCTCTCTCTACAATGACCCGAGACCGGGATCTTAGACCAGACTGGACCACCGCCCCGACATAAAGGTAACAATACCTGATTTAAAGCCTTATGTGGAGAACTCGAGCATCCAACCTAAGATATGTATTGACTTTGTAAATAATTTGGAGTTGAGGAAAGTGTAGTTTACTAGTATGAATTGTTTATTCTTTTAAACATAATCTGTGCCAAATGATCCTTCAGGAGGCGTAAAGAAAATTGGTTATGCCGTTCGAGAAGTCAGGTGTAGACATATTAAACGCAGCTTCTTCGGCTGTCAGAATGCGTATTCTGAAACTGTTGAAATCCAGAGGCCCCTTACCTTACACTGAGGTTATGTCTGCACTAGGCCTGGACCCTATCAGGGACGCTGGGAAGTTTGTATACCACCTGAAAAGTGTAACTGGAGCAAACTTGGTCGCTCTGGACAAGAAATCGAAGAAATATATGATAACTGAGCTTGGAGAGATGGTGGTTAACTTTGAGAGAGACCTGGAAGAGTATGTTGCAGCGAAAAAGGGGAAACTATATGTCCGAACTTCGCGGTTATCTGTGGAAGAGTTTGATAGAGAGAAAATAGTGAGCTCTCTAGTCAATGAAGCTGGGGTCCCATATGAGCTTGCCCAAGAGATCGCTGCAGAGGCTGAGGAGCGACTTCTAAGATTGAGAACTACCTACCTGACAGCTCCCCTCATAAGAGAATTCATAAACTCGATACTCATCGAGAAGAGACTTGAAGACTTTAGGCATAAACTCACGAGACTGGGTATGCCAGTCCACGATGTTTCGCAGTTGCTTAAGCTCTCAAGCGAGAGGATGCTCACCGCCCAAGCGGTTAAGGAGGCGGCTGGAAACTCCGTCATAGAAGAGTATGTACTCTTAAACTTTCTTCCTAGAAACATTGCAGACTCTCACCTCTCTGGAGACTTGCATATAGATAACCTTGGAGGATGGGTATTGAAACCAGATGAGGTTATCCATGATCTAAGATTTTTCTTAAGGAAAGGATTGCCGATGAGGGGTCCACCCAGAAACTTTAATGGAGCACTCTCTACAGCCCAGTTCGTTTATCAACATGCAAGAAGCGAGGTGGTAGGTGAGCAATGTTTCGACATGTTCAATGTTTTTATGGCACCTTACGCCTCGAAAGTCTCGAAGGAAGACATAAAAGAAGCTCTCTATGACTTCTTTACAAATATCCGTGGAGACACATACTCACAAGACTTCAGTAAAGGCTTGTCTCTAGGCTTCGAACTTTCTATACCTAGCTTCCTACGTGACGTCGAGGCTATAGGACCTGGCGGCTTAAACTCCGGATGTTACTCTGAATATGAGGAATCTGCGGCTAAAATTTTGGAAGCATCTATAGAAGCTGCCACCGAAGCATCCGCGGAGAAACCTATCTTCAACCCAAGATTCATCTTCAAAATCAGAAGTTCACAACCCAAAGATAAAAGGATGAGTGAAATAATGATGAAGATACACCAGTTTACAGCGAAGAGTTTCCTACCATACTTTGCAAATCTTGATGGAGAGGAGAAGGCTGCTTACACAGCCACAGGCTTCAGAATCGACAGTGCATGGACCGGAGACTGGGAGGAGGACTGTGTTAGAACAGGAAATGTTGGAACAGTCTTGATAAATCTCCCGAGGATAGCCTATGAATCTCGCAAGAAGCTGGAGCGTCTCCAGAAGATTCTTGAGAGCCAAGTAAACCTAGCCGCCGAAGCATTACATAGAAAGAGTGAGGTGATCAAAGAGAGACTCCAACAGCTGTTACCCCTCCTCTCAGGGGGGTCTAGAGGTTCATATTTTATTGAGAAGAACTCAACATACGTGATGAGCTTCATAGGTTTGAATGAGGCTGTGAAGACCTTCCTAGGTTCCTCTCTGATTGAGAGTGAGAGAGCTCTAGAGTTGGCTACTGATATAATGGAGGATATGTGTAAGCTCTCTCAAGAAGCCTCTAGAAAGTTTGGTATTCGCATTGCTCTTGCTCAAAGGCCTCAGGACGATGCCTCGGTTAGACTGGCAAAGCTTGATGTGGCAAGGTATGGACCTGGTGAAGTTGCTACAGAAGGGGTTAGGGATTATCCTTACTATACAGATCTATTTGCAGCGCCCTTATCTGTAAAGACGGGGCTCCAAGAGAGGATCTTGTTAGAGAGTAGATTCCAAGCCTACTCGTCAGGTGGTCACCTAGCATCATTTTGCCTCTCCCCCACAGAACATGATCCGAAGAGACTGATGAGCCTGACTGAGCAGATATACAACAGTAAACTCAGATTCTTCACCTACACCAATAACTTCATTTACTGTAGGAAGTGCAACAGAACGTTCCTAGGCATCGCCCATACATGCCCCAAATGCGACTCTGCGAACCCAACCTTGTTCAGCAGATCTTCAGCGACATATATTCCCTTAGATTTATGGCCTGAGGCTAAGAGGAGAGATATGGAGAGCCGAACCTTATATTCAACATCCTGACTTTCAGTCAGACTGCCCCTAACACAAGGGCCAAGAGCCCCATCCTCACGAGAAGGCCATACCATACCTGCTTAAAATATCTAGCGTGCACCGTACTGTCAACATCATAATCAACCTCATCAACCCTCGGTAATGGATGCATAACTATCGCCCCTTCCTTTGCCTCTTTCAAATCTGCTCTTGTAAGTCTATAGGATCCTTTGACAGATTCATATTCAGCTGGATCCGCAAACCTCTCCTTCTGTATTCTAGTCATGTAGATAACGTCGACCTCAGGCAGAATCTTCTTCAGGTCTCTCCCCTCCTCAACTTCTATATTCTTTCCAATATCTTCAAGAACCTCCCTTCTCATCCTGAGAAGCTCAGGCGAAATTAGGAACAGTTTAGTGTTCTTGTATAAGGATAAGGCGTAGGCTAAAGAGTGGACTGTTCTACCGTAACGGAGATCCCCAACCATAGCAACCTTCAAACCATCTATTGAACCGAACTCACGCTTCATCGTATAAATATCTAGTATGGCTTGGGTGGGATGTTCCTCAGAGCCTGACCCCGCATTTATAACAGGGACATTAGCAACCTCACCTGCAAGCCTTGATGCTCCTTCGAGTGGATGTCTGACAACTAGAACATCCGCATAGTTCTCAACAACCTTGATGGTATCTGTGAGGTTCTCCCCCTTCTGTACAGAAGTACCTCCAGGCTCAGCAAATCCTATGCTTGAACCCCCCAAACGATTCATAGCTGACTCGAAACTCAACCTAGTCCTAGTACTTGGCTCAAAGAATAATGTTGCCATAATCTTTCCCTTCAATATTTCAGAGCCTCTCTTGGCAAGGGGTTCCATGAGGTCTGCAGCTGATAGCATACGCTCTAACTCAGCCTTTGTGAAGTCTCTTATCGAGATTATGTCTCTCCCTTCAAGACTCATCTCTTGTCTTCACCTATCCTTCTAATAGATTTAAGTCAGTTTGACTTATAAGATGCCTGCTCAAAATTCCTAAGGGAATATTTAAATCAGAAACAATTTTGAAATAGGAATAATTTTATGCACAGCCAACCAAAAGCGAGGAGACCAATATACTCAAAGGAAAACCACAGGAGCAACTTGAGATCATGGAAGAATCAGTGGGCATAGTGAAAACTCAGAGCTTCACTTTCGCTGAACCACCAAATGAAATGATTCTTGAGAGTGGAAAGAGACTCGGCCCCATAACATTGGCTTATGAAACCTACGGTGAACTAAACCGGAACAAGGACAACGCCATACTGATCTTCCACGCCCTCTCAGGGGATGCTCACGTAGCCGGTAAGCATCATAAGGATGATCCGAAACCAGGCTGGTGGGATAACATGGTAGGTCCTGGAAAGGCCTTCGACACGAATAGATACTTCGTAATATGCATAAATGTCATAGGTGGATGCAAGGGGTCCATAGGTCCAAGCTCTATAAATCCGAAAACCAAGAAGCCCTATGGCCTAACATTCCCAATAGTAACTATAAAGGACATGGTCAGAGCCCAAAAAGAGTTGATAGATCACCTTGGTATAGATCAACTGTTGGCCGTTGCAGGCGGATCGATGGGAGGCATGCAAGTATTACAATGGGCTGTGACATACCCAGACAAGACCGCATTATGCATTCCAATAGCAACTGCTGCGCGTCAATCTCCCCAAAACATTGCATTTCACGAAGTCGGCCGCAGAGCGATAACAAGCGACCCAAACTGGAGAGGAGGAAACTATTATGGAAAGACTCCTCCAACCAACGGCTTAGCCATAGCTAGGATGATAGGCCATATAACATATCTGAGCAGTGAAACCTTAAGACTAAAGTTCGGTCGAAGACTCCAAGAGAGTGAAAGGTTGAGTTTTAGTCTTAAACCCGAATTTCAAGTTGAGAGTTACATTCACCATAAAGGGGAAACCTTCACGAAGAGATTTGACGCCAACTCATACCTATACATCTCTAAAGCGATAGACTACTTCGACGTATCCAACGGTTATGGATCCCTTGAGGAGGCCTTCAGAAATGTCAAGTCCAAATTCTTAGTGATCTCATTCACATCAGACTGGCTTTACCCACCCAAAGATTCTGAGGAGATAGTTACAGCCCTTCGTGCAGTGAACAAGGAGGTGACATACTACGAGATTCCATCGACATATGGTCATGATGCGTTTCTAGTGGAAACTGAGAAGATTGCGCCTATAATTTCATATCATCTTTCTCACGCTCGCGATAGGGGGAGAATGGTGAGTTACCCTGTTGAGAATCATCCCCTGAGCTAAAATGAAATTGCCCCCAATATGGGAATGAGATATCATAAATTTATCTTTGGACTGAGAATATTATATGCCAAAATACCATCATACAATAATTGATGTGGTTAGAAATGAAATCTAGTAAGGCTGAACTTTACGTAAAGAAGATCAGAAACGGTACAGTTATAGACCACATATCAGCTGGCTATGCACTCGACGTTTTAAAGATACTTAACATAACAGGTAAAGAAGGCAATACCGTAGGTGTCGTCATGAATGTTCCCAGTAAACAGCTTGGGAAGAAGGATATAGTGAAGATTGAGGGTGGTGAACTCAAACCTGAATATGTAGATAAGATAGCTCTAATAGCCCCGAAAGCAACAATAAACATAGTTAGAGAATACGATGTAGTAGAAAAGAAAAAAGTAAGTTTGCCGAGGACTATCAAGGGGATAATCAAATGTGGAAACCCTTCGTGCATCTCAAATTATAATGAGCCTGTAAGCGTCATCTTTCATGTTCAACAGGAGGAACCTTTAAGGTTGAGGTGCCACTACTGCAATAGGACAATGGAAAAGAAAGATATATTGAGCCAATTCTAAACTGCCCAATCAAAGAAATGAAGAGTGTATTATGACAAGTGAGAGTTGAAATATCATGGCGAACATTGCTGTACTGGCTGATAAGGAGACGGCGACGTACTTCAAGATATCTGGAGTAAGAAACAGTTTCCCAGTTGAGAGTCGGGAGGAGGCTGAGGAGCGTTTTACTCAGTTACTCTCAGATAAGGATATAACTCTGATCTTCATTACAGAGGAGGTTAATGAATGGCTTGCGCCCATTCTCGGTAGGATTAGAAGAAGTCGTGACTATCCCTTGGTGACATCTATTCCAGGTAAGAGGGGTAAAACGCCAAGTATTGAGCTATCTTATCTA
>JAGTQO010000001.1:27716-40846 GCA_018396565.1 Candidatus Bathyarchaeota archaeon
GACCATTGGAATAGAGATGAAGATAGGTTGAGTAATCTCTCCTAGAGATTATGCTATACAGGCTCCGAATGGATCTCGACTACAGAATTGGGAAAGATCTCCTTCAAATCTTCCTCTACATGGCTGAGAATCCTATGGACTGCATCGACAGACTTGTCTTTGTCTAATGAACAATCCAAATATATATGTAGTTTACCTCCAGTGACATATACCCTCGATTTCTTAAGAGTTTTAATCTCCCTATGCTGGGAGACTATCCAATATATCTTTCTTATTATCTCAGGATCCTCAAGAGGCTCAGCCTTCAATATTCCATCTTGATAAAGTTCCAAGTGAACGAAGACGTCTTTCACACCGGGAATTTTTTCACAGATCATCTTCTCAAGATGGTCGGCGATGTCATGGGCCTTGATCAAATCTATCTTTGGATCAACTCGAGCATGGAAAGCAAGATGGATTCCATCCTTTAAACATAGAATCTTCAAGTTATGTATTTCCTTGACACTTTCTATTTCATGAGTAAAATTCTTAACCTGCCTCTCAACGAACAAGTTGGAAATTCCCGGCTCAACATGGATTGTAACATCTACATCTCCAATCAACATAGATAGGTTAGTCTCGACCCTTGATGCTATCGCATGAGCCTCATCCAGCTCTACGTCTCCTTGGACTGTTATCTTAGAATCAATGTATACCCTCTCACCGACCCTTCTCACCCTCAATTTTTTGCATTCACTCACACCTTCAGTTTTAAGAATAGTCTCTCTTATCTCAGATAGGAGGTCAGATGATGTTGCATCACTCAGTTCAAGAGATGTTCGCTTAACCGTATTCAAGCTAAGATATCCAAGCAGTAGACCGAGTACGACTCCGGCGAGAGGGTCTCCACCGTAATATCCTAAACTCGCTAGGGCTAGACCTAATAGGGCAATCATGGTTGATCCAAAGTCTGACAAAGCATGAAGTAGATCAGTCTTCACAGTTATGCTTGAACCAGCCCCCCTCAGAACTATTATTCTTGCAAGGTCTATGGTCATAGTGTAAAGTACAGCTGAGAATCCTAAAGGTCCAGGGGAGACGACGAAATTTCCATCGAGAAGCCTAGATGCCGATTCGTAAACAAGAATGAAACTTAACAGAAGAAGCATGAGACCACCTAACATGCCGCCGAGAGTCTCTATCTTACCATGACCATAAGTATGATCTATATCAGGTGGTTTAGCTCCTAGCCTCGCCGTCAAGAGCAGAATCATAGTTGTCACTGCATCGAAAGCAGCGTGTAAAGCATCACCTAAGAGTGCGAGACTATTCTCAATGAATCCCGCAGTAGCCTCAACGGCTACGACACTAGCTATTAGAATCAGGGAAACTTTCAATGCAGTTATTTTGGAGTCTAGCATCACAACCAGCTTCACCTAGACCTGTTTCACGACAGAAATAGGCTTTTCGAATAAACTCTAAAGGCAACCCCCAACCGTCATAAATTTAATGCTTGGTAGGGGCAATAATAATGGTAAAGGAATTATCTAAACCTACAAACCAACACACTATCTCTGAGACGGATCAACTCTATATCAACATAACATCAAAATGGTGAAAGATGGGTCGAGGGTTAGAATTAACTTGGCAACTTCCATCGTTGAAGTATGCAGTTTAGAGGATACTGTTGAGCAACTTCCTGAACTATGCAAGCGTATTGGATTCAAACTTAGCAAGTTGAGTCTCGCCTTGATCAAACCTAACATCTGCGGTCTATATCATCCTTCCATAAGCTTACTATATGGAGCTGTAAGGTTTCTACTCACCGGTGTGAGGTCAGTTATAATAGGCGAAACCCGCAGCATGGTACACGATCCTGAGGATCAGTTTAGGAGATTGGGAATACTGAACCTTGTGAAGAACTTCGGGGAAAACGTAGTAGCTCTCGACCTCTCGAACGATGAGTGGATGAAAGTAAAAGTGCCTAATCCTCATGTACTCAGAGAAATCGAGTTGCCAAAGAAAGTTTTAGAGGCGGATTTACTGGTAAACATTCCTAGGGCTGGAACCCATTCCACTACACTTCTTACGTGTGCTTCAAAGAATCTTTTCGGGCTCCTTCCACAGAAACATAAGTATAGCATTTACCATCCTTTAGGAATCGATAAGGTTGTGGCAGACATTGCTCAAACAGTAAGACCTCACCTCAATATTGTTGATGTGGGGAACAGGGTGATCATAGGCTCCGACATTTTAACAGTGGATATTGTAGCATGCAAGTTTATAGACTTGGACCCTCTCAAAATCGAGCATTTGAGATTAATAGCCCATGATAGAGGTGAAAAGCTTGAGAAGATTAAAAATAGTATACAGGTAGTGACTCTCAAATGAGACTTAAAATATAGTCGTTAGTCAACATCATCGGGTGACTCCTCGTCTAAACGACTCTCAACATTTAAAGCCTCCGTCTCCTCTTTAAGATCTTCCTCTGTTATTATGCCTGCAATAAAGAGTATGTCGTTAACCCATTCAGATACGAGGGTGTCAATACTCTCCACTGGAATGAGAGGACACTTCAGAAGAATGTTTTTCAAATCTGTAAAGAGATCATCTAGATTTACATTGTTTACAATCTGTTTTTTACCTAGAGCAAACTTCATCTGGGTCACATTCTATCCTCAGGGATCCAGCCTGGATATTACTCTAAATCGTTACTGAATTCAATATATCAAAATTGTGGCCTGTAAAGCGGGTTGCCAGCGAAATCCCCCAACAGCTTAAGGGGCTATATTAACGGTGGAAATGCCATTCTGACAGGACCATATGGAAGAAACGTCTCTCCTTATTTATGTGGTGTTGCCGATGCTGTAAATGTAAGACTTACCAAAAGATCTGCACCCGTTCTGCTCCTCCCAGGTCTTATAGTTCAATTATACCCCTATCCCTCTACCTGTTTGGAAACCGATATATTCTTGGTATGTACGATTATTTTATATTCCGGCCTATGTCGGGAGACCGGAATAGAGATGGACAAGGAGAAAGATATGAAATGGCAAACCTTCCACTGCCCTATGCACAGTTCTTCCAACTGGTCACAGCAATATACGCAGTCATATCTGTTATAGCAGTCCTTTGGAATAGAAGTCTAGAAAAGTCAAGCAGATACTATGGCTTCTCAAGAGCCTTCGCAATATTCATGATAGTAGTGACAGTCTTCCTAGTGATATCTTACATTGCCCAAGCAACATTCATGGGATGGATATAGGGGAGGGTAGAGATGGAGGCAGTTAGAGGCGGGATAAAACCGGGGCATCTGGTGGTTTCAGGAGTTTTCGGAGGAATCTGCGCTGGAGCCGCCCTATTCTCAATCATAATGGTTCCGATTCCAGGAATTCCAGGAGGATCAGGCTTCTGGATTCCCGCAGGACTATACTTTGCCTTGACTTTATGGTTTGGATTTTGGGGCGCACTCGCCGGCCATATTGGAACATTCATAGGTATGGGGCCATTCTTCGGATTCACATTTCAAGTATGGGCCGACGGTGCTTTGGGCGACTTCTTCGCTCCACTAATCAACCTTGCAATATTCAGAGCTACCAGAGCTGATCCTGAACTCAAGACTAAAAGAGACATGGGAATATGGCTTATCTCAGTGATAATATCAACATGCTTGGCGGCAATGTGGATACATTTCGTTAACTACAGTTTCGGAACAATAACTTTCGACCTTTGGAAGTGGGGTGTAATAGCCTACACTATAGGCGATACCTTAGCAGTGTGGATCATTGGAACCTTACTTCTCAGATCAGCCACGAAGTACATTAAGACATTTCCATACTATGTGAAGGGGCTCTTCTCTTGAAGAGCCCTGAATTTCTTTGGAAGTTCATGAGATGTCGCAGCGTTCAATGTTTGTCCACATCTCAAAAGACTCCCCTCTGAACCTTCTTCACCCACTCCCCAAACTTGCCTTGATCTTAACGATCAACACAGTAGCTCTCATAATCGAGGCTCCTATCCCCTTCCTGATGTTAATAATTCTAGTTGTGTTTACATTCAGAATCGCCAAGGTTCCTATCATAAGGATATGGAGGCTGATCGCTGCCTTGATAATTGTAAGTCAAGCAGTCATAATATCGTACGTGTTCACGAGTAGGATCCCAGGCAAAATAATTTACGAATTTCCTTGGGGAACCTACGTCTCAGATATGACTCTTCTCTTCTCACTCTCCATGATCATGAGATATTCAACCATGCTTTTGGGTTCGACACTCATCCTCTGCACAACGAGCGATAGAGACATAACCTACGGAATATTCTCCCTCAAACTACCATACTCCTTAGCTTTCATATTTACATTAGCCTTCAGATCAACCTCAATATTCATAGATGACTTCGCCAAAGTTAGGGACGCCATGATTCTGCGTGGAACAAATTTCTATAAGGGTTCAATAGTCTCAAGGGCTAGAAGCTACGCCAGACTACTCATCCCACTCATATTCATAGCTTTGAGGAGGGTCGTTGAGTATACTTATGCGGTAGAAGCGAAAGGCTTCACGGTTACCGGGAAGAGAACATACCTACACCGATACGATGTTAAACCTAGGGACATA
Source organism: Candidatus Bathyarchaeota archaeon (assembly GCA_018396565.1). Lineage (GTDB taxonomy): Archaea > Thermoproteota > Bathyarchaeia > 40CM-2-53-6 > RBG-13-38-9 > DTMT01. The sequence goes on from JAGTQO010000001.1 coordinate 32,309, forward strand.
GTCATCTCGATACTTCTTGCCTCATCAGTCTTCTTAACCTTCATCCTGAAGTATTGGCTCGGCATCCTATCGTTTCCAGGCTGGCCCCTGAACATGTTCCTTGGAAGGTAAAGAGGTTGGTAACTGCCGTCTCGATTGAAAATTTGAGTTGGAGGTACGAGACTGGTAGGGAATGGGCTCTGAAAGATGTAACACTGAATGTGGAAGAGGGAGAATTTCTAGGAGTAGTCGGACCGAGCGGGGCTGGCAAGACAACTCTCTCCCTATGTCCTTCAACCTCGTCGACTGGTAGGGAATGGGCTCTGAAAGATGTAACACTGAATGTGGAAGAGGGAGAATTTCTAGGAGTAGTCGGACCGAGCGGGGCTGGCAAGACAACTCTCTCCCTATGTCTGGCAGGTTTGATCCCTCACATGACTAGGGGGGTTATGTGTGGCAGCGTAAAGATTTACAGTATGGATACATCGAAGACGAGGTTGAAGGACATAGTCCGCAGGGTTGGAGTAGTATTCCAGGATCCTGAAACACAATTCGTAACAATGTCTGTTGAAGATGAAGTTGCTTTCCCAATGGAGAACTACGCCTTTCCAAGGGAGATTATGGCGTCGAGGGTTGAAGAGGCTTTGAAGGCTACGAGGATGCAGGATTATGCAGCGAGATATCCATATGAGCTATCTGGGGGTCAGAAGCAGAGAGTTGCGATCGCCTCATTTCTTGCGCTCAGACCTGACATTCTTGTTTTGGATGAACCCACTTCAGACCTTGATCCGGCGGGTAAGAGTGAAGTCTTCTCTATAATAGACAGGTTGAGAACAGAATATAATACTACTCTAATAGTCATAGAGCATAATACGGAGGAGCTTGCTAAATATGCCGATAGGGTGGTGCTTCTCGATAGGGGAAGAATAGTTAAGGAAGAAATTTGTAAATTTTTCTTTGATGATGTTCCTTTTCTTCAAGAACACGGCGTCTATCCACCCCAAGTCACTGAACTATGCTACAGACTTGAGAATGGTAGGGAGAGCAGCCTTCCATTGACTGTTGAGCAGGCAACAGCCTACTTGAAGAACAGGTTTTCATTGAAAGATTCTCCGCAAAACGTTAGATGGTCTCCACGTAGACATGTCAGGAAGGAAGGAGATGTGATTCTTAGGGTTGAGAATTTGAGATTTACATATCCCGATGGTACAGAAGCTCTGAAAGGCATCGACTTCGAGATAAGGAGGGGGGAGTATGTGGCGGTGATAGGGCAGAACGCATCTGGAAAGACCACCCTAGTAAAGCACCTTGTAGGTTTACTCAAACCCACTCATGGGAATGTCTACGTGTTCGGACTCAATACAAAGAATGTAAGCATAACAAGCTTGGCAACTAAGATAGGTTATGTGTATCAGAATCCAGACCATCAACTCTTTTGTCAGACAGTTTATGAAGAGTGTGCTTATGGTCTGAGAAATCTAGGATTTTCAGAGTCGGAGGTCAAGACTAAGGTTCGAAATGTTCTAGAAGATCTTGGAATGGCTGGTTTAGAGGACACCGAGACGTTTATCTTAGGGAAGGGGGAGAGGCAGAGGCTTGCAGTTGCAACAGTCTTGGTGATGGCTCCGGAAGTCATTATCATTGATGAGCCAACAACAGGCCAAGACATGAAACAGTCCGAATCGATAATGAATCTTCTAGACCAGTTTAATATGGAGGGTAAAACAGTGATAATAATAACCCATAACATGAGGCTTGTAGCTGAACATGCAGATAGGGCAATGGTCATGGCAGATGGAAAAATATTGCTGGATGGAGGCGTGAGAGAAATATTTTCTAACATTGATCTTATGAAAAGAACATTTTTAACTCCGCCGCAGATAACTCTACTAGCAAACAGTTTGTCTCCGGAGTTGAAAGGAGTTTTGACTGTCGACGAGTTGGAAAAACTCTTCAAAGTGAAGTGAAAAGACAATGTCAGACTCCAAGTCCGCACTGAGAATAATGGTTTGGGGTCGACTCTTCAAAGTCGCTAAACCAGACTCGAGGTTCCATTGGAACTTCTCACAGTTTATACCTGACTTTGATGGAAGCGAAATATGTGTTGAGAAGGTAAGAAATATGTCCATATACAAAGATGCAAAAATCCTAATGATCACCCCTGACAACAATCTTGCAAGGTTAAGGGAACTATGTATTCTCGACGATAAGACATACATTATGCCAACCTACTCAATAGCTAGGGGGTTCCTAAAAATTTCAAGGGAAATTGTTCCTGAAGGTAAAGAAGATTTCGCCTCAACACTAGACGGCGCCGACAGATTCTCAAAACCCATCTCTTTGAAAGAGATATCCAGGTTGAAAGTTGATTTGATGGTGACCGGATGCTCAATAATAAACTTTGACGGTGTAAGATATGGGAAGGGTCATGGATATTTTGATCTCGAGTGGGCAATGTTCAGAGAGGTTGGAGCCGTCGATGAAGAAACACCTATAATAGTGGTTGCCCATGATTGTCAACTGGTGGATGAACCCATACCTCAAACAGAGTTTGATACAATAGCCGACATTATAGTAACTCCAACGAGAGAAGTCACTGTTAAGAAGAAGTATAAGAAACCCAGAGGAATAATTTGGGAGAAAATTGAGCCATCAACAATCGATCTTATCCCTCCCCTCAAAGAGCTTAAGGAGATAATTCAAGAGAAAGGCGGTGAGGCGAACAATTAGATATCTTTTTACTAAAGGCCTACAGTCATATTCTCAGGTGAAAACATTGGCTACGGTCATTCTAGGGGCACTTGGAGGGGCTGCTTTGGGTGGTCTTGGAGGTTTTATCCTAGGTGGTCTGACAGGAGCTGCCTTGGGAGGCTTGGCCGGCGGAGCAGTAGGCGGAATATTGGGGGCAACCTATCAATATCCCAAGTACTATCCAATCTACATTCCATACTTCTACATTCGCCCACCAATATACTTCAGCCCTCCGGTATACTATATGCCCACAATCATCCGGTACTGGTGAAGGAATCACACCCATTCTTTTTTTCTAAAAATCTATTAAAATCGATTATGCCGATTCTTCTCTCAGACATGTCTATAGAATAAACTAATATATTGAATAGGACCTATTTATTGCCGGTGGTCCAAGTGGGCGTCAAGAGAATAGGTGAAAAGTATAGATGCAAAATATGTGGAAATGAAGTTGAGGTCATCAAGGTTGGGGGAGGAACATTAGTCTGCTGTGGCCAACCTATGGAGCTCTTCGAGTAGAAAAATCAATTTTCCAGTAAAAACTTGGAAATCTAATCAATCAAAATAAGCATGGCGAACACGTTTCGGTTCCATAATGTTTAGAATGTTAATATAAGGGCGTATTAAAATTGGATTTGACGATGGTTCTTATAATAATTATAATATTAATATTTGTATTGGCATCGACCTCTCTCTTTGTCTCCATATATAATAGGTTCTTCACCCTAAAGAATTCGGCTGAAGCAACCTTGGGCCAAATCAGGGTTGCGATGAAGAAGAGGCTAGACATGATCGAGCAACTATTGGAGTCAGTCAAAAGCTACGCTAGATTTGAGAGGGAGGTTTTAGAGAAGGTTACAAGCCTTAGATCTGAAGTTTTCAAGTCTGGCACTGAAGGCCTGAGAAAAGTCGATAGGGAGTCAAGAACCATTCTAGGAAATCTGATAGCTGTAGCTGAGAATTATCCAGACCTTAAAACCTCTGGGACAGTATCAAGTCTGATGGATTCAGTTAAAGATATTGAGGGTGAAATAGCTAGGCAGAGATACACCTATAACAATATCGTGCAAGAATACAATATAATGCAGGATACGATCCCTTCAAAGTTTGTCTCCACAATTCTTAGTCTACATAAGATGGATTACCTCCAATTTGAGGAGGAAATCGAGGAAAGGCCGAGAATAGAATTTTAAAGGCATAAAGACTTGACTGAAACAAAACAGATAGCCATACTCGTCACATTCACACTTCTACTAGGCATCTGCAGCATAGTGATAATAAGCTATGCTCCGACATTCTTTGAAGGCGACATTACAGTAGGCAACTATACGGCGAAGTACTATGCAAATGGGACTCTGCTTGAGGAGTATGTATATGATGTGAAGACATCTGGAAAGTACAGGATGCTGTTCAGAAGCTGGGAGGCTCCCCTATCAACCAAGAAACTGGACATCCCCTACATAGAGTTTCTGAACGTCTCCACCTCTCAAAACGCTGTTCCATACTTCAAAGACTATTACGGTTCAGTATGGTTGCCGGAACCTTACATAAAAGACTTAGAGGTATTCAACATGGTAAAATCGCTTGCTGAAAATAATGAAGTTGGAATCCTCAACATAAACAGGTTTGATGCTGGAAGATTCAAAGTCAACTATAAATTTAGAATCTATCCGCCATTAGAATGCGATAGCAACCTTTGTCATCTCAATCTGAAACTTGCAACTAAACATTTTACATACCGCAACGTCACATTGACAGTTGAAGATTCATCATACATTGAAAACATCTATCCCCATCCGCCTGACTTAAAAATAGTTAGAGGTGAAGGTAAGATAGTTCTTAAAGGTCAAATAGCTAAAGATAAACTCCTAGAGCTAGAGTTTCTCTTCAAAAAGGAGATACTGAGTGCTTTAGAAAGTTTTCCGAGGAGTCTCAGCGATGTTAAAAGCCCTACAGTTCAAGCTAATGCCATGTATTCGATTCAATATTTTACGGCTTCAACATTAAGGGTTGGAACCCAGATACTTACAATAGTATTTCCTATATTATTTCTTTTGATCTATGTGATATATGGAAGGGAGAAAAGTTTCACAGTACCAAAATATCTTAGCATTATTCCTAATGAGAATAGGAAGCCTTGGATTGTGAATCTTGTATTCAAAGGCGATGCCGTAGATTATGATGAGAATGGCTTCTACGCAACCATTCTCGACCTTCATTTGAGGGGGAAGCTCAAGTTAAAGTCAAAGAACGGAGGATTAACAATTCAAGTCTTAGATACTGAAGGGACAGACCCGTATGAGGGGCGGCTTATAAACTTTCTTAAAAAGATATCTAGCGACGGTATTGTAGACACTGATGAGTTAAAGAAGTTTGCTATAGATTTTACAGAGAAAAAGGAACTCTGGCAACATTTTACAAATCTTAAAGAGGATATATACTATCTTACCAAGAGGGCTGAAACGAATGTGGCTAGAAGTTTCATGGTCAACGGTAGAAATAGAATCATACCTATGATATTGACCTCAACAATTTTATTCATAATATCGCTAGTGCTGTATTTTATGCTGGCAAATGTGACATCCTTAGCTGCAGCAATTTTCTCATCAACCATTCTTATGATACAGTCTGTAATGGGGGTGGCTTCGCCTTCAACACTGTTCGGTAAGTGGCGGGGATCAGCGTATAAAGAGAAGCTTGAATGGGAGTCTTTCAAGAATTTCCTCTCCGAACTAGCTATGATAAAGAGGTATACCCCGCAGGATATCGCAATGTGGAGCAAATGGTTGGTATATGGAACGTCTTTAGGGGTAGGTGACAATGTCGTCAAAGCAATGAAGGAACTTGGAATATTCATTGAAGAGGCGAAACTGTTACATAATATTCCCCTCATAGTCCAGCCTATAATAACAGCGTCCCTTCCTGGTGACCACTGGGAAGTTGGCGGAGGGGTTGGTAGAGGTTTCGGAGCTGGCGGAGGATTCGGTGGAGGAGGAGCTGGAGCAAGATAGGTCTAAATTATTAGAATTCCAAATATCGAATTATTTTAGATATGTTCAGCGTGGAAAGGTTACTGATCTCGCCCCTATCCAATGTGGATTGAAATCTGTCATATCAAAATTTTTGGTTGTCTTGTAAGGTTCGAATCTTCCATCCTCAGCAATTTTTGCAGTCCGCTCCAATAGGGAGGTTCTCTCCATCTCACTCATAGGTTTAAAGGTACGTGCAGCTTTCAATGCTTGATCGAGAATAGAAAGGGATTCGCAGCCAGTAACTACCACATCTATAGGAAGGCTCATAACGTAATGTAGACACTCCATAGGGTCTACTAGGTTACTCTTCAGGATCTGGCCGAACCCAAACGGCTTCATGCCTATGACGCCAATATTATTCTTATTCAACACTGGTAGAACCTTCTTCTCGAAACTCTCAAAATGTGCATCCATAACATTTAGAGGCATCATGACAGCATCGAAGGTAAAATTATGTTTGGAAGCTACCTCAAGCATCTTCAGATGCACTTCAGGACTTTTATGGCCGGTGAATCCTATATAGCGGACCTTGCCATCGTCCCTTGCCTCTAAAGCAGCTTCGATGGCTCCACCCTTACCGAAGATACGGTAACAATCATCGATACGTATAATCTCATGAAACTGCAGCAGATCTATACAATCCGTCTGGAGACGTTGCATAGACTCTTCGATCTGTTGCTCTGCAATTTTTTTATATTGGCCATCGATCTTCGTCATCAGGAAGACTTTATCCCTATATCCGTTCTGAAGCGCTCTCCCCATCCTGATCTCGCTAACCCCATCGTTATAATCCCAACAGTTATCCATGAAATTTATACCATTATCTATAGCTGTGCGAATGATCCGAATACTCTCTTCTTCACTTAGATTTGGGATCCCTATGTGATATCCTCCTAACCCGATAATGGAAACGTCTACGCCTGTCCGTCCCAGGGTCCGGTAAGGTATATCTCCTCTCAAAGAAACCATTTTATACTCCTCTAGTATTTTTGGAACATTTAGATAGGTTGGATGTAAATAAATCTTATATTGACTGTTTTAAAGTTAACATGTTTAACCACCAACTATGTGAAAAGACATATTAGTATCTGAAACCAAAATACTACGGTAACATATTAGGAGAAATTCTGAATGCTTAAAGATAGGCTGATCGAATTGAGCAGTGGGCTTCCTGCAAGATTTGAAGAACAGAGAGACGGAACGTTAAAATTTGAGTTCAAGGTAGCGGAGAGGAAGGTATTCCTTTCAAAGAAGACCTTGAATTATAAAGCGCATCTAAGGATAGATGATAATAACAAGACTGTGAGATTCTTTGAAACTTTGAAGGAGACAGGGTTAGGTATTTCAAGTGGAGATTCAGATACCGCTCAGGGTCTTGGCTTTAAGGTTGAAACTTACAAAGTTAGTGGAAAGGAACGGGAAGGCAACATCGAGGAGCTTTCAAAATTATTTGGCAAAGACTACAAGTATTCCTTTGACTGGTCAAGAATAAGGGAGATGGTTAAGCGGGAAGCCGATAATTCAGGGTATTCATTTCAGGCCGTTCTTAATGAAAAACATATATGAGCTACGTTGCCCACTGTACTGAGGAATACTACATATACAGACACGTTATTATTCATAATATTTTTATTAGGTCATACTCCTGAGTACCAAGTCCTAGTTCTTCACCTATTTCAAATTGGATTTTCCACAATCTCGTACGGTCTTCTGTCTTGAAAACCTCGAATGGTAGCCATTTTGATAGGGCTGAGAATTTGTCTCCGCCAAGATCCATAGCGCCTATCTCCTCCGCTGCAGACCCCTTTAAGCCAGGTGAATTCAATATGGCATCTGACGTAGCCTTATCTATAGCCACAGGATCTTTTGATGCAAATATTCCTATGTCGGGAACCATCGGTGTATCACCGTAGTCTGCACAGTCACAGTGCGGGGTTATATCGTAGGCAAAGTTAAGATAGCCAATCCTATCTCTACCCATGTGTTTGAGAATAGAAGATGCGGCGTCTAAATTTCTTATGATAAGTTCCCTATTCTCTTTATGGTGCATCTCTGTCCACTTTGAAATGGCATTCTGGGGGCATAAATCCCAGCAGCCGCATCCCCATATGCACTCTTTATGGATGATTTGAGGCTTCCCACCTTTCGAATGTCTTATCGCTCCGACTGGGCAGAAAGTCATGCATGTTCCACAGTTGTTACATAAGTCCTGTTTTATGACCGGTTTCTTTGCAAGATGTAATTGTGCCTTGGTTGTTTTTGTGACGCATCCTATACCTATATTCTTGAGCGTCGCTGCAAAACCTGTTCTTGGATGTCCTTTTGCATGAGCAATGGATATCATGGCGTCGGCTTCAGCTATTGCTTGGGCGATCTCCACCTCCTTCAATCTTAAACCTTTTATCTTTACCTTGACACCTGATAAGCCTTTCAAACCGTCGGCGACGATTATTGGGGCCCCTAGAGTCTCTTGGGTGAAACCGTGCATTGTAGCGGTCTTGATGCAACCTACTGCGGTGCCTCTGGGTGTTGCTAATCCTATTCCTGTGGTCTCTGTTACGAATGGTTTACCTCCTAACTCCTGAACCTTCTCAACGACGGCTCTGACATGTTCAGGTCTGATGTGTCTATGATTCTCACCGGTTCCAAAATGGATCTTTATAGCAACTAGGTCGCCTTTATATATGATGTCATTTAGGGCGGCTGAGTCGAAGAGCCTCATCACTTTTCTTGTAATGTTCCCATCAGTTTTAGTTGACCTCAGAACCTTCTCAAC
>JAGTQO010000001.1:40852-46517 GCA_018396565.1 Candidatus Bathyarchaeota archaeon
GGATCCCAAAACTGCTTCACGACATAGTTTTGCATCTTTTAATCATTAAAATCTTGCCGAAGACTTAATATGGATATGCTAGAATTTTATAGAAGGGGTTTCATGTAAATTCTTCGGATGTATCAACTCAATCTTTGATTAGTATTCTGCTCTGTGCCTATCGTATGGAGACTTCTAGCCATGTGGATTATCTGTTTTACATCTTCATCCGACATTCCAGAGTTTTTCAACTTAAGAGTTAATGCTTTACGAATCTCTCTGTTCTTAGGATTAAGGTTCTGAGCTAAGAAATTTATAACTCTGTTATCACCCCTCAAATACAATAACCTTTTTCCAGCTAGCTCGCCGAACAGGTCGTATTCACTGAATTTGCTGCCGCGTCTTACGTTGAATTTTATGATGCCTATTCTACTATTAACTCTTCTTAATAGCTTAGTGATTGCATATTCGCTGTAAGGCAGATCTTCGCGTTGAATATAGCCTTTCCTCTCTAAAGTAGATTCAAGCTCTTTCACATTCATCTCCCACTGTCTTTTTCTAGCTTCGATAATATGTTTGGGGAAGCCCCTTGGGGCATTAGCCGGTAGACCTAGCTTCCTTCTTAAAAGACTTATAGATGAAGGTTTAACGTTTAATCTTCTAGCAATCTCCCTATCATTTAAGCCATTTCTATGAAGGGTTAAGAAATCTTCAGTTGAGATCTTCATGGTTGCTGAAGGCCTCTCACGTTTAGAGACATCTGCAGGGCTCTTTATGTTCCTGATAAATGCCCATAGACTCTCCATAGTGGAGGCTCCGCATCTATCGCAGAAACTTGTATTCAACAACAGTGTGTTCCCACATTTCACACATCGAACCATCAATATTCACGCTTAATATGGGAAGGTTCACATATATTTGTTCAGTGAGTGGGTTATTATCATGCCATTTACAAATTTCGATAATTAAAGTCTAGGCAACTCCATCTCTGATGGTAAGCCTCCTCTGGCTCCATAAGTGCTTATACATTTGGAGGCGACAAAGTTCCCCAATCTGCCACATGTATATAGGTCTCTGCCTTTTAAGAGTCCATATATGAATCCGGCGCAGAAAGCGTCGCCAGCACCAGTTGTATCTTTTGGTTTCCTCTTTGAAGCTGGGATAAGATGCTTCTCTTTTCCATCTGTGACGTAGCATCCCCTCTCTCCAAGTTTTACAGCCACTATCTTAACTCCTCTGGAGAGTAATTCCTCAGCTCCTTCAACGTAACTCTTATTAGTCAGGATCCTGAGCTCCCTCTCGTTCGGCATGAAGGCAGTCACCTTCTTTAGAATAGGGTTGAGTTTGTCGAGTCCTTTTGTTGCATAAAGTTCCCCTGGGTCGAGTGTGATATTTGCCCTTCTAACCTCTCTGGTAAGCCTCTTCTGAGCTAGGAGTGGTTTCTCACCTACGAAAGAAGTCAAATGTATGATCCTTGCTGAATCTGCATATTCGAGCTCAATATCTTTGTAGGTTAATGTGTCGTTTACACCTGGATCGATGTATAGCGCTCTCTCCCCATGTTCATCCACAAATCCGATGCAGACCCCGCTTCTACCCCCCGTCACCACTCTTATTCCTTCGAGGTTGACATTCTCCCTTCTCAGGTCTTCCAAAATATATCTTCCTTCAGGATCGTCAGCTACACTCCCTATGTATCCCGCCCTCATCCTGAGGCGGGCTAGACCAACTATGGTGTTTGCAGCTGAACCTCCAGGAGATACCTCTAATCCTTTTATGAACGTCTCCTCTCCAACACCAATTATTCTGTCTACTCTGTAAAGCTTGTCTAGGTTGAGTGCTCCAAAACCTATAATGTCTAGTCTCAAGCGAATAGCCCTTTAAGTTCTATTCTATATTTTCCAAGTTTTCCTCCATAGTTTCCAGCAGATATCTTTAATACCCCATCAATATCCCAGATGCTCTCTATGCCCCTCTTCATAGCCTCACTGACCTTGTCTAAGGATACCCCGTTGATGACTATCTCAGGTATGTAATTAACACCTTCAGGTACTCTTGACCTTCCTCCAAGCCTATCTTTGAGCGATGGGCAGTAAAACTCATTGGTTGTGGGGCCTATCCATGGAAACTTGGTCTCAGGTTTAGATCCTGCTGAGCAAATGTCGAATGGTGTTATTGCCCCATCGACCATATGTATAGAGTCGAGAGCTTTCCTACCGGCCTTAAAGAGATCTTCTTTTGTTTTGCACATGTACCAGAAGTTTCCTCCCATCACCCCTAAACCGTATCCTATATGTCTTTCTATTCGAAAGTCAGGCACCATTATAGGTACGTTAATCATTCTTCGGCCTTTAAATTCCTCCTCCCACTCGAAACCGTCGCCGCAATGCCCTATTCTTTCCATAGTATCTATCTTGCCGACAGGGTTTACAGCCGCATCGAATACCGAGGTGAAGGGTTTCACAAGTATGTCTTGCCTAATCCTGTAGGATAGCTCAATCTCAAATCTTTTCACAGATTCATGTATTGGTTTTGAAGAGTCTAGGCCACCCCAAAACTGCAGTATAACTCCTACTCGCCCATCGGGAGTCTCTTTCTCGCTGAGATACCTCTCAACCCCACCCTCGATCCTACCCATGACTATCGATGGTGTGCTAGTTGAGTCGTCCGCCGCAGCTTTCAAAGTCTCATTGTCATCTGCCGTGACTATGACCCTTACAAATATTCCTTCAAAGGCCTCTGCATAAGTATCCTCCAGCTTCTCTATTCCCATTTTCTTGTCACCATCCTTTATCAACCTAGGCGGCCTACAGCTTCACCTCTAACTTTTACTCTAAATTGGCAACTCTTTTCAGTTACTTTCTCAATATTATTATCGGTGATTACTTCTATTTGTGGTAGGCCGAGTCTATAAATAGTCTCAGCCTTCACCCTTAGGTTTGTTCCAGCAAACTCCTCTATGGCCTTGAAGCTCCATTTTGATATAAGCCTCTCAACAGCATTTTTACCGCCTTTGTTGAACGTTGTGGCGAGTATTGTAGCTACTAGAGTATTGTCTGAGAGAACTGCAAATTCAGCCTCTCGAACTGCATACTCATTTCCGTTAAAGGAGACCGCTACACCTCCATTCTCCCTCACATATTTGAGGGTAGCTGAGTCTGTTATGCTATCTCCGAAATAAATTACGTTAGCGACTTCACTCTTATTTTTCCGAATAATTTCTTTGACCGCCTCAACCTTCTCCGCGCCTCCAACAGGGTTAACATGTGAAAATATTTGCCACACATTCATCGTCCTCATATCAGACCAGAACATCTTGTCTAGAAACTTTACAGTCTCTTTATCCTGCTCATCCAGATCCTCTAGTGAACTTGCACCTCGCGGTATTTTTGGAGGTGTACGTTTGACAAGTATGTTTGCCCACTCCCTGATCTTCATCGCCTCTAAATTAGAGATTTTGAATCTATCGAGCTCCAGCCTCGTACTGTAGCTATTATCTTTTGGGAAGCCTACAATTTCACATAAAGATTCGATGTAGTGTTGATAGCTTGTGCTGACTATGTAGGACGGCATAAGTTTAATCAGTTCTCTTAATGTTTCAGCAGCTCCTGGAACGAGTAAGATTCCTTCGGCTGAGAATCTTCTAATAACTTCGTCGGTTGCGCCATAAGCTTTCAGGAAAGGTATGATAAGTTTTAAGGTGTCACCTGGCTTGTAACCAGGTCTCTTAACAATCTCAACTTGGATATCGTCATATCTGCTGAGGATTGTGAAGAGGGTTGCTCCTTCAGGAATAAGCTTCTCTGCCAGTTCATATGCGTTGTCATTTTTGGATATGGGACCCTCACAATCTGTTATGTATATTCTATTCACTTCCCTCTCAACTGCCTCATATGCTCCAAACTTTTACTGACATGTTCTTTTGACGCTATGTCTCTCCTATACCAGAGTCCTCCACCCTTAATCTTGCTGATGACCATGATGGAGAGGTTTCTAGCCTCCTCCAAATCATCTGCTATTCCTACAGAGCAGACTGTTCTAGACTTTAATGGGTAAATGTTACCGTCTGATCTCAACTCTAAAGATCCGGGATAAAGCCTCATAATCTCATAATTCCTCTCAACTAGGTTGATGGCTTCATCAAGATTTAGGGGTGTATTGATTTCATCTGCAGATACTCTCTCAGGGAAATACTTGATATAATCGCCATATGTTGGAGGAACCTTATATATGACTACGCTGGCCTTCGGCTTCACTTTAACTGAATGCAAATTGCCATCGATCATTCTTAGACATAGTTCCACAAAGTCCTGTTCGATTAATGGCAGTATGTTCTGTATCTCAGGGTCCCCAGGTCTACTGTTTATCTCCAAGACTTTTGGCCCCTCAGCTGAATGCATGAATGCAACATAGAATGGGATCCCCCTCAAGTTAGGGTTGCTCCCTCCACCTCCGAGCTCTCTGAAAACTCTCTCTACAATTCTTTCCTCAGCCTCCCTGTCGGGCCTCTCCATGAATGGCAGGAGCTCCTGCATCCCCTTATAGGAGCCCATTCCTCCAGTGTTAGGTCCCTCATCGCTTTCAAAGGCCCTCTTATAATCTCTGGTCTCAGGTGTTGTTGCCAAATGTTTTCCATCGCAGAAGGCTTGGAAGCTCGACTCTTCACCCTCTATCTTCTCCTCAACTATAACCTTCTCCTTAGATTCACCTCCATATATTGAAATGAAATATGTGTAGGCTTCGATGATTGTGTTGAAGTGTTCCCCTCCGACGCCAACTCCCTTACCGTAGCCTGGTCTGTCGGGTTTTATCACTATGTTTTTTGGTCCACCCAGATTATCCATCCAATCTTCAAACTCGCTTCTTGGGTTGGGCCCCACCGTTTCAGGATCGAAGACTTTGAATCTTGGGTTTGCTTGGGGGCAACATTTCTGCAGGAGTATGCGCTGTGAAACTTTACTCGCTTCAATCGCGTACTTCTTGGATGGGCATATCATTGGGATGCCAGTAGTTCCCTCAATAAGGTCTCTCAACCCTTGAATTATAGGAACCTCCGATCCTACGATTCCAAACCTTATTTTGTCCTTATGTTGCTGGGCGAATCTAGCGATATCTCTTATTGAGAGGTTCGGTATGACTCTGTAGTCTCCTCCAGGCACCGTCTTTTTGATGTTGAATGGATTATGTTGCTTGTCAACTATGTAGAAGTTCACCTCATATTCTCGACTGTTTGATAGAGCGTCGATAATAGCTGCATCCCTTGAGCCATAACTTACAACTAGGACACCTATCTTCTCCATTAAGATCTCTCCGTTCACTGTAGGATCAGTTGTTTAGATCTCTCGGTCGCCGCGGCGACTGCTCTTATAAATGCCTCTTGAACCTTACTCTCTTCGAGCTGTTTTAAGCCGGCGACCGTCGTTCCCCCAGGCGTAGCGACCATATTTATGAGTTTTGACGGCTGCTCCTTCATCTCCAAAACCATTTTTGCCGCTCCCAAGGTGGTTTGGGCTGCTAGTAGGGTCGCTAAACTTTTCTCCAACCCCATATTGACTCCCCCCTCACTCAATGCTTCTATCATGGAGAAGATATAGGCCGGTCCACTGCCACTCAGCCCGGTCACCGCATCCATATCTTTCTCTTCAACCCAGACAACTCTTCCTACAGAGCCGAAGATCTTTTCGGA
>JAGTQO010000001.1:46569-50887 GCA_018396565.1 Candidatus Bathyarchaeota archaeon
CCGCATCCATATCTTTCTCTTCAACCCAGACAACTCTTCCTACAGAGCCGAAGATCTTTTCGGAGAGATGAGCATGTTCAAGCGTTGTCCCTGGACCCCTTGCTAAGGCCACCATTCCTTCACCGACTAGTATCGCTATGTTCGGCATAGCCCTTACTATGGGGCTTCTACTAATGATCTCTGCCAGAAATTTGATTGGAACCCCTGCAGCTAATGTTACGATAAGGTTCTTTTGGGTCACGTGTTTGCTGATGGCTTCAGCGACTCCTCTGACATCCTTAGGTTTCACAGCTATGACAATTATGTCGCATTCCCTCACAGCTCCTGCTGGTTCACCGCTGCACCTCACACCGTACATTCTCGATATGTAGTTACGCCTCTCCTCCGAAACTTCGATGGCTAAAATATTTTTGCATTTTATGACTCCTCCGTAAATTAAGCCACGTATCAGAGCCTCACCCATCTTTCCCGCTCCGATCACACAAACCTTCAGGTCTAATGTCAAGTCTGCAAACCTTCATACAAAACATGTTTACATTCGAGATAAATAGATGTATCCTCCATCCAGCAAGTTAATTACTATTTGGAGGTGAAGATTTTTGAAACGGAGTGCGCTATCTGGGACATTCTCTATGGTGGCCTTCGATCTTGATAGTGGAGACTTCGGTGTATGCTCGGCGACATACACTTTGGCTGTAGGGGCTTCGGTCATTTGGGCTGAACCTGACATTGGAGCTTTGGCTGTTCAAGGCCTTACGAATGCTGCATTCGGCTGTAGATGCTTAAAACTTCTGAGGGATGGTCTACCAGCCGAGACGGTCCTAGAATCTGTTCTTCAAGGCGACATATTGAAGGATCATAGGCAAATAATTTTGATTGATCGGAGTGGTAGTGTAGCGGCGCATACTGGTTCGTTGACACATTTTTGGAGGGGTCACTTGATCGGTGATGGTTATGCTATCGCTGGGAATATGCTTACTGGCCCTGAGGTTTTGGATTCGATGAAGGTTGCATATGAGTATGGTGGGTCTATTGAAGATAGGCTTATGCGTGCCCTTGAGGCAGGTTATGGAGCGGGTGGAGATAGGAGGGGAACTCGTTCAGCTGCCTTAAAGGTTGCTAAACATATCCCTTTGAGTGATGCCAGGCCGAATATTGACCTGAGGGTGGATTACCATGATAAACCTATACTTGAGCTTGCCAAAATCCTTTCGATATACAAGAGGGAGTATGTTGGTGAATGAATTGTCGGCTGCTCTTATAGAATCAGAGCTCTCTGCATACATTTAGGGCAGATCTCTTCGTCTTCATTCATTGTTGCACCACAGTAGTTGCACCGTTTAGTTCCAGATGGCAATAATATGTTCTGTACAGGGTATGCTTGGTGATGGATAGGAGACACCGCGAGATATAGGGGCCTCTGGTATGGTGGATACGTGTATGACGGTGTTGGTGGGGGAGGGCCGCGGTAGGTTGGTATTCTAGTCTGGAGATATCCATACTGAGGATATAATTGTTGAGGGTACGCTTTTTCGGGTTCACATCTTGGACAGACCCACTTGTTATTGTAGGGTATCCAAGTCTTGTTTCCTCCACATTTCCAACATCTCTTAGGTTTCTGGTAAGGCCAATACAAATTGATTACCACCTGTAACTTTCTATATGTCTCCCTTTAAGGTTTAGCCTTTACTGTATGATCAACGGTTATTATGCCAGATCGCCCTCATCAGCAAGATCTCTGCAGTTCATCTCTAATCTTCAAAGAGCGCCCTGAGATTCGATGTGAGCCCAACCATGAATGAGTAGAATTCTTCAGGTTCAGTCTCCATCTTATCATGGAATTGGATTATGCCAGAGTCTACTTTGACTGGCATTATAGAGATTGATCCCTTATCTATCTGTTCTTGAAGGTATCGTTTAACAATCTCTTTGTCTAGAAGGGGGAGGCCCTTGCCTGCTCTTATCTTATTTGAATAGTCAGCTATCATCTCTGACCAACCGTCAACCTTTGAGAGGTCGTAAGGCAACCTTTCGGATGAGAATATCATGTTTAAGACACTGAATATTTGGCAGCTGAGCATTTCGGTGTAGGATGGGTTCTTTATGAGTTGGAGGGCTGCAGATGCTTCTTCACTGCTATGTGATTCGTTGTATAGATTTGGGTCCATAGATGCCTTGCACCCGTCAAATGTGAGTGTTAACTTTAATTTGAAGGAGAGGGCTCTCCTCAGATGGTTTAGAGCATCTTCACTATCTCCTCTCCCTAAGAGACTGAAGAATTTTGAGTAGGCTCCATTCATATTCTCAGCAATATTGGAGATTACTGTGTCGCCTACAGCCCCTATAAACCTGGTTATCTCATCTTCCTTACTCTTGGTTGGGGGCGGAGGGGATATCTCAACTTCACATGTATAAGGCACCTCGCCTAGGATGATCTGGTTATACTTTAACTCTCCTCTTCTTGCATTTACTATCTTCTTGGCTTCACCCATTGTGAGCCCGAGCTTATAGTTTAAATGTTGCTCATACTCTGCTCCCTGCTCGGTCTTCCTGTATAAGTGGTGTGGGATCTTCCTCTTTGTTTCCTCTATAGAATATTCTATGTAACCTTGGGCACGTAGTCTCTTCAGAGTGTTGGATAGGGTTGAATAGCTTATGCTGTAACCTTTGGATTTCAGGATTCTCCATAGGCTATTGAAACCTAGGCCTCTGTCTTGAGGTAAATAGGTTAGTACTTGGAGGTCTTGACCATCGAAGTTCGGTATTGGACCTGGCTTCGTCAATCTACAAACTCTCCTCGACAGTAGTACTATTTCAAATAGTAGTATTTATCTATAATAATAGGCAGACCGCCGAGGTAAGGGTGGGTTCACATAAATCTCTGAACCATCTACTATGCAACCATAAATATCTGGTCTTGCTAATATATTTGTGTGAGTAATAGTTGAAGACCTTGAACTTGATGGTGTCTACTCTTACATGGCTTCTGATTCTGAATGTTATTTTGAATCCAACATTTGGTGAGCCTCCGGCTCCACCTCCGCCGGATATTGAATGGAACCCACCTAACGTAGGGCCTTTCGGTGGGCATGGGCACTATGAGATGGCTGGGTGGCCTGACACTGATAAACTTGTAGCTTGGACCGCTGATAGGGATGGGCGGAACAAGACCGTATTCCATGTTAGTGAGGAGGTTTACCTATATGTTTATACGCCTAGGACCTGGCTGGATAATCGCATCTGGCTCTATGAGTATCATCAGTCTAGGAATTCCTCTGGTAGATGGCTGTTCTGGTGGATTGAGATAGGTCCTGGAAGGTTTATGTTCGGCCCATTCTATCCAGATGAATACCAGCCTACAGGAAACTACACTTGGAAGGTATGGCTTCTTGAACCTAATAGTGGAATCTACCAGAGTCAAATCTTGAAGTTCACATACAGCGATGTTATACCTGAATTTTCGAGGCCAACATTGGAATTGACATACGCGGTGCTGTTAGTTTCATTCATTTTTCTAATATTCTCTGCTGGAAAATATGGTTGGAAATAATTTTTATCCCCCATCCTATCAAACTTTACTCAATGCTTGGTCGAAATCTTCAATAATATCGTCGACATTCTCTATTCCTACAGAGACCCTGATCATGTCAGGCGTGACGCCTAGACTCATTCTTGTCGATATGTCGAAACTTGCGTACTGAGAAGAGTAGGGGTGAATGACGAGGGTCTTACAGTCGCCTAGATTCGCTAGGTGATAGGTCAACTGCAGGCTTCTGATAAAGTCGAAACATTCCTTTTGGTTTCCCAACCCGAAAGTAAACATGGCGCCGTAGCCTCTGCTGAACTGTTTCTTCGCAGTCTCATGGCTTGGGCTCTCCTTCAAGCCTGGATAGTTTACCCATCTAACTTTCTTGTGGCCAGTCATAAATTCAACGAGCTTCTCAGTGTTCTCTATGTGCCGCTGCATCCTAACAGCCAAGGTGTCTATACCTATCATTGTCAGATATGAGTGGAAGGGCGACTGGGCTGTTCCTACGTTTATATGTATCTCTCTCCAGACCTTGTCTAGATAGGCCTTCCCGCCGCTTCTCTCCTTGTAGACTTCGAAGTCAGGGTACTTCTCGGTAGGCCAGTCGAAGTTTCCAGAGTCTACAATTATCCCTCCAAGGGCGTCTCCATGTCCACTGAGATATTTCGTTGTGGAGTGAATCACGATGTCTGCTCCTAGATTGAAGGGGTTCAGAAGGTATGGGGTCGCTATCGTGTTGTCTACTATGAGGGGGATATTGTTTCTATGGGCGATCTGGGCGAGCCTCTC
>JAGTQO010000001.1:50901-55808 GCA_018396565.1 Candidatus Bathyarchaeota archaeon
CCATCTTGGGGTTTCCAATAGATTCGATGAAGATAACCTTAGTTCTGGATGTGATGGCCTTCTCATACTCTTCGAGAACTGTCGACTCAACAAACTTGACCTTAACCCCAAACTTCCCCATCATGTTTGATAAGAGTAGGTAGGTCGACATGAATAGTGAGTTTCCTGAGACGATCTCGTCACCACTCTGAACGATAGCGGCTATAGAGTTGTGTACAGCAGCCATCCCTGAAGACGTTGCGACTGCGCCTACTCCGCCTTCTAACTCGGCAACTCTACTCTCCAAGGCTTCAGTTGTAGGGTTTCTCAGCCTCTGGTAGATGTAACCTTTCTCTTTACCTATGAAGACGTCGCTCAACTGCTCTGCTGTCAGGAATCTATGTGATGCTGTCTGGAATATAGGTGGCTGGGTACTGCCGAACCACTTCTCAGGGTTGAGGCCACTGTGAACCACCAATGTTTCAAATCTGTATTTTCTATTGTTGCGAATATTCAAAGTTTATCAATTACAGCTTTGTATTTGAGCTTTATTATATTTGTTGATTCGCCTAGTCTTTATGGTTGAGGTTTTGTATGTTCGATCCTGTCTGGGCATCTAAGATTCATTCCTGAAGTCTGCTTAAACCTTTACCATTTATAATAATGGTGAACACACCTTTCTACCATATTGCTAAGACTGGGTTGTACGAATAAGTGCTGACTTATTCGAATATGATCTCTCTTATTCTCCTATTCATCTCTCTTATTGTGTCATGTATTTTCTCTATTTTCTTCTGGCTCAGGTATGGGTAATTCATTAGTAGTAGCCTATTCGTCTCTATGATGTCTTTACGTAGCGTGAATTTATCGATGTAGGTATGGGTTGTCTCTATTCTCCTGACTACGTCGTAGTTTTCCTCAAGATATTTTATTCCCTCGTCTGTGATTGAGTATACTTTTCTATTGTTTTCTTGGTTTGCCTTCAAATATCCCATGTCCTCGAGCATCTGTAGTGTTGGGTATAAGACTCCTGGGCTTGGGGTGTACTGGAATTCTTCAGATATTGCTTTCATTAGACCGTAACCGTGGTTTGATCTCTTCCTGAGTAGTAGGAGGATGAGGAATCTTAGGTCTCCCCTCTCGAATATTCGTGTGTATCCTGCGTTTAGGTATGGTGTTGGGAGGGCTCTCGAGTACATATTTTAGATATATCTATAGACATATTTTTAAAGATATTGCTAAAACTTGAGAAACCTCATAATTTTAGGTCTACCTTCAGGCGGCTCAGCCTCCATATCAACATAGAAGAATCCAAACTCCTCCTTCAAGGGATCAACCACCAAAGCGATCACATGGGAGAATTGTTGCAGCGTCAACTGCGTCTTCACATCTACATCGGAAAGAAACGCACCTAACCCCGGATGGGAGTGATACCATCCAACAATACTCCTGCCTCCACCCTCCCTCATTATCTTGTCAACTATCTCAGCCAAATTCTTAGGGTCCATAGCTACCTCTGTCACGTCTGAGTATGAGGCTCGGCAGGCAATCGCCTCCTCAACCACAACAGTGTTGCCGACAACCCTGCCGACAAGTAATCCCACAACCTCCTCGTCAGGCTTACCTGCCCTATTGGTATGTGCCTTAGCGTTTGCCATAACAGCCTCCGTGACTCCTGGAGCAACCCCTATCTGGAATGGAGCAGGCCCCTCACCTCTATATATTGTGAGTTGGGAGGATATAGGAGGAGGCATCCTGATCCTTCTCATGGGAATACGCTCCTTAAAAATCAAGTCAAGGTCTCTGGATAATCTTTCGATTGAAACTTTTATTTCATCAACCTTGGATTGGAGTTCCTCAACAGAATCATATAGGTCTCGAGTCTTACCTCTAAAATACTCCCTTAAATCAGCGATCTGCGACTCAACGGACCTAGCGACCCTCTCAGTATCTGACTGCATAGCAGACATGGAGCTTCTAAGGGTCTTAACCTCAAAACATAACGATTCGAGTCTATCCATCATCGACATCTCATTGAGCGCTTTTCTTATCCGCCCCTCATCCTTACGTCTGGCTTTACCGCCCCTCCTCCTCTTTACGGAGGCTCCTCTTGAACCTGAGACATATGTCTTAACCATATTCGACGCCCACCGAATATCGATGGGAACCCATAAAATCCTACCTGCAGGTGATCTGTCGGCTTCCAGAGTAAAAAACATGTCTACCCCAACTCAGCAAGGATTCAACATTTACCCAGTAGGCCGCCGACAGACGACGTTGCAAGCCTCCGACTTGCCGAGCAGACTCAGTTAAATACTCATGTGACCAAATATTTCTGGATAGGGATGTAGCATATGGCTGAACATGATAGTCTCGAAGTATTGACTAACATAATCAATAGAAGCAATTACATGTGTCCAACATGTAGGGAGATCTTTAACCAGCTGACTTGGGAACTTCTGGAGGAACTTGAGAGACTGTTGCCTTCGAAGAAGAGAAGGATCAAGACTAAGTAGTAAACATGTTTGCCCTTCGGAGGCTTTCGGGTAAACTGTTAATATATATACTCGAAGGTGGACACTGATCTAAGGCGATGCCCCTTTTTACATGAAAACCATGCCAATTTAGTTTAATGGGTCATTTCTTCTTTTTTGGCTTCTTAACCTGTCGAGGTTTCCCCAAACCCATCTCCTCCTGAGTCGTTTATAGGCCCTTCTGGAATTATACCATCGATATAATATCAATCTTGCGTATAGCTCTGAGATAATTGTGAAAAACTTGGAGTCGATAGTGAAATAGGGTCAAAATAGTTCTATGCCGGCTTGGGATGTTTCAAGCCTTAATATTGAGGAGTGGATGAGTCGGCGGCTCCTGTAGGTTCGTTCCCTAGGGGTTGGCTACACACATAACAATTTAGACGCCGGCAGGATAAGGTATGTGAGCTGGGCGTTCACCCCCCCACCCCCCTACCCCCCTTCAGGGGTTGACAGGTAAATCGGAAAAGTCGAAGACTCAATAGTGCAGCCGGTATCGTCGAGTGAGTGGGCGCACGGAACGTCTGTTCCGTTACAAAGTATAACTTTATCTATCTATACTGTTACGGATTAGTCAGCGAAATTAAGGTGCCGCTGGAAGGGCGTATTCAGGAAAAGGTTAAGGTTGGAACCAAATGTCTAGAAAGGGACTACACCTAAAATTGGAGGAGCTGAAGACCGAGCTTGCACAAGTGAAAGGCTTAGAGATCGCTATTGGCCGAATAGTTGAGGAGGAGTGGGCTGAACCGGTAGGGCCTACACCTTTCCCTTCACTTGCCTCCCTCAGAGACTGGGATTTGAAACTTTTGAAGAAGTATAAGCCGATGTACCTTCCGTACTGTGACGTCTGTTGTCTATGTACGATGGGTAAATGCGACCTCTCAAAGGGGAAACTTGGAGCCTGCGGGCTTGACATGTCAAAACAACAGTCCAGAATAGTACTTTTAGCATGTTGCATAGGGGCGGCGACACACACCGGCCACGCAAGACATTTGGTTGAACACCTGATAGAGAAGTACGGTCCAGACTATCCCATAGACGTCGGTAGAACTGTGGGTGTTGAGGTTGAGGCGCCGGTTACGAGGCTGGTCTGCGGGGTCAGACCGAAGACCCTAGGAGATCTTGAGGATGTTCTAGACTATCTTGAGACGCAGATCGTGCACCTACTCTCATCAACCCATACAGGCCAAGAAGGTGACGAGTTGGATTTCGAGTCGAAAGTCTTCCATGCAGGCATGATCGATCAGGTTGGGATGGAGATAGCTGACATAGCCCAGATCTCAGCCTTCAACCTTCCGAGAGCAGACCCGAACACACCCCTTGCTGATATAGGCCTCGGAACAGTAGACACATCCAAACCAGTGATCCTAGTCATCGGCCACAACGTCCCGCCGTCAGTTGAAATAATAGATTACCTTGAGAGAAACGGGCTATATGACAAGGTTGAAGTCACAGGGATATGTTGCACCGCCCACGACATAACCAGGTATGAGTCGAGAGCAAAGATAATTGGGCCAATATCATGGCAGTTAAGATATGTGAGAAGCGGCGTCCCCGACTTGATAGTCGTCGACGAGCAATGTATCCGAGCAGATATTCTGGTTGAAGCCCAGAAGATAAAAGCTCCAGTAATAGCCTCAACAGAGAAGAACTGTCTAGGGTTGGCTGACCGAACAAACGATCCCGTTGAAGAGATAGTCTCTGACTTGGCAACTGGAAAGGCGCCTGGAGCATTGATCCTAGACCCGGAAAAGGTTGGAGAGGTAGCAGTTAAAACAGCATTTCAAGTCTATCCGAACAGGAGCAAGTTCAAGATTATTCCGGAGATAGATGAGCTCATCAGGGAGGCAAGAAGATGCACGAAATGTAACGAATGTAGAAGAGCTTGCCCCAACAATCTACCTATACCAGAAGCGGTCAGCGAGGCTGCAACAGGCACCCTCACAGGTCTAGCAAACCTCTATGAAGCATGCATAGGCTGCGGCCGATGTGAAAGCGCCTGCCCAAACCACATAAGAGTACACTCCTTCATAGTCAAAGGTTCCGAGAGAAAGATCAGGGAAGAGAAGTATAAGGTAAGGGTTGGGAGGGGACCCATCCAAGACGTTGAGATCAGAAACGTAGGAGCCCCAATAGTCCTAGGCGAGATCCCAGGGGTTGTAGCGCTGGTTGGATGCGCAAACTATCCCAAGGGAGGTACAGAGGTTGCTGAGATAGCTGAGGAGTTTCTGAAAAGAAGATATATCGTAGTAGCCTCAGGATGCTCCGCCATGTCGATAGCCGCCTACAAGAATGAGGAAGGTGAGACTCTATACGAAGCCTATCCAGGAACATTCGAAGCAGGAGGACTCGTCAACGTAGGTTCATGCGTATCCAACTCACTCGACGATACCG
>JAGTQO010000001.1:55818-57700 GCA_018396565.1 Candidatus Bathyarchaeota archaeon
GATAGCGAACATATTCGCCAAGAGAAACCTCAGGGCAAACTATGAGGAGATAGCTGACTACATCCATAATCGTGTGGGAGCTGTAGGCCTAGCATGGGGTGCGATAACGCAGAAAGCAGCCTCAATAGCCAGCGGGTTCTGGAGGCTCGGAGTACCGGTCGTCGTCGGGCCACATGGATCAAAATATAGGCGAATGCTGCTTGGAAGGAGAGACCATGAGGAAGACTGGTATGTCTACGACGCCCGCACAGGCAACAGGGTCTATGCAGGCCCAACACCTGAACACCTATTCTACGCAGCTGAGACGAAGGAGGAGGCAATGGTCATGATGGCTAAACTATGTCTGAGACCAAACGATACCAGTAAAGGCCGAATGATAAAGCTTGCAAACTACATAGATATGCATAGGAAATTCTACGGCGTGATGCCAGATGATATTCCACAATATATACGTAGAGAATCCGAGATCCCCGTCACAATGAAGGATGAGATAGTTAAGATCTTGAAGGATAGCGGTTGGCGGGAGAAGCCGACCCCTGACCCGACGCTTCTACCTAGACTGGTTGGGGTGAAGAAGGAGAGATGATGCGGAGTGAGCCTTGGCAGACAGCAGAGATCCCTGGCCCAGTAAGGGCCCTCACAATATTGAAGCCTGAGGTTGCAGTCTCAGCTATAAATAGATCCAAACATCCAATACTGGTCGTCGGCCACGAAGCAGTCGAGACGGAGCTGGAAGATGCGAAGCCCATAGACTACGCTATCAGAATAGCCGATTCGATAGGAGCCCAAGTCGTCGCTACAGCACATATTGTTGGAGAGTTTATAGGGAGAGGATTTAAAAAAGCATACTGGATGTCCATCCTAGACATTGTGAATAGACTCAAGGATCCAAGTTGGGGGGGCCTCGACGGTAAAGGCCAGTACGACCTCGCATTATTCATGGGCATACCATACTATATGGGATGGGTTACCCTATCAAGCCTCAAACATTATGCACCCAACCTGAAAACAATATCAATAGATAGGTTCCACCAACCACACGCGACATGGTCTTTCCCAAACATCACGTTGAAGGACTGGCGTAAACAGTTAGAGGCAATCGCAACTCAACTGGAGAGAAAATAATATTTCCAAACCAAATCTGGGGCCCCACCTCAGAATAACTGTAATAGGGAGCCTATTAACCAAGATACCATGCCAGAACATGGTAAATAAATTATGGAGAAATCTCCGTTTAGCCTCGGCTTGATCGGAGGCTCTCAACAGCCTTCTCCGCCCAGTCAGGATCCGATAGGAGCGCCCGACCTACACCGACCAAGTCTGCAACCCCCCTCCTGACAACCTCATCTGCAAACCTGGCAGTTCTTATTCCTCCAGTGGTTATCACCGGAACATTCACAGCCTCCCTTATACCCTCAGCCAACCTTGTGAAATAGCCCTCCCCCTGGAGGTTAGGCGGTCTGGAGCCACATAATCCACCAGACACATCGATGACCGACACTCCATTACCAACAAGTGACTTCGCTATCTTCCTCGAATCATCCAAAGTCAAGCCGCCAGGCATCATATCGTCAGCTCCCAAACGATAAAATACAGGAATATTCTCTCCAACCTCCTCAACAACTTCAGCTGCAACCTCTAATGGAAACCTCATTCTACTCTCTGAGTCTCCTCCATACTTGTCGCTGCGCCTATTTGTTATTGGAGAGCAGAACTGGTTCAGGAGGAAGCCGTGTGCGCCATGGATCTCAACAGCGTCGAATCCAGCCTTCAACGCCCGCCTAGCCGCTGAACCGAAATCTTTCACTATCGAACAAATATCTTCAACAGTCAACTCTCGAGGAGTCTCTCCACTTTCAATATCTGGAATAGGCGGGCGTTG
>JAGTQO010000001.1:57708-65429 GCA_018396565.1 Candidatus Bathyarchaeota archaeon
GCGTCTTACAAACCTTAGATGACGCCCTTCTACCGGCATGGTTGATTTGTATCGCAACAGGCACATCTAACTTGTGAACAGCCTCTACCAGCCTCGACAGACCATCCAGGAGATTGTCGCCATATATTCCAAGCTGCCTAACAGAATATTTTCCCTCAAACCTGATATAGCTATGTTCAACAATCACCAGGCCAACAGACCTGCAGCGCCTCCTATAATGGTCTATAAGAGCCTCAGTCACCTCTCCCGACTCTGAGGCGAGGTCACTGGCCATAGGGGGCATGACGATCCTATTCTTAAGATACAACCCCTTTACCTCGAGGGGATCGAGTAGCGAGACCAAATTTAGCATCCAAACATTTAAGACACGAATTGGAATAAGAAGTTTTGCAGCGCCCGGAGGCGTCTACAGGTTACGTAGAGACCAAGCCCAATTCATCACTAGTTTATTTCCCGACACATTAACCTAAATCTTTCATCTGAGAATACTAATTAGGGATGTTTAATGTCCAGTCGGACAACACAACGCTTCGTCTCCTTGGCTATAATAGTCACCTTGACCATCTCAATATGGTCTGGATACCTATATTCCCAAGCTTATAGGCTATCCCAGGAATCCAGCATGAAGCTCGATGAAGCCAAGAAATCTCTTGAGGGGGCAACCCAACTCATCAGGGAGGCGTCGTCGAAACTCGATGAAGCTAAGCAGATAGCTTCTGAAGGTAAGGCAAAGATCGATGAAGCAAACAGAATACTGAGTGAGACTGAGAATCTCCTGAAAGATATTAGACGTCAAGGAATCATATATATAAATGCGGTTTCCGTTGACGGGTCACCTCAGACAATGTACTTTGCAGGGGAACCCTTAATCGCGGTCAGGGTCAGAATGAGTATAGCCTCGCCTTCAAACATACCTATCTACTACGAATCCAAAGTAGTGAACCCCATTGAGTCAAAGATCAACTTCAGCGGGGCAACATACAGCTTCAATGAGTATGTCAAGGTGACGGATGCGCAGCCTAGTAGGGGAGCCCCGTCATGGAGCGCCCAACCAACATCTTTAGGGACAGAAGTCACAGAATTATATCTATGGATAGGTCTTAGAAGCCTCCCATTCCAGAGAAAACAGATATTTCTATCAGACCCAAAGACCAACATGACTGTAGGGGTTGAATTGAAGATGGAGCTCCTTCAAGCCCATACAAATTTGGTTTTGAACCAGGCGAAAGTATATATCATGTTCGAGTTCAAATGTGGAGAAGCCTCAGCCAGACTAATCGATTGGGGGCCTAGAATCATCGGTTGAGATGTTCCATAGCCGACAATTGTCGAGATCCCATTGCTGGCCAAAATCTTCAAATCTATCATTTGAACAGGTTTCCAGCCTGGACACACCATCGAAGATCCGCAGTGAGCAGATCCCAACGATAGTCGCAACCCCTTTCAGCAGATGATTCGATACACACATAGAACATCCAGTCGCATAATATTTATTAGAGTGATTATGGTTGCTAATAGCAGGCTCCTTATCCGAACCGTTTAAAATGTCGGTGAGGGGCTTCTTCTGAGGATAGGAGCGGTTACCTCTGTTGAGCAGGGAGATAAAAAAGAGAGACTTCATCTTCGAACATGAGCTTGTGCCTAAACATACGATACTGTCTAAGGAGGAGGCTGAGGAGGTTTTGGAGAGATACCACATCAAACCGTATCAACTACCATATATACGGGCTTCAGACCCAGCGGCGGTAGCTATCGAAGCGAAGCCTGGGGATATAGTGAAGATAGTGAGAAGAAGCTCAACAGCTGGGGAGATAGTTGTCTACCGATATGTTGTTGAAGATTAACATTTGGAGGGTATGAATTTTTGTCTGAATCTTACTCCGACTCGCAGCTTTGGAATGTTATGAAGAGCTATTTGAAGGAGACAGGTCTCGTAAGGCAGCATATAGACTCCTACAACGAATTCATCAGGAAAGAGCTCCAGTCGATAATCGATGAGGTTGGGGAGATACCGATAGAGGTTGAGGAGAATCCTTTCAAGATAAAGCTTGGAAAGATAGAGGTTGGAAGCCCAAGGGTTATTGAGGTTGACGGTTCAGAGAGGAGAATATATCCTGCTGAGGCAAGAATAAGAAACCTAACCTACGCCGCACCACTACATCTTGAAATGACCCCTGTAGTCGGGGAGAAAGCAGGTCCACCTGAGATTGTATACATAGGCGACCTGCCTGTAATGCTCAAGTCTGAGATATGCCCCCTATCGAGACTCAGCCCTGAAGAACTGGTCGCTGTAGGTGAGGATCCCCTAGATCCTGGAGGCTACTTCATAGTAAACGGTTCAGAGAGAGTAGTCGTAGCTCTGGAGGATCTGGCTCCTAACCGTGTCTTGGTCGATGTTGAGAAGGTTGGTTTAAACCCAAACTATAAAGCAAAGATCTTCTCCACAACTGTCGGATTCAGGGCGAGAATAGAGGTCACCATAAAGAGCGACGGAGCTATCTACGTCTCCATGCCAGGTCTTCCTGCAGACATACCTTTCGTAATCATCATGAAAGCACTAGGTGTTGAGGCAGACTCAAAAATTGCAGAGCTCGTCTCACCAGATGAAGAGATTCAGAATGAGCTCGAAGAATCTTTTGAGAGGTCACTTGACGTCACATCAACCAAAGACGCATTCCTATTCATAGGTAACAGGATAGCTCCTGGACAGGTTGCTGAGTATAGGCTCAAGAAGGCTGAAACCCTTATAGATAGAAACTTTCTACCTCACCTCGGCAGGCTTCCAGAAGACAGGGTTGCAAAATCATACTTCCTAGCTGAGATAGTTAATAAGCTCGTTGAATTGAAACTTGGAAGGAGACAACCTGACGATAAGGACCATTACGCAAATAAGAGGATGAGGCTAGCCGGACCCTTACTTGCAGAACTGTTCAGAATAACCTTCAGAAACCTGGTTAGGGACCTTAAGTATCAGCTCGAGAGAATAACGATCAAGAGAGCAGCAACCTTCACCATAGCAAACGCTGTTAGACCTGGAATAGTCACTGAGAGGATTCAACATGCAATGGCTACTGGAAACTGGGTGAGAGGAAGAGTAGGGGTCACACAGCTTCTTGACAGAACAAACTTCTCCTCAACCCTCAGCCACCTGAGAAGGATCCAGTCACCCCTGAGTAGGAGCCAACCGAATCTTGAAGCAAGAGATCTCCATCCAACCCATTGGGGTAGACTCTGCCCTAACGAGACCCCTGAAGGCTCAAACTGCGGTCTAGTAAAGAACCTCGCCCTCTCAGCAACCATATCGATTGGAACAGACCCGAAGAAAGTTGTTGAGAGGCTCATAGAGTTGGGGCTCGTGCCCATCGATAAGGCTGATAGAAAGGTTAGGGAGACAGGTGCCAAAGTCTATGTCGACGGCATGATAGTTGGATACGTTACAGGTCCGAAGACATTCGTTGAAAAGATCAGAACATTAAGGAGGAGAAGTGAACTCAGTTCAGAGTTGAATGTAGCTTACGTTCCGACAAGCCATGAGAAGTCAAATGTTGAGGTTTACGTCAACTGTGACTCGGGGAGGGTTAGGAGACCCCTCATCATAGTTCACAATGGAAGATCTAAGTTGACCAGGGAGATAGTTGAGAAAGTCAATGTGGGCGAGATGGTTTGGAGTGACCTAGTCAGGGAAGGTATAGTGGAGTATCTGGATGCTGATGAGGAGGGGGACTCCCTGATAGCCCTCGACGAATCTAAGATAAACGGTAGAACAACCCATCTTGAGATAGCTCCATACATGATAATGGGCATATGCTCATCCATCATACCGTACGCTGAACACAACCAGTCGCCTAGAAACGCCTACGAATCAGCAATGGCGAAGCAAGCCCTAGGAATATTCGCCACAAACTATGCGAATAGAACAGACTCCAGATCCCACATTCTCATCTACCCCCAAGTCCCCTTGGTGAGGACCAAACCTATGGAGAGTATATTCTTCGACGACAGGCCCTCAGGCCAGAACTGTGTAGTAGCTATCATCTCACTTCAAGGATACAATATGGAGGACGCTATAGTTGTTAACAGGTCCTCAGTAGACTTTGGACTCGCGAGATCAATTTTCTTCAGAGTATATGAAGCCGACACAAGACAGTATCTTGGAGGCTTGAGGGATCGATTTGAGATTCCTGAACCTGGAACTAGAGGTTACAGGGGAGACCGGTACTATAGGCTGCTCGAGGAGGACGGAATAATATCGGTTGAGTCTCCAGTCTCAGGGAACATGGTGTTGATAGGTAGGGTGAGCCCCCCAAGATTCTTGGAGGAGTATAGGGACTTCGAGGTTAGGGGACCAACCAAGAGAGACTCCTCAGTATGTATGAGACCCTCAGAATCAGGTGTTGTTGACCAAGTCTTCATGACCGAGTCTATCGAGGGGAGTAGACTCGTCAAGGTAAAGGTTCGAAACCAAAGGATACCTGAGCTCGGCGACAAATTCGCTTCCAGACATGGCCAGAAAGGAGTTATCGGCATGCTCATCTCAAAGGAGGACATGCCCTTCACAGAGAACGGGTTAGTACCAGACATAATAATAAACCCACACGCCATACCCTCAAGAATGACAGTGGGCCAGTTCGTCGAGTCCATAGCAGGCAAACTGGCGGCTGTGACAGGGGCACCTATAGACGGCACACCATTCAGCAACGACGACCCATCCACACTCCAGGAGGCTCTTCTTAGACTAGGCTTCCAATATAATGGTCGTGAAGTACTATACAACGGATTGAACGGCAAGAAGTTTGAGGCAGACATCTTCATAGGGCTCGTATACTACCAGAAACTCCATCACATGGTCGCCGATAAGATGCATGCCAGGGCCAGAGGTCAAGTGCAGATGTTAACCAGGCAACCTACTGAAGGTAGGGCCAGAGGTGGAGGGTTGAGGTTCGGCGAGATGGAGAGGGACTGCCTCATAGGACACGGCGCATCAGCCCTGCTGAAGGACAGGCTGCTTGAGGAGTCTGACCTTTACACAGCTATGGTATGCGAGAACTGCGGACTACTAGCCTACTATGATTCTAGACAGAACAAGTATATCTGCAGGGTCTGCGGTGAGAAGTCGGTGATCTCCCCCGTAGCAATATCATACGCCTTCAAACTTCTGATGCAGGAACTCATGTCCCTAGGTGTGGCGCCTAGACTCTTGGTAGGGGAGCGTGCATAGGCAATGTTGGCGGCAGAGGAATCTTACAAGACCGTCGAAGGCATAAGGTTTTCTCTATTATCGCCGAACGAGATAAGGAGACTCTCAGCAGTAGAGGTGCAGACAGCCGACACATACGATGAGGACGGTGTACCTATAGTCGCAGGGTTGATGGACGGTAGACTCGGAACATTGGAGCCCAGGCAGAAATGCAGAACCTGCGGAAACACAGCAACCCTATGCCCAGGCCACTTCGGACACATAGAGCTCTCAGAGCCTGTAATACATGTAGCTTTCGTGAAGCTTATACATCGACTACTCTCAGTGACATGCAGAAACTGTGGCAGAATACTCCTCCCAGAGGATAAGATAGAGGAGTATAGGGAGAAGATTGAGGATGTTAAGAATAGGCTCAACACAGTTCCGGAATCCATCTACATCAGAATACTCAAACATGCGAAGAAGAGTATGGAGTGCCCACATTGCGGTGCCAGACAGTATCCTATAGAACTTGTGAAGCCCACATCATTCCATGAAGCTATTGAGGGTGGGGCTCCGAAGATTCCTCCAAGCGCAATAAGGGAGAGGCTTGAAAGGATCCCTGATGAAGACCTCAAACTTTTAGGAATGGACCCCCAGGCGGCGAGGCCTGAATGGATGGTTATACAGGTCTTGCCGGTTCCACCTGTAAGCGTCAGACCGTCGATAACACTCGAGTCTGGAATAAGATCTGAAGACGACCTCACCCATAAACTTGTAGACATAATAAGGATAAACCAGAAGCTCGGCGAGGCATTAGAGTCAGGTGTCCCAATAAACATTATTCAGGAACTCCACGACCTCCTCCAGTACCATGTAACAACATACATAGACAACGAGGTCTCAGGCCTACCTCCAGCCCGCCACCGGTCTGGAAGAGCCCTCAAAACCATATGTCAGAGACTCAAAGGCAAGGAAGGTAGGTTCAGAGGAAACCTCTCAGGTAAACGTGTAGACTTCTCAGCGAGAACAGTAATATCTCCAGACATGAACATAGACATCAACGAGGTTGGAGTTCCAATAGAACTAGCCATGAAGTTGACGATTCCCGAGAAGGTTACTGAGTGGAATCTTGAGGAGATGAAGCAGCTTATCCGAAACGGCCCAGACCAGTATCCTGGAGCCCTCTACATAGTCAGACCTGACGGTAGAAGGATAAGGCTGGAGTTTGTTCCTGAGAGAGAGAGCATAGCTGAGAGCATAGGGCCAGGCTTCACCGTTGAGAGACACCTGAAAGACGGCGACATAGTCCTATTCAACAGGCAACCTTCACTACACCGAATGTCTATAATGGCCCATTCAGTGAAGGTCCTACCTTACAAAACCTTCAGGTTGAATCCATGCGTCTGCCCCCCATACAACGCCGACTTCGATGGGGACGAGATGAACCTACATGTCCCTCAAGGAGAGGAGGCTAGGACAGAGGCTAAACTCCTCATGCAGGTACAAGACCAGATCCTATCCCCCAGATATGGAGGACCAATAATAGGTGCAATAAGAGATCTGTTGAGCGCATCATACATTCTAACCGCCAAAGACACGATGCTCACAAAGGAGGAGGTTGGCAGACTCATAATTGCAGGGGGCTATGAAGGGGAGCTCCCTGAACCTGACGTCAAGGGGCCTGAGCCTAAATGGTCGGGAAAGACCATATTCAGCCTATTCATACCTAAAGGCCTAAACTTCACCTCGAAATCCAACCTCTGCAACGTATACAAGTGCACAGAATGTAAGAGGGAGAAGTGTCCATACGACTCTTACATAGTCATTGAGGATGGGATTCTGAGGCAGGGTGTTATAGACAAGAATTCCATAGGTGCAGAGAGGTCTGACAGCCTCTTCCATAGAATAGTCAAAGACTATGGAACAGAGGAAGCTAGAAGATTTCTAAACTCAATATCTAAGGTTCTGGATAGATTCATAACTTTGAGAGGATTCACCTACAGTTTCGACGAATTGACCATACCCCAAGAAGTCAAGGAGAGAATAAGGAAGGCTATAGTCAAGGCTGAGGAGAGGGTTGACGAACTCGTCCAGGAGTATAGGAGAGGGACATTGGAGAGGCTCACAGGCCATACCATGGAGGAGAGTCTTGAGATATACATTATGGATGAGCTCTCGAAGGTGAGAGACTCTGCAGGCGAGTATGCTGAGAAATACTTCCAACCAGACAATAGTGGAATAATAATGACTAGAGCAGGTGCAAGAGGTTCAATGCTGAACATAGGCCAGATGACCGCATGTCTTGGTCAACAGTCAATAAGAGGTAAGAGGATCCTCAGAGGCTACCGTGACAGAACCCTCCCGTTCTTTGAGCCGAACGACGTAGGACCAGAAGCAAGGGGGTTCGTCTACTCCTCATATAGG
This sequence comes from Candidatus Bathyarchaeota archaeon, assembly GCA_018396565.1. Taxonomy (GTDB): domain Archaea; phylum Thermoproteota; class Bathyarchaeia; order 40CM-2-53-6; family RBG-13-38-9; genus DTMT01. The sequence continues at coordinate 65,312 of JAGTQO010000001.1, forward strand.
GACGGATTGAATCCAGTAGAGTTCTTCTACCATGCAGTCGGCGGGAGGGAAGGCTTGGTCGACACCGCTGTGAGAACCCAGCAGAGCGGCTACATGCAGGGGAGGCGTATAAACGCCC
>JAGTQO010000001.1:65438-66037 GCA_018396565.1 Candidatus Bathyarchaeota archaeon
TGAGAGTAGAGTATGATGGGACAGTGAGGGACTCGAATGGAAACATAGTCCAGTTCAGATATGGTGAGGACGGTGTCGACACAGCAAAGAGCGACCATGGAAAAGCCGTGAACATCGAGCTCCTAGTTGAGAGGGTCAGACTGTTCTCTGAGAAGGGAGCCCCTGCTAGCAAGAAATATATTGAGTCGAAGATAGAGGGTGTTGCAGAGAGACTAACACCAAGCCTAGTCGAAGATCTTAAAAGAAACCTTTTGAAGGCGAAGCTGACACGTAAAGGAGTCGACCAGACGATAGAGCTCACCCTACAAAACTATGTTCAATCACTCATAGAGCCAGGCGAGGCTGCTGGAATAGTTTCAGCGCAGTCTATAGGTGAGCCTGGAACACAGATGACCCTCAGAACCTTCCACTTCGCAGGGGTCAGGGAGCAGAACGTGACCTTAGGCCTCCCCAGACTGATAGAGATAGTCGACGCTAGGAAGACCCCCTCAACACCGACCATGACAGTCTACCTTGAGAAAGAGTATAGAAACAGAAGGGATAAGGCCCAGGAGATAGCGAATGCGATCACATACACAACCCTCAAGAACGTTCATAGC
>JAGTQO010000029.1:0-12409 GCA_018396565.1 Candidatus Bathyarchaeota archaeon
ATCACCTGGGGGGGGACCACGTTATGTGATAGGAACGTCAGGTTGTTGTCTTCAATTATTTTCTTGATAATTCTATGCATATGTTCGTTACACGCCACACCGCCTGTGAAGCCCACTGCCGATACACCTTTAATTTCAGCAGCTTCCACAGCCAATTCTGCGAGGGATCTTGCGAGATACGATTCCGCAGAAAAGGCAAGGTCTGCAATATTAAACCTCCTGAGGTTCTCATAAATTTCCTCAAGTAATTGACTTGTATTGATGATGAAGCTTTTTATTATTGGTTCGACCTGTAGAACATCTCTACCTTGGAAAGCAGTAGACTCAAGTTTCATAGCAGGCTCACCTTCATATGTTCTCTCGTAACATATTCCTAAAATCGATGAGACAGCATCTAGGACCCTCCCACAACTTGTTGTAACGGGAACTTTTCCAGATTGAAGTTGCTTTATAATTGTCTCCACCTCAATTGGACCGTGGGGGAGATAAGAAACCTTCTTCATCAAAATATCTCGTATATCGACGCGGCCAAACAGCATTCCAGCAACCATCCTCAACGGATATTTCGCGGCGAGGTCTCCTCCAACCATCGGTTGCTCCTGAAGATGACCGATCCTTTCGAAGGACTCTATATTAGAATACAACACCTCGCCACCCCATGCCTTCCCATCGGATCCATACCCATAACCGTCGCACACAATGCCCACAGCTTCATCCACACTATTTTCTACCATTAGTTTTGAGAGGTGGGCGTGATGGTGCTGCACCTGAATGAGCGGTACACCTAGCTGGTTACTCATACGCCTGGCAAGATCTGTTGTGCTGAACCTAGGATGGAGATCGCAGGCTATGACTTCTGGATTTGACTTGGTCAGGGTTAACATGTGTACGATAGTCTCATCAAGATATCGTAATGTGTCGAGTGTCTCCACATCGCCTATATGCTGGGAGATGTAGGCCCGTTCACGGTTAATAATGCAACATGTTACATTTAGCTCGGCTCCAAGGGATAGGACACATGCATCTGAAGGTCTCTTCAATATTACCGGTGATGGTGCGTATCCCCTCGAACGTCTTATGAACAATTTTCTATTATCCACGATCCTGAGTACCGAGTCGTCGCACCTCTGAACAATTTCACGGTTGTGCACTAAGAAATAATCAACTATACCAGCCAGTCTCTTGAATGCGTCACACTCATCTATTGTTATAGGTTCGTTTGGCGGGTTTGCACTCGTCATGACTAATGCAGGCTCTCTTGTATAATCGAATATTAAGTAGTGTAAGCCGGTGTAGGGGAGCATCACACCCACGGTATGTAAACCAGGGGATATTATATCCGACAAATAATAGTTCTCACTCTTCCTCAGAAGGACGATCGGCCTCTGATATGACTCTAAAATCGCCGCCTCAAAATCGTTTACATATGCAAAGCTCCTTGTCGTCTCCAGGTCACGAGCCATGATCGCAAAAGGCTTCGACCTTCGATCTTTTGCAGTCCTAAGTCTCATCAATGGTTCGGAGTCTGTCGTAGAGCATACTAGGTGGAAACCACCGTTGCCCTTCACCGCCAATATGAAACCTTCATCGATTAAACGCCCCACCTCAGCTACAGGATCTACGCAATCTATGGCCTCTCCGCTCTTGCTGTCGACCAGATTCAATTCGGGACCACACAGCTGACAAGCATTTGTCTGAGAATGAAAACGTCGGTCCGCAGGATTATGATACTCTTCATCGCATTCAGGACACATTTTGAAATGGGCCATACTTGTATTTTCCCTATCATACGGGACTTTTTGGATTATTGTATATCTGGGGCCGCAGTCGGTACAAGTTGTGAAGAAGTATCTATATCTGCGGTTTGTCGGATTTCTCATTTCAGATAGACATTGGCTACATATTGAGATGTCTGGTGGAATTATGGATCCCCTCTCACTCCCACCAATGGAACTATTCACAATCTCAAATTTTGAGTATGAGCCTTGGATGTTACGGTATGTTACTTTGAGCTCAAATATTTCTGAGATGGGTGGCTTCTCTTCTTTGAGTTGTTGCAAAAAATTTTTTATATGTGAATCTTCACCTTCAACGATTATTTTCACACTAGCATCGTCTCTGTTCTGAACGTATCCGCAAAGTTTGTTAGCTATTGCTATTCTGTAGACGAATGGCCTGAAGCCTACTCCTTGGACTATACCTTTTACCAGAATCTCCGCCTGCAATTAAGTGTCATCTGGTTGAGCTCATACTTGAACGCATATCTCAACATAATTTTAAATGGATTTAAAGCATCTTTTCTAAGAAAAGAGCAACATATTTACTTTAGGTTCCAGTCTTTCCCTCTCGCGCCTGATAACTGAGGATAGGGTGTTGTCGACCCTTGTCTTCCCATCTGACGATTGGATGATGACCCCTCCAGCCGCTTCAATCGTCTTCTCAGATTTTACGAGGGTTGTCTCGGTACCAAGTCTCGAGCTTACTCTGCCCGCAATTTCCTCTAGTGGAAGCCTTAGCCTTGAGTCATCTTTATTGAATAGAACCTCAAGTCTTCCTCCACCGGCAGCCACAGCAGCTTCTTCGACGAGTCTCTCCAACATTTTCAAATACTTATCATCATTCCTTATTGAACGAATGTTCTCCTCAACCACCTGGAAGACCTTATCCACCATCTTCCTCTTCTCAGAGAGAATTCTCCATCTTGCCCTGATACTTGCCTCTACTGACTGCCGCCTCACTAGACCCTCCGCCTCCTGCTCAGCCTTTCTAATTATTTCTCTGCACTCTCTCTCAGCCTTCTCAGTGACCTGCCTTTGGATCTCTTCAACATATTCGAAACATATTCCTCAGTATATCTTCCGATAAAGGTTACTAGATGCATGATCTCTTCAGGAGGGACGCCTTCGTACATTAGGCGAATAATGGTCTTGAGGGTGGAGGATTCATGGCGGGCATATGTCAACTCCAAGATGTTCCTCGCCTCATTTGTCAACCTGAGCCTGAGCATCTCCTCCAAATTCTGGTAGTAACTCCTGAATACTGCCCGGTCAACTTCGCCCAGAGCTAAACTCTTTCCGGAATATCCTGAGAAGTATTTTGAGTAGGCTGTGCTCCCTAGACATCTGAGAACATCCTCTTCATCCTTTGCCTTCAATAATGTCTCATAGTCGTCCACCCTCAGTAGGAAGGATCTTAGGGCCCTAACGTAGGCTGTTGAGTAGGCATAATCATTCGCAGTCTTCAAAGATTATCTCATCGCCCCTAGGATTCACTTCCATTTTTATGAACCATCACTTATGTGAGTTATAACTGATTGATAAACCTCATTATACTGATGAGACCCTATAGACCCCCTTCAGGCTATAGTATCATTAAGCATTCCTCAGCCCAGATTGAAGTGAAAAATACGAAAGGAGTAGATCAACCCTTACCATACGTTGCCCAACTCCGATTTGATCTGATGTAAACAAGACTTAATGAGATACGGGTGGGTTAACATTCTTAAGTTAGGATCAGTAAATGATCGATGGTTGAATTGAGCCGTCAACCAGAGGTAGGTAAGGCCTTCTGGTATCTAGGGGTTACTACCACTATACCTTTGATGGCCTTCGCAGGCTACATGATTGGAAGGCAGTATGATAAGGAGATTCTTGGAGCCCTTGCAGGAACATTGCTGGGAACTGTACTCGTTTGGCTAGATATGTTAAAGCTAGGAGGAATAATTGGAAGAGGAAAGAGGCGAGGTAAGTAATCGTGTCATTCAGCCCCTCAGGTTATGAGTATGTCAACGCAATGGTTAGGGGTCAGGTTGGAAAACTTCTTGAAATTCAAGATTATGAAGCTATGTTGGGATGTTCTCGGCCGAGAGATATCAAAAAGGTTCTCAGGAAAACTCCCTACAGCGAACCTGCCTCAGCTCAGCCAGATGATTTCTCGAGCATAATGAGTGCGTTGACATATACAGTTGGTAAGGAAGTAGGTTCAATCATAGGTGCAAGCCCTGAGTCGGTAAAACCTCTGCTTGAAGGTTATATTCTTCTACTGGAGTCAAGGAACATTGTGAATTCTATCAGGGTTGAGGTAGGTGACAACCCAACTTTCGCTGAAGCAGGTATAATCCCCCTGACCACACTTAAGGATTCGGATCTAAAGAGTCAACTGGAAGCGCTAGTAGAGTGGGATGTTAAAAAAGTTATTCAAGAATTGAAGGGTCAGGTAGCGATTTATAATTGTACCGCTCCACTACTGACGCTGATTCACCATTGCGGTAAAATGCTCCTAAACAAAATCCTTGAAATACCTGCCAAGGAGAAAACATCAATGGTTAAACTCGTAGAATCTATCATATGCTCGGTTGACATAGAAATTCTTTTGAAAGGCACCTTATACGGTGTAAATTTTTCGGAGATACAGAGTTGGCTTTCTAACCACAATAAATTGGAGTGTATGGAGCCAACTTATTGTAAAGATATTGAGAGTTTGCTTGTAATGTTGAGGAGCAAACGCCACGGGATTTGCTTACCGACGAGACCAGATAACCAGTTTGAAACCATTCTTGAAAGATTTCCATACTGTACACTGGCAAATGATGCTCGGTCGACGATGTCAGGATATCCTTTTAGAACATCGACAGTTGCAGCTGGCATCTCCTTGAAATTTGTTGAGGGAAGGAATCTTAGACTTGCTGTTATGGGTGCCTCAGGAAAGATTGACAGAAGAGTAGCTTTGAAATTGATGGTGATTCCCAGATAGCCTCACACATGCCTTTAACTGGCCTAATATGTTTAATCGGCCGTTCCCAATAGTATATACCATAAATGTTATGAAATCAATGTTTTTATGATGGGAATAGAATTATCTCCGACATCGATTAGCCATGCTTGTTACAAATAAAGATGATTCTTTAGCAAGTATGCTAAGTGATGAGTTGAATCTGCGTCTATTGAAGAGGTTATGCACAGGGAACGGCCTCAGCATAAACCTGAGCTACCTTTCCAGACATCTCAGAAAACATAGAAACACAATAAGGGAAAGAGTGAGAGAGTTGACTAGAAACGAAGTCATCGACAGACCAGTCTTCCCTTTCCTTGCACTATTCAAGGAGTGTCCAATACTGGTAGCGGTCTATGCAGACCTTCCCGACGATGAGAAGGTGCAGGATTGGCTTAGAACAGACAATAACATATTTGCGGCTTTCAGGGTAAGGGAGGGGGAGTATAATATGATGCTTTTTGAACTGCACAAGAGCTTGTGGAGCTACCATACTTGGAGAGAGGCGATAGTCAGGGAAGGGAAGATACCTGGAAGAGGAGAGCGTGTGCCTTCAACAGCATTATACTTGTCGAATGAGCTCATAGAGAAGTATGAGCCTCAAGCACCTGTCCAGCTTATAACGGAAGGTTTCAAGAACGGTCAGATTAGAGAGATAAATGGTGTGGAGCTCGATGACCTAACATTAGATATACTAACACACCTAGTCAACGGCGAAGGCATATCTGTGAATGAGAACCTTATTGCGAAAGAGTTGGGAGTTCACAGAAGGACTGTGAGTGAAAGGGTTAGGAAACTCATAGATGCAGGTGTTATAATGGGACCTGTATGTAGATTCCCATCATTCTTCGTCCCTCCAAACTTCCTCCTAATATTCTCACTCATAGAGCTCAGGAGAGACTATGAGAAGTTCATACGAGAGATACACTCAGACCCACATGTCAGTCTGGCATATAGAATCAGTGAAGGAAGGTATAATGTGCTACTCTTTGAAGCACATCTCAACCTAGAGAATTATTTAAAATGGGAATCCTCATACAGCGCAAAATTTCCAAACTGTTTTGGCTCAATAAAGAACACGTATCTGTCGCCGAGAATGACCATATCAATAGATCAGCAGAAAGTATCATTGAGCATAATAGAGGAGAAGCTGAGGACGCTCGAGAAGACAAAGTCGGAGAAGCGGAGAAGTAAAGTTTATCTTAAGAGTCTCAACAGAAAGAGATGGCAACGATGAAGACTCAGAGTTAACATGAACCTGTAATGAATTGAAGGCATTATGCTGAGTTGCCCTTAACATTGACAGGGATCTGCATAGAAGTTCGCCCCTCTAGTGTGTCTAACCGTTATGTGGGGGGTTAGAATCTAGAAGGAATCCCTCCTGAAGTCTACTCGTAAGTACGTTAATTCAATGGCTAAACCATGTTTAAGGTTAACTAGAGGCGTCTATATTTGTAACCTTACTATTTCGGCCCTCCTTAAGAAAGGTACTGTGCTGTAAATGTCCCTCCGCAGGCATAAAGACACATCTTCACCATATCCTATGCTCTCCAAATATTTTGCATGCCAACTTCTCCTAACAATATCCTCTAATCGATCCTCAGCAGATGCCCATGCCAGTCTGGATGCTGCAGCCTTATCATCCACATGAAGGTCTGGACCTAGATTTGACACTAAGAGACCGGCGCATAGGAAATCCTCAAGGAAAAACATCCCATTTCGACTTGCCAATACCAAAGATATTCCTCCTTCATTCTTCAAAAGCCTGGAGGCAGCCGCTGTAATGGCTTTCGCATTTAGAAATGAACCTATGAGAATCCATCTGGCTCCCATAGCATATTGCAGAGCCATGGTTCCATTTGTCGTAGTGATCACTACCCGTTTACCCTCAAGATAGGCATTTTCAAATTCTCTCGGTGAGTTGCCGATATGGAAACTTTTCGGCTTGAATCCACGCCTCTCGCCAGCTAATATCAGATCTGGGTCTCTCCTATAGAGGCTTCTAGCCTCTTTCAAAGTCTTGACAGGTATGAAAGCCTCGATGCCGTGACTTAAACCAGTTACAACTGAGGAGCTGAACCTAAGTGTGTCGATTATAATGACTATATCGCCTCTCAGCTTTGCCCTATAAGCAAACCTATAGCTTGTCTCCAGATGTATCATGGTCCTTTCATCATTGGCGGAAACTTGACCCCTAGTGTAGGTACGCGTGTTAGGTTGAGCCTCACCTCTGAATCGTTTTCTTCCATTCATCATATGGCTTTGAGAAAGCTCTCTCAACCTTTAGTCTGTGAAGTGTATTTACCGAACAGAAAGGTCTTATTGTGCCATCTGGCAGGCCATAATGTATCACACATCTTTCAAGTCTCTCGAGGTCGAAGTTATATGGGTCCATAAAATGCATGCAACCCACCATCACAACCCTCCGCATGAACCTACCCAGGGCTTCATAACTCCCCGTCTTCAAGACAGGCCATAATACCTCTTTTATGAATCTCGCCTTCACGTGCCTCAGAGCAGTTAGCATTCTCAGCCTCGCGACGATTCTGTGTCCTCCTTCAACATCGTGACATACACCCTCCATCGTATGGAAGAACTTATCCACATTCGCCAGCTTCGTTATCGGAACCCATTCTCCGCTCCTCGTCTTAACCATGAATGTTGCAACGCCACACCAAGGAGACGTACTGAACATAACGTAACCCTTAGACCTTAAGCGACCCACAGCCTCAGAGATCGGTATCACTGAAGGTACAGGAAAGAAATCTTCAACCTTTACTAAGCGGGATGTCTGCTCCTCAACCAGCTTCATGAAGTCTGTGGTATTTATTCGCATGACCTCCCTCTCCTTTGAGTCTATCCTCCCCGTTATGGACACAGGTTGAACGTTTACACATCTAATTACATCAGAGTTCTCTAGGGCAAACTTCACTATTCCACCTATCTGGTGGTCGTTCACACCCCTGACCAAGGTCACTACTAATACTATGCTCTCGAAACCAATCTCCCTAGCATTTTCAATAACCCTCATCTTCACATCGTATAGGGGCACCCCTCTGGTTATCTTGTAGATATTGTCGTCGAGCCCGTCAAACTGGAGGTAGACGGTGTCCATGCCGGCCTTGATTAGATTCTTGAAATAGCTTAGATCGTTGGCCAGCCTGACTCCATTAGTGTTGACTTCAACATGTCTGAAACCTTGATCTTTCGCCATCCTAACCAATTCAGGGAGGTCGCCTCTAACTGTAGGCTCACCACCACTTAGTTGGAGGGCTGGTGGTGGAATTGGAATGTTCGACCTCAAGTTTTTAATCATCTTCTCAATGTCGTTCTTTAAAGGTTCGTACACGTAACCTGCAGTCGCTGCGTTTGCAAAACATATTGGACACTCCAAGTTACATCTGTTTGTCACATCTATTATTGCGAGGACAGTATGCGATTTATGGTTTGGGCATATGCCACAGTCGTATGGACACCCGTCCTTGATTTCTGTTCTAGGGTTGTCTATTGGCTTGCCTGCATGACTGTATTTTTGCGCCCACTCATACAATTCAGGGTCTGAGAAAGTGTACGTATCGATGTAGAATCCATGCTGGCCGCATACCTTTGATATCTTGACCTTTCCGTCATCATCTATGAAAATCTCAGCAGGGAGCACACTCATGCATGCAGGGCAAATACTCTTGGTGCGTCTGAGTAAACGTTTCAGTTCTTACCACCAACTCGACTCCGCATTCCTACAGCCAACCCTATAATAAGTCTCTTGCCATAAGAATCTTTCAAAACGGCTCGACTTTTTAAGCCATTTTCGGCTAATACAATGTTTAAAAGTCTTCCTATAATAACATACTGATAAAATATAATATGGCGGGGTATAAAACCAAGTTTAAAGGCGGGGATGCGTATACGCTCCTTGATACCTTGAAACTTCTGAAACTTGGAATGGGCAATCCGCTTTCAAGAGCTGTAATTAGAATGGGAGATTTAAGAAGACTTGGCAGGTCTACAGGACTGGAGCTGGCCCTCAAAAGCTTTGCGTTCAACGAACCGGCAGGGAGCATAATCGACCGTGCCTACTACCTGCTTTTAAAGACAGTGTTTAGATTGGGCTGTCAGATCTTCGGTGTCAACATAGACTCCACTAGGGAGTATTTGAAAGATTCCGTTGTCAGAAGGGGTGTGGCGACAGTTCTCAGCAGTATAGGATGCTATGGAGTAACATGCCCACAATTGTTGAAAGCACCCTTTCTAGTTGTTTGGAACTTTACGAACGCTTGCAATCTTAGATGTAGACACTGTTACCAGAGCGCCGGAACAAAGTCTCCCGACGAACTAACACTGAAAGAGAAGCTCAGGGTGGTTGATGAACTCGCTGATGCAGGCGTTGTCTCATTAGCCTTCTCAGGCGGGGAACCATTGATATCCTCTGAATTCTACAAGGTAGCTGAGGCTGTGAGGAGTAGAGGGATGCATGTGGCCTTGGCAACAAACGGAACCATGATAACAGATGATGTGGCTAGACTATTGAAGAAGATAGATGTCTGTTACGTCGAGGTAAGCCTAGACGCCGCCTCTGCAGATCTACACGATAAGTTCAGGGGCGTACCTGGAGCCCACGCTAGGGCACTTGAAGGAATGAGAAAATGTATTGAGTACGGTATCTTTACATCTATAGCAATGACAGTGACAAAATATAATCTCACAGAGGTTCCTGAACTCATAAAGCTTGGTCGAAGATTAGGTGTGAATAGATTCATACACTTCAATTTCATTCCTGCCGGTAGGGGTAGGGAGATAGTTGAGCTGGACATATCGCCTGAGGAGAGAGAGAATCTGCTCGAGTTTCTCTTTGAAGAGGGTAAGAATCCAGGAATGGAGATTCTCTCGACAGCCCCACAGTTCGGGAGGATAGTTTACGATAGCTCTTCAGGAGGCTCGGTCGCACCTACACACTTCTATATTGGTAACGGTGGAAAATGGGGGCTACATGAATTAGCTCAATTCATCGGAGGCTGCGGGGCAGGTAGGCTTTACTGCGCCATTCAACCGAACGGGCTTGTGACACCATGCGTCTTTATGCCAAACCTCTACGTTGGAGACTTGAGAAAATCAAGGTTCAAGAACATATGGGATGAGAGTAGGTTTCTGAAAGAGTTGCGGGATAAGGACCTTTTGAAGCCTGGTTGCGGGATATGCGATAGAAGGTATGTGTGCGGGGGATGCAGAGCCCGCTCGCTGGGATACTTCTCTGATTACTTGGCCCCTGACGTTGGTTGCATCAAGAACTTAGATGGCTGGGAGAAGCTTAAGAAGGAGGTGGTATTATAGGACTCAAGATCTTCGGTTAAATCAAGCCTTCTCGTAATATATCAACTCCTTCTCTTCAAGGATCTTCTGTAATTTTGCAACAGCCTCATGGACTTCGCTTTCCTTCTTTGCGCCTGTACACACAAGTTTCCCACTGGCGAAGAGGAGTATCACAACCTTCGGATCGTCCATCCTGTAGATCAGACCTGGAAACTGTTCGGGTTCATACATTGTTCTCTTTAAAGAGTATGTGGATTTCTCAAGGTCGATGTATCCCCCTAAGCCGGCTGATGCAACTATGTTCTGTATTTGGATCTCAGGTTTTCCCAGAATTACTATGCCATTTCGTTTGAGTTCGTCGATAACCTTCAGAACAGCCTTCCTGGCTTGATGCTCAGACTTTGCACCTGTACATACCATCTTTCCTGAGCTGAATACTAATGTTGCTGTTTTAGGTTTCTTCAATCTGTAGACAAGGCCGGGAAACTGTTCAGGTTTATACTCAACCCCGGGAAATACTCTGGATATAGAGTTTAAGTCTATATTCTGTTTGAGGGTTGCTGAAGCTACAACATTCTCAATATTTATAAAAGTCTTCTTCTCGGACAATAAGCTTGAGCCTCCGAACAAGTCTAGGATGTTAGATTCCCTATATAAATACGCTCAATACAGGCGTAACTTGGGGTTCATCTATTGAAATTTATGAAACACCTTGATTTTGGATGTTGTTGATGTCAAACCCTTGTCTTCCCCGAAGGGGGTTTTCTCTTTACGCCTGAATTATACACTTCGTATACTATCAGGATTACTATCAGAGCTATTATGAATGTGGTCCCCGCAGGCTCACGTAACCTCATGACTATAACTCCAACGTATGGAATTCGACCAGTGAAGACACCCACAATGTGGCTCTCCGGAACCTCCCAACTATCAATATATCTATTGTAGTCTCCCTTTGTTTTAAAGTAGGTTACTCCATCCTTATCGATCTTCTCCACGACCCTGTGAACTATCAGGGTACCGTAGTCTCTTGGGCTGTGAAAAACCATTATTGTACCTACACTGATCTGTTTAGGCGTCACTCCCTTGATAAATATTATATCTCCGACGTTCAATGTTGGAACCATGCTTCCTGAGACTACGACAAGAATGGGATGCTCCGTTGACCAAGCTAATTTGAGGGTAGCCCAACCACAGTATGAGAGCGATATCACGAGGGCTGACAGAAACAACAGTTTTATTATCTCTCTGGTTTTAGGATTTATTCCCTTGGTTTGACTCAGACCCGATTCCCTCCAGATTCTGTATTGGCCTATCCTCATTCAAACGTTCACTAGACCAGGTCCAGCCGATATCTTCCTCATGAACTCTTGCATGGCCTTCGACCCTGCATTCAAGTATAGAGCTCCTTCCGGCGTTATCTTGTATATTCGTCTCCCCCTCCCCTTATCAGACTCCCATACTCCCTCCACATACCTTTTCTCTTCTAGACTGTGGAGGAGTGGATATAAAGTTCCTGCGCTCAAGTATACATCGAATCTCTCTCTGATCTCAATATTTATCTCGTATCCCCATCGAGGCTTCGCGTTCAGCAACCATAAAACTATCAGGTCTAGATGGTTCCTTATCAGCCGCTCCCTCCACAGCCTACCTGGATCTTCACCCATTGGTTCCAAGCCTCTGGAGCCGGTGCCTCTAATAAGACATATTTCGCTTAGCATCTAACGTATTCGATTCTACGCATCGAAGCCATTTTTCTAATGTTTCGGACTAGGTTTGTAGGTCTTTTAATTCAAGGATTCAATATTATCTTTGAAGCTTTACCTTCAAGCAGAAGTTGGAAGCCTTCTTCAGCCTTTTCGAGTGGCAGTTTGTTTGTTATTACAGTCTTAAGGTCGATGAGGTGCCTTGTGACTAGCCTCTGAACCCTGTCCCATGTACTGTACATGTATCTTCCAGTCAGCCCTCTGACATCTATCTCCTTATAGACTATATATGTAGTCGTGTCGAGTATAGGATTCTCAGGTGAGGCGCCGAATAACACAACCTTCCCATTCTTGGCCACAATGTCTAGGGATTGTGTAATGGTTTCTCCGCTACCTGCGGCTTCGAATACGATGTCTGCCCCTCTCCGCCCTATCAGGGACTTTATTCTCTCAACAACATTTCCTTCAGTAGCATCTATGACTTCCCTTGCAGCACCTACTTTCCGGGCATGTTCGATCCTGAATGCTTTAACATCGGTAGCTATCACATCCGATCCGAGCGCCTTCATAATCTGTTGCACGTATATGCCGATTGGTCCACACCCTAGAACCACTGCAGTATCCCC
>JAGTQO010000029.1:12417-14794 GCA_018396565.1 Candidatus Bathyarchaeota archaeon
GTTGAGCCCTCTGTACAGCGTGCATCGCCACCCCGCATGGTTCATATAAAGCTCCCTCATCGTAGGAAGTGTCTTGTGGAAGTTTGTAGGCTATGGTCTCAGGTATTACTGTGTACTCTGTGAAAGCACCTTCCGGAACGTGGACTCCAAATATCTTCATATTCTCGCAGATATGCATCCTTCCAGTCCTACACATGTAGCATGTCTCGCAGGGTATATGCGTCTCACCAGCGACTTTGTCTCCAACCTTCACAAGGGATACATTGCTTCCAACCTCGACCACATCTCCGCAGAATTCGTGACCTACGACTTTTGGCAAGGTTGCATTCCACTTCAATGCTTGAGCATCCCATTTGTACAGGTGGATGTCTGAACCGCAGATGGCGGCTGCCCTAACTCTCACTAAGACATCTCTTGGACCAACCTTAGGTTTCGCTATATCCATCACCTTTATGCCAGGTTTGGGTTCAACCTTCATGACTGCTTTCATGTCTACTCCTCTGGGTAAATTACGCTATTCAAGTATTATAAAGATGTGCCTCCCAAGAATAGTTGCAGTAACAGATTGAGCCAGTTTTGGTGACTCTTAACAGTGTGGGTAGCCTATATGTACTTTCATCCAGGGGGTTTCTTTGCCTTGACCATTTGAACAGCAAGCCTGATAGCCTCCTCTAGGCTTGTAGGATCTCCTGTTCCAAGCCTCAATCCAGCCCTCCTGTAGGCTGTTCCATGGTCAACTGAAGTTCTTATTATCGGTAGGCCTATGGTGACGTTCACACCAGACTCGAAACCTAGCATTTTCACAGGAATGTGGCCTTGATCATGGTACATAGCCACGACAGCATCATATTCCCCTCTGCTTGCGCGTAGGAAGACTGTATCCGGCGGCATTGGGCCAATAGCGTCTATACCCATCCTCCTAGCTTCTTCTATGGCAGGAGAGATTTCTTTCAACTCCTCCTCGCCGAAGAGACCCCCTTCACCTGCATGTGGATTTAGGCCTGCGACGGCAATCTTTGGATTGGGGATCCCTAAACTCTGAACAGCCTCGTAGGTGAGCCTTATAGTAGTTAGAACTCTCTCCTTCTTTATCGAGGCGCATGCCTGCAACATAGACATGTGAGTTGTTACGTGGACAACCCTAAGTTTTCCAGCAATCAGCATCATTGCGTAATTCTTGGTTCTTGTGAGGTCGGCAAGGATCTCTGTGTGCCCTGCATAATCGTAACCGGCAAGGTTCATAGCTTCCTTGTTGAGTGGAGCTGTGACTATGGCGTCTATCTCACCCTTCAGGGCCATCTCGACAGCCTTCTTTACATATTCAACCGCAGCCTTCCCGGCCATTGCCTGAACCCGACCCATCTTCAACTCAGAGAGGTTGATATTCTTCAAATCTATAACATCGATCGTCCCATTCTCAAACTTTGCTGAGGACAAGCTATCTACTGGCCTTATCTTGACATCGACCTTAGCAACCTTCAATGCATCTGAGAGAACAGCCGCGTCACCTATCACTAGGGGTCTTGCTATTCTATAGAATTCCTCTTTTGACAGGGCTTTATCTATTATTTCAGGGCCTATGCCAGCTGCGTCTCCCATAGTTATTCCTATTACGGGTCGAAATTCTCTGCTATCCAAACCTTCATTTCCCACCTTTCATCTTCAAGTATCTAATCGACTTCATTATGGCCTCTTCGTCACCGAATCCGCCTGCCTTTGTGACTATCCTCAAACCTGAACATCTCCCCCCAACTATGATAGATGATGGTATGCCTGGGGAGACCTCATCATCAACCTCAGTTCCATACGCATCCATTACTTCCAGGGCTCGATTTGCTGTCGTACCTCCTGTCAAAAACATTCCAGATATACCTTCAATTGTAGATACTTCACTTGCGATCTCTCCTAGAACCGCCCCTATCATATTACTCACCTCAACGCTGGTCATCCCCAAAGCTTCCCCAACCTTCAAATCTCCGGACACCGCTTCCTTTGTCCTTGCAGACGAGATTATAACGTCAAGACCTTGAGAGACTATTCGTCTAGTCTCATCAACAACCCTCTGAACTTCTTGGATTCTTTCACCTCTAATAACTTTCGCAGTATCCACCTCAACAACGATGCACCCCGCACTTTCTGCATGAGCTATCTGTCTCATCGTAACCTCACTCACACTACCTGAGATGACTATCACAGGCTTGCCTGAGATCAGGCCCATTGCTTGGGGCAACTCCTCGGCTAGGCCTGCTGGACCACATGTCAACCTATGCAAATTCAACTTTACAGCAGCCTTTGATCCCGTCACCCCTGTACGTGAGTCCCATGTTCCAACCCTGATAGCTAGACAGTCGAGGAGAAAGGTTGGATATGTAGGTCT
>JAGTQO010000030.1 GCA_018396565.1 Candidatus Bathyarchaeota archaeon
AATCTCTCAGCCGAATCCTCACACTCTTCCACGCCATAGAGCTGCTCGAGACCCAAGGCATCGAGACCCTCGCATCCTTCCTTGAGAAGATCGAGTCGGACAACGCAAAGAGAAGTTACAGAACCATAACGAGCAGCCCCCAATACGTGGATTTCAGGAGGATCCTTGAAGGTTATAGGGGGGTCCCTCATCCAAAACAGATGAAGCTAATTGAGGAGGTTGAGCGGCAACTTGAGGTGAACCCCTCATCCAGAATCATAGTCTTCACACAGTATAGGGATACAGCGACGTGCCTGGTTGATCTCTTGAGGAGGAGATTCCATGTTGGTGTTGAAAGGTTCGTCGGCCAAGCTGCCAAGGACGGCGATATTGGTCTATCCCAAGACGAACAGTCAAGAATCCTGAGGGATCTCGAGTCGGGGAACATAAAGATTCTTGTAGCGACATGCATAGCTGAGGAGGGTCTCGACATACCGAGCGTTGACCTGGTCATCTTCTATGAGCCTGTCCCCAGTGAGATCAGGCATATCCAGAGGCGCGGTAGGACAGGGAGGAGATCGGCGGGGAGGGCAGTGATATTGACTGCAAGGAACACCTTCGACATGGCCTACCTGTACTCGAGCAAGAAGAGGGTTGAGAGGATGCGTAGGATCATACGTTCATTGAATCGAGACCTCAAAGCTCTGATCAGGCTCGGACCTAAACCTGAAATTCAACCCTTAACCCCTGAGGAGATAGTTGAAATGGAGAGGAGGGCTGGAGCAACTTATGAGGCTGAAGGATGGTCTGCTGAGGATTCGGCTGAGAGATTCATATCTGAAGTAGAGGCTGCATCTAGAAGGTTGATGGCGACCATAATGGAGGCTGGGTCTGAAGGCTGCCCATTAGAGTCTCTTATGGAGAAATATATTCAACTTGACTTCAAGCCTAATGTTATATCAGCTGCTCTAGATAGGCTCGAGGATTCAGGTCTGATCGTCAGAATTGGATGGGATAGGATCGTGTCGGCGACTGCAACCCCAACCCGCAGAAGAATGGTGAGTAGGGATGGTGAGGGGATATTCGACGTTCTCATCGAGAAGGTCTATCCTGGAAGGGCCGTCGCATGGATAAATGACAGGTGGAGGGTGAGGATACTGCCTGAAGATTTTGAGGGCCCAATAAACCTGCTCAAGAAAGACTCGAGGTTCAGAGCCTACGGAGCGTTATACAGACTGGACGGAGTCCTATGTTTCAGGGTCAGGGAGATCGTCGATTCGAACCCAAGACATGTCGTTTAAGATCAAAGGGAACCTCAGCATTAATAAGCCTGCGATATCAATTTGGTCCCTCGCAAGGTGTTGATAAATGCCGCTGAGCAAGGGAGACTTCATCCTGATCAACTTAACCTCGAAGATAAAGGAGAGCGGAGAAGTCATAGAGACAACTATGGAGGATGTCGCCAAGGAATCGAACATCTACAGTTCCGAAAATATCTATGAACCGCGCTTCATCATCGTCGGTGAGAGGTGGGTTCCCGAAGGCCTCGACGAGGCCTTGCTGAGCCTCGAATCGGATAAGGAGGTGACTGTGGAGGTTCCGCCGGGGAAGGGTTACGGTGAACGTGACCCATCAAAGATCAGGCTGATACCTCTGAGAAGATTCAGAGGTGAGAATCTCACACCGGTCCCCGGCTCCAGAGTTGAGATAGACGGTAGACCAGCCGTGGTGAGGTCTGTAGGCGCTGGTAGAGTTCAGGTGGACTTCAACCATCCCCTAGCAGGCAAGACCATGCTCTACAATGTCAAACTCGTGAGGAAGCTGGAGGAGCCTGAAGAGAAGCTCAAGGCGCTGATTCATAGAAGACTCCCAACCGCACCAATCGACAAATTCAAAATAACAGTAGACCAGAATGAATGCCGTATAGAGCTTCCGAGGGAAACCTTCTTCGTTGAAGGTTTACAGTTGGCGAAGAGGGAGGCTGCTGCAGATATATACAGGTTCATGCCCAACATCTCCAAGGTTGAGTTCGTCGAGTCTTACCCTAAGCCTGAGGGCACCTCTGCAGGGAGACAAGTAGAAGCAGCCCCTCAGAGGGACATGACAGAGAATCCTTGATTTCGACGACCCTACATTTATCCCCCTCAACCAAACCTTTAGGGAGACATTTATTCCAATGCTCACAGGCCGGATTTGAACATTTGACGCCGGTGTAGGTTATTATGGCGTCGACTATTGCCAGTCTGGGCTGGATGGCAACCTCGACATGAGGCTCCTCAACCTCTACAAGAACAGCGGGTCCGGCATGTAAGACGCATGGGAACCTCTTCCCGGAAACCTTCCTGACCTCATAGACCCTCCCAGACTCAAGGTTTCCCATACATACATTTCTAACATTGCACTCAACACATAGGCCTTCAACATTCTCGTAGAGGAATCTGTATCCTACCCTCGCCTGACCTTCACCTAGAAGAGTGACCTTCAGACCCATCTGAATCTAGGAACCGCCCTGAAGAACTCTAGTGATTATCCTCAAACAGATTTAAGTCTTTACCATCCCAACATGTTCCATGTTAGCTTCGAAAGCTTTTTTAAGTTGTTGAGATCCTTCAGTAACAAGTCGCCAAAGATTCTTGTGCGAACATATTATCAACCCCGCAAGCTTATCGAGGCCATGCAGATATGTATCCGAAACCAGTCGACCTCAACAGAAAGATCTTGGAAGGAACTACTACGATAGGTGTTGTATGTAAGGATGGGGTGGTCCTTGCAACAGATACCAGGGCAACGATGGGTTTCTTCATAGCCCATAAGAAGGCAAAGAAAGTATACCCCATAGATAATCATCTTGCGATTACCATCGCTGGAGGTGTAGCTGACGCCCAAGCGATGGTTGACATACTCAAAGCAAACGCTGAACTCTACAGACTGCAGAACGGTTTCGTTATGCCTGTAAACGCCGCTGCCAGGCTCGTCGCCAACATCCTCTTCTCATCCAGACTAATGCCCTTCATACTCCAAGCATTGATCGGTGGGGTCGACTCGACCGGCCCAAGAATATTCGCCCTAGACCCTCTGGGGAGCGTCGTGGAGGAGACCTGTGTCTCGACAGGATCAGGCTCACCCATAGCATACGGTGTGCTCGAAGCCCAGTTCAAAGAAGGAATGCTTGTCAAAGAGACTATTCCGATAGTTCTGAAGGCCATAACATCAGCTATGAAGAGAGATGCGGCGAGTGGAGATAGCTTCGACAT
This sequence comes from Candidatus Bathyarchaeota archaeon, assembly GCA_018396565.1. Lineage (GTDB taxonomy): Archaea > Thermoproteota > Bathyarchaeia > 40CM-2-53-6 > RBG-13-38-9 > DTMT01. The sequence continues at coordinate 3,234 of JAGTQO010000030.1, forward strand.
GGCAATAATAACAGGGGAAGGTTACAGGGAACTCGGTGATGAAGAGAAGAGGGCCTTGACCCCTTAACCATCTGGAACCTATCACATGCAAGTCAATCCTCAGCAAGGAGAGGTTTAGATGCCTAGAAACTCAAGCAGTGTACACTCGAGAATAATGAGTGTGATACTGGAGAATATGCCTAAGGAGGCTGAGGTTACAAGGATAGAGTTTGAAGGCCCAAGGCTCGCAATATATGTAAGGAATGTGAATCTTCTCCTGGAGCAGAGCCACGTCATAACAGATATTGTGAATCTTCTGCACAAGCGCATAGTCGTCAGGTCAGACGCATCGGTCAGGATGCCTGAGAGTGATGCTGGAGATGTTATAAGGAAGATGATACCTGCGGAGGCAGAGATCACCTCGACAAACTTCGACCCCAGCCTCGGCGAGGTCATAATAGAGGCTAAGAAACCAGGCTTAGTCATTGGGAAAGACGGCTTGACACTACAGGAGATTATCAAGTCAACCGGCTGGAGACCAAGAATCTTGAGGGCCCCCCCAATACCTTCGAAGATAATCGCCACGATGAGGCACATGACCTATACTGAGAGTGAGGAGAGGAGCAGAATCTTGAGGGATGTAGGTGAGAGGATATTCAGGCCGACAATCAACAGGGCAAGCAGCGTCATGTTGACACCTTTGGGTGGGTCGAGGGAGGTTGGGAGATCATGTATACTCGTTGAGGCGAATGAGAGCACAGTCCTACTCGACTGCGGAATAAACCCAGGATCTCATGAGCCTGACAGGGCCTACCCTAGACTCAACATAGACCAGTTCAACATTGAGAAGCTGGATGCGGTGATAATATCCCATGCCCACCTCGACCATTGCGGCCTAGTCCCATTCCTATACAAGTATGGGTATGACGGGCCTGTATACTGTTCGGAGCCTACAGCTGTTCTTATGACCCTACTCCAGCTTGATTATCTCGATGTCATAAGTAGGGAAGGTGGATACGCTCCCTTCGACCAGAAGAACGTCAGAGAAGTCGTTATGCACACCATCCCGTTGAAGTATGGCGTAGTCACCGATGTCGCCCCAGATATGAAGTTGACCCTACATAATGCAGGCCACATCCTAGGATCCTCCATAATACATCTGCATATAGGTGAAGGCTTACATAACATAGTCTACACGAGCGACTTCAAGTTCGGCAAGACGATGCTTCTCGAACCTGCAACCTCAGTATTTCCACGTGTCGAGACCCTGATAACAGAGTCGACATATGGGGGTCAAGGAGACATAATGCCCAACAGGACCGTTGTGGAGTCTAAACTCGCATCTACAGTCAATGAGACCTTCAAGAGGGGTGGGAAAGTCTTGATACCTATGCCTGCGGTCGGTAGGGCTCAGGAGATAATGATGATACTTGACAGCCATATGAAGAGCGGCAGCTTGATGGAGGCACCTATATACGTTGACGGGATGATATCTGAGGCAACAGCGATCCACACCGCCTATCCAGAATACTTGTCCAGGGAGATCAGAGACATGATCCTCCATCAAGACATCAATCCTTTCAAGTCAGACTACTTCGTGAACGTAACCCACCCGAGTGAACGTGAAGGAATAGTCAACGGCGGCCCCTCAGTGATTCTTGCAACCTCAGGTATGCTTGAGGGCGGCCCAGCCTTGGAGTATCTGAGGCTTATGGGACCGGATGAGAGGAACACCCTGATCTTCGTCAGTTACCAGATCGACGGAACCTTGGGGAGCAGAATTAGAAACGGTGTGAGAGAGATCAACCTCATCGGCCCCACGGGAAAGATTGAAGCTGTCAAGATAAATATGGCTGTCGAGTCATTTGAGGGATTCTCAGGACACTCAGATAGAAACCAGATTCTGGAGTTTTTGAGGAGAATATCTGCGAAACCTTCAAAGGTCATAGTGAACCATGGCGAGTATAAGAAATGTGAGAATATGGCTGCAACTATATCCTCAATCTTCAAGGTCAAGTCAATAGTCCCTGACAACTTGGAGACCTTGAGACTAAAGTAGGGCCATTGATCACTCTACATGAACCTCCTCGAAACGGAGGGGAAATCCTTACATGAGATTTCAGGCTGACTTATAGATCCTGTAGATTCTATCCCCTACATAATGGATGTTCTCAACCACAACACCCCTAGAAATATTAATCATACTCTCTGAACTGTACAAGGCCCTACCTACCGCCAAGGTTTTACCATACTTCTCATCAACGACGGTTACGAAAGATCCTTCTTGAAAAATGCCGTGAACACCTTTAACACCGGGAGCCATAATGTTTGCACCATTACATACATGGGCGACAGCACCCATATCGACGACGATCCTGCCCAGAGACGACAAGTAAGTTTCAAAGAGGAGGGTTGGAGCAATGATTTCACCGATCTTGAATAGGAGAGGAACCCCACCGACGAAGAAGATATCGATGCCACCGGATCGAGCAACCTCCACACTAACCCTACCACTCTCAAGGTTAAGATAATCCTTAAAAGATGATAGTTGAGATGCTAAGGCCTTAACCTCTTTATGACTCAATGTTCGCCTGGAGATAGACAACATACATCCACCACGACAAGGTTTAAATGACGCATACAAACCCTTAAAGGTAGACTTGTAAGCGTGAAAGGAATGTCCGATATTGCAACAAAGATCTTTGAGGAGAGCCTCAACAAAGTAGTCTTGGTCCAACTCAAAGGAGGAAGAAACGTTAGGGGCAGACTGTATAGTTACGATCAACATATGAACCTCGTCATCGAGGACGCTGAAGATGTCACAGAGACCGATAGAACGAAGAAGCTTGGAACCCTGATCGTCAGAGGAGACAATGTTGTCTGGATAAGTCCACCACCAACCAGTTAAAACTAGACACCAGTAATAGAACATAGATTCGGAGGTCTAACGATGGGTAAAGGAACACCTTCCATGGGTAAGAAGGCAAGGTCCAAATCCCACATAACATGCAGAAGATGCGGCAGACACTCCTACAGCATAAGGAGGAGAAGATGTGCCGCATGCGGATATGGAGAGTCTAAGAGGATAAGAGAATATTCATGGCAGAATAAGAAAGTCAACAGGATCAGAATAGTATAGTAAAAAAAGGACCCTTCTATGTGAAATCACTCTTTGAACCTCAGCAGACTAGAAGAGACATAAATTCATGGATGGCAATGCCTCAAAAAATTTCGGCAGCACCCTACGACTGGGCCGGTCGTCTAGTCTGGATGCGTGGATGCAGGAAAGTTAGGATACCTGCCTGACACGCAGGTGGTCGAGGGTTCAAGTCCCTCCCGGCCCACCAAATTATTTAAGTGAATACTGCTATCTTTAAGTGTTTGTAACCCACTTTTTCTTGTTTGATCAGGTTTGAAAGCCAGAAATATGTAGTCGTATCCAAAGATTACTAGGAAATATAGTTGCGTGCGTTCCTTGATGGTTTCAACGCATATGAGTTACGGTTTCGTATTCGCATACATCTTAGTATTGTTGTTAAGATTTATTTTCCCTTATAGTTCATCTGGGACATCATCGCTTAACGTTTTCTTTGTACTGTTAGGCTCAGCAGGAGGATTATTCCCTGATATCGACAGGTTGGAGCAATTTGGTTTCAGCCACAGGAAAACACTTCACTACATAATAGGATATGTCTTGCTTGCGATTATCTTAATTGTTTTAGGTTACTCTCTACTCCATAATTTCTTGACCTGGATTATCGGGTTATCATGCTTCTTTGCTGGAGCGTGGCTACATTCTTTAATGGACATTTTCGATGGTTTCTGGGCAGAGGACATCAATAAGGGGGTTTACGAGCACCTTACTAGAAGATGGCTAAAGGCTCTTAATTGGATACCATTTGCAACACTATGGGAATGGAGCCTACAGTCTTTTTCCATGATATTTGTTATAGCCATTTCACCACAACTCGGAAGCTTATTTGCTATACAAGGTTGGTTAATAGCTACCATCAGCTATTTCGCTATATGGCTATTCTCTACATGTTACGAGTTCTATCGGTCAGTACCTATAAGATGGGAGATGGAAGAACGAGCCTTACTGAAAGTGGGCTTAGAGCCTAAATACAGAAGACGCATGGCCATTAGGTGAATAATGTCATTATAAGCGTTACTGGCAATGAACCCCCAGCAAACTACTTATTCTTTGCAAGCTCAAAATCTTCTCGTGGCGACGAACAATTCTCAAAGCCTCATAGCGAATCCAGAAGTCTTGAAAGAGCATTACATACCTCCAGAACCGTCATGCAGAGAATCTCAGAAGAAAGAACTAGCCTTTTGATTGCATATGCCATGGAAAATCCGGAACCGGGAAAACAGCTTTAGTCAGATATGTTTTGAACCAAGTTAATGAGAATACTGATGCTTTTGCCTTTTACGTGAACTGCTGGAAGAACAAAACCCTAAACCTTATTTTGGATAGACTGGTAGAACAAGCTGGAATCATTCTATCTGAAACTAGCTACTCGGCAAAGCTTGCAAGGCTGAGAAAGAGGACAAGAGATAAACCGTGTGTCATAGCTCTAGATGAAATAGACAAGCTGGATATAGAAGACCTTAACGATGTTCTGTACATGCTAAAAGGCTTGGGTAAGGTTGGAGTTATCTGTATCCTGAACACGAGAAGATACTTTCTGGATATGGATGGAAGGATAACTTCTAGGCTTAGCTTCAAATCAATTAACTTTCCGCTATACTTGAATGAAGAACTGTTAATTATCTTAAAACAGAGAATCCACGATTGCAAAGCACTGTATCCAAACAGCTATTCAAGAGAGACTATTGAGAAGATAGCCGATCTGGCTTGTGGGGATGCGAGGATAGCTATTCAAACTCTGAGAAATTCTGCACTCATCGCTGAAAAAGCAAACAAAACCAGAATTACCGATGAAGACGTTGAGAAAGACTATGAGGAATCCCAGGGGATTAGAAGAAAGTACTATCTTGAGAATTTACCTCACCACAGACTTATAATTGAGATTATGAAAAAGAATCCTGGCATAACTTCTGGCACATTCTATAGCGCTTATAGAAAAGAAGCCGAGGCTCAAAGGCTGGTTCCTAAGTCTGTTGGAACATTCAGCAATTACGTTCAGGGTTTGATTCGACTGGGTTATCTTAAGGCTGAAAGAGGTGGGTTCATAGTATAATATTAGATAGATTTGGTAACCAAACTAGCGAGTTGAAGTTTCGAGCTTACCTGGCGCCGACCGATGAAGTACCTCTAATAATCGGGTTTAAAGATCTAATGGATAGATGTGAGCTTCAATTTAATTCAAAATCCCTTACCGGCTATGTAGAGATCGTTTGAACCGCTAATTATTTTATTTCGATATCCTGACCCATTTTTCATTAGACATAGAAAAGTGCGCGCATAAGAAAATGGCAACCAAAAAGGAACTAAATTTCATTTTTGATACAAAACGAATATGTTCAAATCCCTCGAATTATAATTCATGCTGTCACCGGTCGGCCACCAGTACTTGACTCTAAGAGAGGCTATTCAATTTTCGTGTTCCAAAAAATTACTTTACAAATTATGTCTTCAAATGCGGAGAGTTAAAACCGATAAAAATAGGGTGCGAGATAGATGATTTCAAGACAACAGTTCGATCAGTGGAAAGAGAAATGAGATTTCAAACTCATGAAACTCAGTATGGAAGATTACTTTAAAGCGTTTAATTTTGCTGTTAAACAATTTTAGAGGTGTGGTCTAGTAGTTGTTGAATGGGAAAAGACTAAGCGAAGGGAGATAGAAAAATGGGTTACGCAACAACCCAAAATGAATGGAATCGCTTAAAATCCCTATTTTCTGAATCGGATACCATTCTTGATTCTCAGTATGAATAGGACAATAGTCGGAGAATTAGAAATCTCGTTTTCTTTTTGATTTTTTAAAGGAGGTGAGGTAAATGGATAAAATAGAAGCTCTAAGCGAGAAAGATTTCTTGGAAAAAGCCATTCAGCTATTGGATTTTGCTGAGAGCATTCTGGAAAAGTATCTATCAGAGAACGGCTTCGCCGATAAAGAGGAGCTTGTAAAATTCCTAGTTGAGAAGGCCTTCAGCAGAGATGAAGCTGAAAACTGCTTTCACGTCTCGTCAAGGGCGAAAGGTTGGAGTACATAAAGGATATGCTCTTCCATCCAGGCTGAAAATAGCTATCCCCACTCCAAGGGGCTTCTCTCCAATGCCGAGCAGGAGGGGCTATATGCTTCCAGTAATAGTTTCAAGAGCTCCGCCGAACATGCATTATCTGAAGTGGCATAGAAGGCAGTTGGGCTATCCTCCTCACTAGTATTGAATTAAAAGTGGGGGAGGTGAAACACATGAAGAAGGTTTGGATCCTCATAATGGGCGATAAGGAGTTAGCTAAGGAAATCGCCCAGAGGATTGGAAAGGTCCTGAAAACTGAGTGGAAAGAGTACCCGCTATTCGATAAGCAGAGGAGGCAGATCGATGAAACCAAGACGGAGCTCTACACAACGCTGGTAAGGGAGTAGATCTATCCGTTCCCCGCGGTGTTTGTAACACCATTTTTTTCTTCAAGGTGTTCTTTATGGCTAAAGTTATAGACTTGGATATAGGCTCCGGTTACACGAAGTGCTTTGATGGAGACAGCAGGATAATCTTTCCAAGCATCTACGCTTACAGACAGCCAACCATATGGGAGGATGCCGCTGAAACGATAGAAGGGGTTGGTGAGAGGGCCCTGGAGATAGCCAGGTATCCGAACGCGATAAAGCTCTACCCCATCTTGGATGGCAAGCCCCAGCATGGAGCACTCCTGAAGCTTGCAAAAGAAGCCATATGCAGGCTCAAGCTCGATCCTTCCGACGCTGTTTATTTGGTCTCAGGCTTACCCTACGAGACTGGAAAGCAAGAAAGGGAAAGGGTAAAGCAAACACTTAAGGAAAATTTGAGTTTAAGCGAAATAGCCGTTTATCTCCACTCACTTGGAACCTTATTCGATCTGGATCTGGACAGCGCTACGATAATCAATGTAGGTCATGGAACAACGTAGATCCTAATCGCGGAGAAGCTCAACATACTAGCCGGGGCTTCTCTGGCGTTAGCATGCGACTTCATCCTCTCAAGCTTAGCCGAATACGTGCAGGCAAAACATGGATTCAAGCCAAGCATGGAGAACATCATGAGCCTAGCGACGGGGCATGTTAAGGGCATATCCGCTTTCGGAGGAGCAAAGGTAGCTAAGAGGGATGTGGAGGAGAGGATGAAGGTCGGCGTTGCTCAACTGGCTGAGAAGATCTGCTACGATGCCCGCTACCTGCTCGCTCAGCTTCCAGCAAACCTGGAGTGCTCCAGGAGGATCGTTCTCTCAGGCGGTGGATCCATGATTAAAGGCATGAAGAAGGCTGTGGAAGAAAATCTCGGCGTGAAGGTTCTGGTTCCTAGCAGCCCGATATTCAGTAATGTTCGAGGCTTCTACAAGATAGGGTTGAGGCTCTATGGGTAAAATAAAAGTGGTTAAGAAAATATCTGTTAGGCTTTAGAGTCTCCTCTAGAATTTTGTTTTTAGGATTTTACCATTATGAGTAGCATCTTGAACTTCTCCACTGCTTTTAATGCGTGGGGTTCGTTCGCAGGCATCAATATTGTCTCGCCTTCGCGTAGGAGATATTTTGATCCCGATATGGTGACCTCTGCTTTTCCTTCGATGATGTATATCAGAGCGTCGTATGGTGCTGTATGTTCGCTGAGGCCTTGGCCCTCATCGAATGCGAATACTGTTACTGTCCCTGTATCCTTGTCGATGAGAGTTCTGCTGACGACCGCAGCTTTCTGGTAACTTGCAAATTCACGGAGGAGACCCTTGACCTTCGCCTCCATTCCTCCAATATGATCCATTGAAGATTCACCTCATCAAGGCCAGTCGAGTAGCCTCTTCTCACCTTCAAGCCTCTTTATATCTGTGATGTCTTGGGTGACCTCTAAGCAGCCTAGATACTCTCCACCCTTTCCACGGATTGGGAAGTAGCGGATATAGATGAGTCTATCTTTTAGTCTTATCCAGAAGTCCGCAGACTCTCTGAGGCCTCTTCTGAATTCGTCCAGTATCTTGTTCACCGCATGTAGGCTCTTCTGGGGGTGGCATTGCTGAACTTTCCTTCCGAGAACAGCCTTGGTCCTGACGAATATTCTATCCTTTGTTTGACTATAGTAGCGGACAGTATCATCCTTGTCGACGTATGTTATTTCTACTGGTAGGGTATTGAATATGCTCTCTATCTCTTCTATGGAGAGTTCACCTGTCTCGAAAGCAACATTTCTAGATGCAGCCCCGCTCACAACCTCCTTTGAAAGGGTCATTGCCATCTTCGCCGGTTCAGGTGTAAAGATGAAGTATCCCAACTCGTCGAATTGGCTTCGAATGCTGGGCCATTCGTCTTCACCTATCACCCTTAGGGCTGTTGGGAATAGGATGTTGTTCTCCTTATAGAAATGGTTTGAGACTGTTTCAAGTATGGAGTTTGAAATTTTCTCTAGATTAGCCTTAAAGTCTTGGAACTTCATGCTCTGACGGTTGGCATGGATGTTTTGAAGGTTCTTCTTCAAACCCCTTATCTTATCATGCTCCATCCACATGATAGCCGGCGGCTCCACTATGCCATGCTTCTCAAGATGGGGGAAGAGAACATTCTCTTCCCTGAGATAGTGACTCTCCTCACCCTTCAATCTCTCCTCAATATCCTTTAGCCGCATAATCTCTTCATCGGCGACTTTAGGATCCTCCACCCCAACCAGTCTCTTAACAACACTATTGTGTTCAGAAACTAGTTCACTTATTAACCGATGCTCCTCCTGAAGAATATGTATCGGATTCCCTGGGGGCGGTGTGGCCCTCACCCTCTCCAAGGCCTCTCTGAATATTGATAAGTGGACATCGCATAGCTTCTGTATATCATCCCTAGATACACCTTCCCTTATAAGCTCCTCCTCGACTCTGGCGATCTCTGAGGCGTCGGCATGCCCTATAACATCCTTAAACTCCGCCTTGAGGGTTTCAGGGTCAGCACCCTCATGCAACTTCCTTATCAGAAGCTTCAGGAGTTCCTTCTTGTCTTTCGACTTACCAAATTCCTCCATCGAACATATACCACCAACATCGACACATTATTTTTGATCGCTGATATTAATATGTGTTTAAACCACTAAATGTTGGGGTAGAGATTGCCCGGCAAGGAGCCTCTGAAAACTAGATCAACCATCAGAGATGGAGCTAACTGCAGCCACCAATTTTTTTAGTGGGGTAGAAAGTTTGAGGGAAAAGGGCACGAGTAAGGTCGATGATAGAGGTAAAGAGTATGAGGCTTTCAAGAGTATTGAGAAGCTAATTTTCGACATGAATCACACCGTTGACGCCGCGGTGGTTGAGGGCCCACATGACATGAAGACCCTGCGCCTCATGGGTTACAAAAGGCCTATAATACCATGTTCCAAGCTGAGTCCATCAAGGATTGTCGACCAGATTGCGAAGAGATACATGATTGTGGTTGTTCTTACAGATTTTGACAGTAAAGGAGAGGTTATGGGTGAGAGGTTAGAGAGCCTCCTCAAGGATAGAGGTGTGAGGGTGGATCGGTCCTCAAGAAGACACTTTCGGAGACTGCTCAGAAGGATAGACTTGGACACTATAGAAGGGATATACCGGTTGAAGATGAAGCTTTTCCACAGTAACCGTTCACACCATAATTCATCTCATGATTTGGATTGTTCGGCTGGATGCCGCTTCACATCAACGTATACTTTTACATCCATCGTAGATCGATAATATTCTGAATCTTTAATGGAAAGGCTTAACAGTCTCTCTTAGACTTTTGAAGATATTGGGGTTGAGGTGAGTATCTGTTGGTCGATGTGGCTTGGCTCGGACATGCATGCTTCACGCTTGAGGAGGGGAAGAGACTTATCTTCGACCCATTCAGGGATGTCGGTCTTCCAGAGCCTAAGGTCAAGGCTGACATAATACTCTGCTCACACAGCCATTCAGACCACAATAACGTAAGGCCGGTCAGACATGAGAGGAGCATAGTTCTCGAAGGTTTTGGAGGAGTCAAAGATGTTGACGGGATATCTATTAAGGGAATAAACACTTTCCATGATGAAGCCAAAGGATCGGCAAGGGGTAAGAACACCATATACGTGGTTGGCTTTGGAGGACTCTCGTTCTGCCATTTGGGAGACCTTGGGCACATATTGACCCCATCACAGATAGATGAAGTTGGACCTGTCCAAGTCCTCTTTCTACCTATAGGTGGCTACTACACCATAGGTCCAGTAGAAGCTAGGAAGGTTATGGAGTCTCTCAGACCTCCAGTTACAATTCCGATGCATTACAGAATCCCTGGGATGTCATCCATCTTCGACTCCTTGATTACACTGGACGACTTCATACGCAGGGAAGACAATGTAAAGAGGCTCGACGGTCCAAGATTCACCATAAATAAAGAGAACCTACCTGAGGAGCCCACATTGATCATTCCCAAGCTCAGCTGAATAGTTGCGTACTCTCAAAGGCCGATCTGACGAATCTGCTGAAGACTAACAGTCAGCATAGGCTCTGATAGAAGATTTATCATATGAAAGTAATGGTTGAAAGGAAGGTTTACTTCCAGTAGAGGGGTCCCGGATAAACATTCGGATGATCTTGGAGTTTATTTTGGCGGTCTCAAAGAGATTATGAGGAAGCGGTATGTTGCGACCCACCATTCGCTACGATTATACTCTTCTGGAACCGTTAAGTTTATTCTTTAATTTTTAGAATTTTAGAATAACCGAAGCAACCATGAAGCCTTTGGAGATTATCCTGGGCCTGTCGAGGGTGAGGTTGTCTCAGAGGATACCTATAGTTGAGACAGCGGAGCTTCTAGAGCTACGTCATAAGAATCCCAAACTCCAACATACCCTCATAAAACATGCTGAGGAGATTACGAAGAGGAGCTACTGGCAATTCAGTGGTGATGAGACGCTCCTAACCTATATCGGTGAGGCCCTGCTATCAAAAGAGTATCTCGTTACCTCGGCTACTAGGATGAGGCTATCAAGGCTTGTGAACGATGTATGTGGGGATAAGCTGATCTATAATGGTTTCCAGCATGCTGTGAGGCCCCTATTCAAGGTCTCGGAGAGTCTTGAGGAGCTCTCAATCGCAGCTGGGCTCAAGGCTGGTCT
>JAGTQO010000031.1:0-12329 GCA_018396565.1 Candidatus Bathyarchaeota archaeon
TGTTGTTTAATATGTATATATACTGTTTGACTCGATTGTTACGCCGGCGACGGGGACACCTCATAGACTCTGGATGTATATAGGGCAGCTGATGGGTAGGAGGATACTGGCGACGAAGACGGATGTCGTGTAGGAGGCTTTGAGGGAGTATTTACTAAAACATAAGGCTGAACTGGAGGATTATGAGTTCAACATTCAAGATGCAAGAAACATTTCGGAGGCCGGCAGGAGAGCAGATGGAGATAGGGAGACTAAACTCCTTGAATACATCGAGGAGATACTCGCTTGACACTAGACTCCTCATATAACATTAATACAGGGAATAGAGAGGCCGAGGCCATATTGAGATGTGGGATAGAGAATATTGTGACATCATCCAAACTCCTCCATATCCTATGTAGAAGGGAGGTGTTGAAGGAAACCCACCCAATAGTCAGACTTGCACCATCGGGAGCAAGTGGCGCCGGCAGCAGGACTGTGGCCTTAAAGAAATGTCTCTGAGTAGTGTTCAACGACAAACATCAACATAGATTCAGATCCCGTGGTTAATCTTAAAAATTTCTAGGTGCGACATGATCAGCACAATCAATTTGGGAGCTGAAATTCACGACTCAGACATGGCAGTTGCTCACTCTAGCCGTTGCGCCAGGGATCTTCTTCTTATGGCTCTTCTGGGTTCGAGACAAATATGAACGTGAACCCGTTAGACTACTCCTTGCAACTTTCTTTCTGGGAGCCTTATCCATACTGCCGACCATCATCCTCGAAAATTTAGGTAGCATAATCATTCCTGAACCTGAGGAGGACGCCAACATTATACACGTGGTAGCGTACTACTTCATCATCATAGCCTTCGTCGAGGAGGCTATGAAGCTCCTCGCAGTCAAGATCAGAGCCTACCGTTCCAGAGAGTTCAATGAAGTTATGGACGGCATAGTATACTCATGCGCCGCAGCTCTCGGATTCGCAACCGTCGAGAACATACTCTACGTCACACAGAAAGGTCTAGAGGTCGGCGTCTTAAGGGCCCTCCTATCTGTTCCAGGCCACGCCCTAGACAGCAGCATCTTCGGCTTCTTCCTTGGACTGGCGAAATTCAGAGAAAGAAAAAGATCTAGAATCGCATTCTCAGGATTACTTCTTGCAACGGTCTTCCATGGTTTATGGGATACACTCCTGGCCTTAAACCTCTTCCTCATGGCCCTACCAATATATGGTGTCCAATGGATAGTCGCTGCAGCCATGATGAGGAAGGCCTTGAGCCTATCACCCTTCAAGCAGAGGGTGATCCCACTAGTCATCCCGATCGTCACCCAGAGGCTTGGAGGCGCATGTCCAACATGTTCAAACCCACTGACATACCAACAGCAATCCTCAAGATGGTACTGCCCCACCTGCAAAAGATACGTCGATAGACCCGCAGTGATGGGTGTCCCACAGCCTGAAATGTTCGGTAGACCCAAACCCTACCAGCCTCCACCAACACAGATAGCTCCCCAAACTAGACCGGCAACAAAATACTGCATAAACTGCGGCTCAGCCATACCTGAGGCTTCAAGATACTGTCAGAGATGCGGGGCCAGACAGACTTGATCGAAATGAGGAGAACAGACTCTAACACTACCCCACCAATGAAAAAATGAGGAGCCTACCTAACTCAAACTTTCGAAAGCCCCGGCCAAAGTACCAGGATGCGAATGAATCATTCGACTACTCGGGCTACGATGTTCCCACTCGCGACCTTGCCCCACCCATTCAATTCAACAGTCAACCGGTCAACAGCCTTCGACGCCACATACACACATATTATTATCGCCAGCAACGCCACCATGAAACTCCCAATCGCGTAGACATATGCCCAAAGAGCAAGAGATCACACTCTGCAACAGCTCTCACAAGCCATCAAACCTGTTTCGCACCACATGACGGACAGAACGAGACAGTCAGATCCGCAATCAATGTCCCGCAGTTCCTACAGTTGCGTGGTGCACCTGTACCGGTGAAGGAGAGTTGAATAACCCCGACTATCTGGTTGAGGGCGGCCTCAGCCTTAGAACCGTTCGCAGTTATAGTCACTTGTGAGCCTCCTGTGCCTGTAGGCGCCATACCCACGGTGAAGACGTTCTTGCCTGAGACTAGGAAATATATCAGAGCCGCCAATAGCAGGATGATTCCTATGAGAAACGGCAGAGTTATTATTCCAACTATTATGAGGATGGCCATGATGAGAGGATTGAAGTCGCGTGAACCCATAGCAGTTATATTCTAGTTTGGAATTGTAGATTCGAGTTTCATCCCCTGACCGCCTTATCACATTAGCAGCCACCCTGACCAATTAGGAAAGACATATACACCTCAATCCTTTAGTCACTTCAACAGGTATGTATAATTAACCTATTTGATTAGGAAGGCTCTGTGGGAGATGCCTTTGGTCACCTAAGTGAAGTTATCTAGGTGCGCATATATGAAATTCTGGTGAAAGGGGGTAAATAGAGAAGTTTGAATGATATTTTTAAACAGCCAACAGGCTTAGTTATTAAAGAGGTAACACGCACATTGGGGAAAGGTACGAAGATACTTTACGTGAATGATTTCTTTAAACACGCTGGCGCGGAACATGCAATGCATGATATAGCAAACGCTGCTTTGAAATCTGGCTATCAAGCATACTTTGCCACAACCTCACGAGCCAGAGAACCTAATCACTTCACTATCCCTGCTATCCACGGACGCGCTCGGTTCTTCCTCTTAAGGAGAACCGTCTTCTTCAATGCAGACCCAATTGCGATAAAAAAGTTCAATGCAATCCTACGAACGTTAAAGCCGGATATCGTTCATTGCCATAATCTGTATCATATATCGCCAGGAATAATTGAGCAAGCAGTTAAGAGTAGTACTGCTTGCATTGTGACCTTTCATGAATTCTGGCCTATCTGTATGAATAGAACTATGCTAATTCATAATTTAAAACCATGTATGCAGAATGATTGGAGTAATTGTGCATCCAAATGCAGGCGTAGAAAGATTGAACTTCTACTGAAACCTTTTGTGGGGAGAGGTTTTCAGAAAAGAAGAGAACTTTTGTTGAAAGATGGCGCCACACTTGTATCTGTCAGTAATTTTATTAAAAAAACTCTGGCACGTTTTGGTTATCCTAAAGAGAGGATAGAAGTTATACCGAATGGTGTAGATACAACTTACTTTACACCACCGCATAAAGATCTTGAACGAAGGTCAGTTTTGTATGTTGGTAGAGGAGTCGAAAGTAAGGGCATCTTCGACTTCATCAAAATAGCTCGGATTTACCAAAAAAAGTATGGAAAAAAACTGGAATTTGTTGCTATTGGAACAGGAATAGAGTCAAAGATTGTGAAATCGATAAGATGGATACCAAGGAGCGAACTGCTCCACTATTACAGAAGGGCGCTTGCTTTCCTGCAGCTACAATATGTACCTCCGGGGACCGGGCTTGCACCTCTAGAATCTATGGCCTGCGCAACTCCAGTAGTAGCATATGCAGTTCCCGGGGTAGAGGAGTATTTAACTGATGGAATCGATTCATATCTTGCAGAGCCGGGAAACCTTGACAATGTTGCAGATGTACTGGAGAACTTAAGGCAAAACCCTGAAAAGTCACAGATTATGGGGATAAAAGCAAGAGAAAGAGTGGAGAAATTTTTTTCAATAACAGAAAATACTCGAAGATATTTGGAACTGTATTCAAAAGTCTACCAATAAATTAAGGCTAACATATTATCATGTACCATGTCGCTTTTTATGGATTTGTAGTGAACTATTGCTATGAGGATAGAGTATTAATATGCTAGCTCTAAGCTCATTCTGGCTTTAAAAACTCTCCAGTAGAAATCCCACTGGCTCTTCATTGCAATTCGATCTCTGGTTAGTAAAAGAATGGCGCAACATTTTGCTGGAGCGAGAAACAAATTTCTCGCTGTTAATAGGAATGATTGAATTCCATATTTCTTATCTAACATGGCAATCTGCCTGCATATCTCATTAGAAAAAATTGGATTGCTGTAATGGTAACAGTAAGGTTCTTTAACCGTCAAGAATCTGTAACCTTTATTCTCTACGTGCCTCTTGATATACCAGTCCTCATAGATGTGGAGGTCTGACGGAATTTTTATGTCTTTTACAACCCCTGTTCTTAATAGAGTATCGTGTGTACCTCCACGTCTACGAGCGTTACGAATCATTAGACTTGGAACATCCATGCGTCTTACATACCTCATCGGCACGACCCAATTGAAAACATGAGGATTCATTGGAATGCCTACACCCCATATTGCACCGACATCGTCGTCTATATGCCGCTCCGCCTTCTCCTGCCATCTGTCACATAGGACAACATCGCTGTCAAGGTGCAGGTGCCAATCTGTCTCTACGAGTTCAATTCCCTTCTGTCTGGCAACTGCTCTTCCACCCTTAACTTGGTATATGTGGACATTTGGATATTTTGAAAGCCGTTCTAAGGTTCCATCGGTGCTTCCTTCATCTATCACAAGCAGACGGTTGACGTCAACATTCCTGTATAAGCTATCCAGACACTTTGTGAAGTATGGGTTGACACTATTTCTTGTCAGAAAAACAACATCGACCTTCAACTATTTTTCCGCTCCATCCAAAGATTCCTTATTGTAGAGCAGATCAGTTTGATATTAGTCATATTAAAAAAACTTTCTAACAACTTCTACACATAATTTAGGTCTCGCAAGGTAGACCTCAAACAATTTCAGCAGTCTACTTTCGCTTGGGTAAAACAACCTATCAGCCTTCCATACT
Organism: Candidatus Bathyarchaeota archaeon; assembly: GCA_018396565.1. Lineage (GTDB taxonomy): Archaea > Thermoproteota > Bathyarchaeia > 40CM-2-53-6 > RBG-13-38-9 > DTMT01. The sequence goes on from JAGTQO010000031.1 coordinate 4,804, forward strand.
ACAGTGATAGACTTATCTGAGTAAGCTGGGTGTATCATATTCATACCAACTTAGGATGAAATTCAGACAATTCTACTCAATATACAAAGGAAGATAACGCTCCAATGAAGTGGATGTTGAAGCTCATTAGGCGCCTTTGTTTTGAGTATCTAATTCTAATCTCATTACTAGGGTTTGGAACCTATGGGTAAGTGGTATCGTTTACAAATTTAATCAACTCATTCTTATTCGCTTCAAGGGAAATTTGTGTGTCAATGGAGAATATTTGTCATTCAAATCGACATCTATGACTACCTTAATAAACATACTCGACGTCAACGCCAATTTTTATAGAAGAAAGAATGGGTATGGGAGGGTCTGTTCGACAAGGCTGCAGGTTGGCCAGCCATCTTGGAGCATCTATGTTATTATCTTATCATTCTGCTTGTTCGTATTCCCTACAGGCTTTGGTGGCCGCCTCTTCCAATACTCGAAGTTCAGATATTTTCTTCAGCTCCCTATTGGATGATTCTGTCTCGAGTATTCCGCCCAACCCCTCAAGGGGGTCTAAGATGGGTTTCACAATCTAGGATCCGGCCTTCCAATCTTATCTGTATCAGGACTTTTGGCCTCAAACCTATCTTCTCCCTGTCTCCCGGGGGATAATCTATCTTTAGACACGATGTTCCTCCTCTCCACAGTCTTCTCCAAATCCAGTTTAAGTGCATGTGGATACATTGACTAGTGGTGTGAGATCGGTTGACGGCAGATGTTTCATAGTCGAGAGTTAGGAGATACTCTGGGAGAATAGGAGGGCTGTATCTTCACCATCATAGTGTGGTCTGGGGTGGTTCTGGCATGTGTGAAGATGAAACTTAGCCTATCATTACCTCTTGAGGATATTCAAAGTCCGACAGTATATCTGAAGAAACGTAGGAAAAGCTCTAAATATGCATTGAAATGCCCGATGAGTGCGTAAATCTTATTAGATGACTTGTGGGATATTTATGTGGGAAAAATAATGCCGCTGTCGAAGGTAGACCAGAGGCATAGGGTCGTTATTGACAAGCAGATCAGGATGAGGGTGAACATTAAGGCGGGAGATACTGTCTTACTCGAGCCACTAGATGACCATAGTTTCAAAGCCACAGTGATAAATCTCACTCCAAAAAATGTTGAAGACGACCCGGCTTGGAAGGCTACTCATACACCAGTCAAAGTTAAGGGATATATTCCGCCGGAGAGACTCGAGGAGATAGTGGAGGAGGAGGTTTGGCTGGAGTAAGCAAGGCAGAAATGAAACATCTCGCCATACTGGATTCCAATGTGATAGTGTATTCCATGATAACCGATTACCCAAATGAATTGTATCATAGAAAGTGCCTCGCCCTACTGGAGAAAGGTTTGAAGGGAGAGTTAGAGTACGTTTTGAGTTTGAATCCAATAATTATCATTGAAGTCTTTTCAGCTCTGAAGAGGCTTTTAAATTGTATCGAAGCTGAATTTAGGACAGGTTCGCTCCTACGTTCAAGACGCATAGCATTCTTATCGATCTCTAAGCAGGCTTCACAGAATTCCATTCAGTGGGCAAAGGAGAAGAACATTCCCATAAACGATGCGATGATAGGTGCGAATATGGTTGAGCAAGCCAATCTAATCTATACTACAGATGAAGAACACTTTGAGAGACTTGAAGAATATGGAGTCGAAATCGCTAATCCAATCAAGCTATAAACAAGAGTCTAACTATTCTAAAGGTATCCACTCCGAGTATGTGGTGAGGGTAGTTCAATATAACTGCGCTAAGGATTAACTAAGTCAGATTATTTCAAATAAAAAATGAGGAGGAAAACACTACCACTCAACTGTGAAGAGAAGAATCTATGATGACATAATATTTGGGATAGCTAATGCTTGGTTAAATTATTCAGTAAAGATTTTGACTTAAAGAGTTAAAAGACTCTAGGCTTACATCTTCTCTTTTTAATGTAAGGATTGAGCGCAACTGTAATTGTAACGATTGATGAGGCCATTAGGAATGTTGGTGAGAGTGAGGATGATGAGAAGTATATTAGGAGGGTGAGTATTGCAAGGCTTAAGGGGAGTCTCAGAGGGTATGGTAGCCTGAACTTTAAAGGTTTAACCTCCTTACGATACTCCCATATCAGGTTGGCTACGCCGAGAACCAAGCAGAAATAGGTTATGATTGCTAACTGTTCAGCCAAACCTTCGAGTCCAACTGTCAAGGTTAAGGCCGCAGATATTAGGATGCATATACCTGAGAAGATGAATCTCTGACCTGTAGAGAAGTTTTTGATCGCCGATATTAACTGTCCTTCAGCATCCTCCACCAGGTCTTCCAATGATAGGAGTTGGATGGCGACCTTTCTTAATATTGGGTTTGCAGCTGCCTCACCAATCGTTTTGAGACGGTCATAGAGCATTATGAGGCTGAGCCTGAAACCTGAAGTGAATATTAGGAAGATGAGTAGGCCTAACAGGTAGTTTGACATTCCAATGTAGATGGTTAATTTTAGTGTGGGTTGGCTGGGCAGCCTCTCAGGTTTTCCCTTCAACTCTAATAGGTAGAAGCCTGAAGGTGTTATGAATGGTATGGTTCTATTGATGGTTATTGTCTCCCTGACTCCATGCTTGAAAGTTCTTGTTGAGGATTCGTTTACCTCCATGACACGCAACCCGAAGATGGTGAGTGCTGTAACCTTCAGGTTGAAGTCTATCCTTCTTAGAGGGGTTGTATGGAGGTTCACAACATCAATATGAAATGAGCCTGTCTCACCGGCTACGTATGAAGGGTTGACTGCTGAGAAGGCCAACATAATATCTTCAGACCTGGACTCAGCGACTGTAACAGGCTCCAAACCTGGAACTCCTGCATGAAGATGTAAGTATATGTAGATTATCGTAGCCGTCAGCATGGGGATGAGGAGTAAACAGCAGAGTATAGCTGAGTATTTAGCGTGTGGCCTCTTCATGTTCCCGCCCTGATGTTAAGTATCGAACCTACCTCTCACTTTAAACCTCAGAATATCGGCATGCACCATATATATAATTGTAAGATTATTCCGATGATCGCAGACCTATCTGAATCCACGACGATGAGAGAGTATTTTCAACCTCAAAATATTTCAGAGACGGAATTATGTAGCGTTCTCTATCAGGATTAACCTATCGAGGATTCGCCGGTTTACTGTTGGATCCGTCCTGAACCCAAATTTGACCATGGCGTTACGTCAGTTACACATTTGTTTCGCGACCAATCCCTGTTAGAATTACTTCGATTACCTGTTGGTTCGTGTTGCTCCTCAGCCTGTTCCAAGTAGCCCCCTCGGCCTGATGAGTAGAAATATGGCCATGACCAGGTATGCTGCGGCCTCAGACATTGGCGCGTTAAACATTGTCACGTAGCTTATGGATAGTCCTATGATGATTCCTGCAAGCATCGTTCCGAATATGCTGCCCATTCCTCCCACGACAACTACGGCGAAGCATAGCAATATTATTCTTGAACCTATCGACGGCTCTATGCTTATCAGGGGCGCCATCAACCCTCCACCCAAGGCTGCGAGCATCCCTCCGAAGACATAGTTTATCGTGAATACTCTGCCCATGTTTATTCCTAGGGTTTCAACCCTGTCCTTATCCTCTGAGCCTGCCTTTATCACCCTGCCCAGCATGGTCTTGTTTATGACTACCCATACGAACATGAAGAGGATGAGAGAGCATGCGGCTAGGAATAGGTAATATACTGGGAGGGTTGCCCCAACCATGTATATTTGGGTTGTTAAAAACTGTGGTGGGGATACTGATTTGGGGTCCAGGCCCCAAACCATCTTTATCAGTGTACTGACGACAAGTAGGGTGCTGAATGTGACTATCAGACTCAGGTCTATGTCTTTACCGTAGAGTTTGTTGACGAGAACCTTCTCGACGAGTAAGGATGCTAAGCCGATTGAGGCGGTGGATAAGATGAGGCTTAGGCTGAAGTTGTTTGTCAGATGCATTGCCGCAAATGTTAGGTATGTTCCTAGGGCGTAGAATGCGCCGTGTGCGAGGTTTATGACCTTGCTCAAGCCGAACGTTAGGCTGAAGCCTATGGCCACCATTGAGAAGGTTAGGCCTATGGCCAATCCCAAAATTGTCTGCTGTATTATGTATGTTACGTCCATATTCTCTTCACCTCATAGGCTCCCTGACGTAGACACCCTTCGCCAACTGGTATAGGTACCTGTATAGGCCTCCCCGGAATCTCATCATGACTATTATGATGATGAAGCCTATCACGCCGTCCAGGTATATGGAGGCGTGCCATCCCATGGTTACTGTGAGAAGATATGTCAAGGCTATGTAGATGAAGCTTCCGATGAACGGTCCGAGGAATGTTCCGCTCCCACCTATCAAGGCTATGAATACTATGATTATGTTGAATGTCGGCGCTATGAAGTCTATTGCAGAGTATCCTAGGAATGTTGCGAATAGGGCTCCTGAAGCGCCTGCGAGGAACGATGAGAACAGTAGGGATAAGTATTTTATTTTGAAGGAGCTGTAGCCCAGGGACTCGACCTTAAACTCACTCTCACTCGTGGCTATAAGTAGGGCTCCATACTTGGACTTAATGAAGATCTTTATCAGGATCATGAGTAGGAAGGCAACAGCCAACATGACATAGTAAAGTATTGTCTTGTTTGAGAAGTCTATTATTCCGAAACTCTCCATTCTCCTGATTGTCAAGCCCATATCAGAACCGGTCCAAGGGGCAAGGGGTGCGACGAAGAGCTGGTAGAAGAATATGTTGAAGGCCATCATGACCAAGGCGAAGTATGGATCACGCCTCCTCAATGCGGCTGGCCCAATCGCCGCAGCCACAGCGACGGTCAGAAACAGCCCTACACCTATGGCGACTATTGGATTTCCTGTGAAAGTGTTGAATGTTACGGCCGCGCCGTAAGCTCCCACACCGAAGAATAGGGCATGTCCGAAGGATAGCAGGTTGCCGTAACCATACATCAGGTCAAAAGCTAAACCCACCAGGGCGTAGAAGAGTATCTGCATGCTGAGGGTCTTAGGCAGAAACAGAGGTAGGACAGCGAAGAATATTGTGAGGCCTAAGAGTTGGGGCCACTCTATCTTCAAGACACCCATCTTCTCTAGGGTTGTCATAGGTACTTGGCGAAGCCTCCTTCCTGAACTTCATCCCTAGACTTTTCCTCATGTATGATCCTCCCCTCCTCCAGAACATACACTCTATCGCAGACATCCTTGAGGAGGGGGACGTTCTGTTCAACCAGGATCATCGGAACCTCCCTGCTTTTCTCCTTCAGAAATTCACCGAACGTTCTGGTTAGGGCTGGGGCTAAACCTTCCGTCGGCTCATCGAGCATCAGCAGCTTGGTTGAGCCGAATAGGGCCATCGCGATATTCAACATTTGACGTTCACCGCCGCTGAGGTTTGATGCTTTGCTATCTTTGACCACCCTCAACCTTGGGAAATATTCCATCGCCTTCTCAATCTCACTTTCAACATCCCCAGACTTACCGATCTTAGCGTTGGCGGCTATCAGTAGATGTTCATATGTGGTTAGGCTGGTGAAGACCCTCTTGTCTTGGGGAACATAGGATATGCCGAGCTTAGAGATTTTCCAGGCTGGGAGGCCTGTGATATCTGTCCCTCCAAGAAGGACCTTGCCGCCTATAGGTTTCTCGAGGCCAGCTATGGCCTTCAGCAAGGTTGTCTTTCCAGCCCCGTTTCTCCCCACGACCCCAGTTACGAAGCCTCCTGTCCTGATGTTTATGTTGAATAGGACTTGGGCTTGACCGTAGGCGAATGAGAGGTTCGAAACCTCAAGTATCTCACTCATACTTCCAATATACCTTCCTGACTGTTGGGTCATTTAAGACATCGTCTGGCTTCCCGTCACATATTATCTTGCCATCGTTAAGTACGGTTATTCTGTGGGCGAGGTCGCAGACCTTCGATATCTTATGTTCAATCATGAGAACAGTCATCTTTTCAGCCAGATCCTTGATCTGGACTGTCAACTCTCTTATCTCGTCCTCAGAGAGCCCTGAGAAAGGTTCATCCAATAAAAGGAGGGTGGGGTTCAATGCGACAGCCATCGCTATCTCAAGCCTCTTCTTGTCTACATAGGATAGGTGACTCACCTTCCTGTCGAGCTTACCATCTAAACCCATAGTCTTGGCTAGCTCTAGGATGTTTGCTCCTCCACTATTGGCAATCAGCAGGTTCTCGTATGCATTCATTTTCTGGAATACTGTCGTCAACTGGAATGTTCTTGCGATACCCAGTTGGGCCCTCCGGTAAGCGCTCAAGCCTGTTATGTCCCTTCCTTTGAAGATTATTCTTCCAGCCTCAGGCTTGAGGAGGCCTGCTATAAGGTTTAGGAGGGTTGTCTTGCCTGCGCCGTTGGGTCCTATGACGCATTTCAACTCTTTCTCCTGCATCTTGAAGGTGACATCGTCGACGGCGGGTATGTCACCGAAATGTTTCGACAACCCTATGCATTCAAGAAGGAAGCTCAACGGCTGTCACATTCCATCAAATACTTCTTACTTGTAGCCTTCCAACTCCAGTGGGGCTAGAAATTCTTCTCCTCCATACTTCGCAACTACTTTACAGACATCCCACTCATTTATCCTCTCGTTCGCAGGCTTCCCTACGAGTATGTAGACATGTGTCTTCATTATTGGTTGGTGGTCTATCCTCCATTCGCCTGGGCCTTTCATAGTCTCGAACTTCGGATTGGATAGTAGGGCCTGCCTCACCGCGTCTGGATTAGTGCTCTTGGCCAGATTTATTCCTCTTGCTATCTCCCTTATCGCAACGTATGTCAGACCGCCGAAATTGTCTGGTGGCTTACCATACTTCTCCTGATACCTCTTGGCGTAGGCGGTTACACTCTCATACTCAGGATAGTCCTTTGGAATGTTCCAGTAGTACCACATGGTGAAGTATACTCCTTCGGTTGCCGCTGGATCTAGAGGTGCGAGCTCGGTCATCCACGACCATGGATTAATTATTTTTACGCCTGAACGTTGGATCCCCATCGTATGCATCTGTTTGAGGATGTTTCCAAGATCATGCCCTGCCTGGGCCGTATATATGAGGTCTGGATTTGCCTTCATGGCTGTTGAGAGGTATGGTGTGAAATCGGCTGCTCCTACAGGTGCTTCGACGATACCTACTATCTCAACCTTATCCTTTGCAAACTTGTCTATGTAGTATTTGAAGCCATCCCGGCAGTCGTATCCGAAAGTGTAGGCTGGAACTATCATGAAGACCTTCTTCACACCTTTCAGATTGTTAACCACGAAGTGGGCGTCTATGTAGCCTAAGTTCCATCCGTGGCCCACAATGGCGAAACTACCACTCTTATCCATCAGTTCCTTCTTGAAAGTATCCATAGCCGGCAGGCATGTAATAGCGTAGACCTTCTTCAACTCCATACATCTCTTATGAACGGCTAGGGCGTTCGATGCACTCAATGCGCCTGCAATAATGTCTACCTTGT
>JAGTQO010000031.1:12344-14099 GCA_018396565.1 Candidatus Bathyarchaeota archaeon
TGTCAACCATCAGTATTGCCTGGTCGACCTTCAACTGGTCGTCATATATGATCGCTTCAACTCTTCTACCCAGTATGCCCCCTTCCTTATTGATATCCTCTATTGCTAAAAGGAGAGCGTTCTTCTGTTCGATGGCTTGGGTGCCGTAAGGTCCGGTGAATGGGAAGAATGCCCCTATCTTGAATACTCCTGTTGTAGGCTGGTAGGAGGTGTAGTAGTAGGCTCCTGCCGCGGCTGCGACGATTATTATGATGGCAATGACGGAAGCTTGGAGTTTGGTCACACCTTTCATTTTCCTCTTTACCTCCTAATCTATGTCCATGCGACATAGACTGCTTTAACATCCCGTTAATGCAAATATAAAAGATTAACTGGCACAATTTTTTGCATATGGGGCAGAGGAAGGCGGAGAGGTTACACTCTCAACTTCAGAGGTAGACCAGTAAAAATAGACCTCATCCCCAAAGTGAAGGTCGAAGTAGTCGTGGATGACCATGACGTGGAGAAGGTGTAGAGACCGTCAGGAGTAGCGCCTCGACCGGTGGGGTGGGCGACGGAAAGATATTCATATGCCCACCAACAGACGTTGTAAGGACAGGGAAAGGGAAAACAATCTAAATATTCTTTCAAAACCAAATTTTTTATGTTCAACTCAGCTTCTGGAAGTCAGCCAAGGCTCAACGGTCAGTCCATGCACCTTCTCGAAATGTTCCTTGTTTAATGTGAGTAGAGACTCCCCATTAATTAAGGCGATGCTGGCAATCATCGTATCCAAGTCGCCTATCGGTGAACCTTTGAGGCTGAGCTCATTAACAATCTTACCATACATCTCACACGCACCGATTGAGAAGTCTAAGACTTCTAGGAGGGAGAGTATCTTTCTAACCTTCACTATGTTTTCGCCTCTACCTGTCCTGTAGGCGCCTTTGAAGAGTTCACATGCTGTGATAGGGGTTGTTGAGATTTTCGCTCCGGCCGATATGTATTCTTTCAGTTTTCTCTCAGCTTCAGGGTTGCGTCTGATCAACTCGATTAGGAAGCTTGTGTCGAGACATACCATGGGGCTCGCCTAGAAAGTTGGTGTCGACAATGATACTTTTCTTCTTTCCCTGACTATGTTCTCGAGTGTCTCAGCAAATTCTTCGTCTGGCTCCAAGCTTCTGATGTAGTCTAGAAGGTTTCCCTCCTCTCTTTTTCCTGTTATTCTCAGGATGACGTCGGTGAATGACTCATTCCTCTCTTTCAACTCTGCTAGGGCTCTGTAGGCCTCCTCTGAGATCGTGATGGTCTTATGTGCCATGAGAAAATCGGAAAATAGTAAATACATGTACGTGTATTTAAAATTTTGCGCTTGATAAACGGTATACATTCAAATAGGAAGGTCATCTGAACCATACGACTGTCCTGTACCTTATATTAATCTTAACCCCAGTCTTCAGCTTCCAAGCTTCACGGCGACTTTTGCAATCTTCATTTTCTTCTTCACATCCTCAAATTGAGGCCCCGGTTTGTGCGATGGTTACTGTAAATATAAAAAGATTAACGATCGTTATCCAATGTCAGTCCTATCTTTTTAAGATGGCAACGCTCCTAATATCGCTTGATGGTCGATGGGTCGACAGTGTCTCCTAACCTTTTTTATAATCGTACCTGAAGGCTAGATATTCGTTTAATTGCATCAATATGTCAAAACTGATGTTTTGATTAGCTAAGTTTTGAAATGTTTCGTTACATGATTAACGGTGAAATAGCGTT
>JAGTQO010000033.1:0-4124 GCA_018396565.1 Candidatus Bathyarchaeota archaeon
ATCTCAGGATATTTATTTCTTCATCAGTGAGGGAAGCAAAATCCTTAAGAATCCTGAGACGTTCCTCTGGCGTCAGATTATAGAAGCCCGAAATCTGGGAAGTCTTAGACATAGTTTTCTCCACCTTTACAGTTAATCATCATATATTTAAACAAGGGTCAAAAAAAGAGTTTCATGGGATTTACGAGGGTCTTCTCGCGTACTCATAAGTTTTGTAGCCCCGCTCATTTAGCCAGTGGGCTGTAAAACCAGAAATTACTAATGGAACCCTCTTAAGCTCATCTAGGTTTCTTGCGCCTACAAGAAACATCGCTGTCTTTAATTCCTCAATTAAAGTTTTGATTGTTTCGTTAAGAAATCGCTCTCCTCTAACTGCTGCCTTGAGTAGGGGTAAAGCGATGCCCCCTGCAGTTGCTCCTATAGATATAGATTTCGCTACATCAATGCCGTTTCTTACGCCTCCAGAGGATATGATGGTTAACCTGGTTGATCTTACAGCCTCGATGATGCTGACGCATGTTGGAATACCCCAATCTCTGAAGGTTATTCCCAGAACCTGTTGAATCTTGGTACCAATCTTCTTTGCTCTGAAATACTCAACTGCAGCCCAGCTTGTGCCACCTGCGCCAGCAACATCGATCCCCTTGGCGCCAGCGCTTTCAATTTTTGATGCTACCTCACTTGATATTCCGCAGCCGGTCTCCTTGATTACCACTGGGATGTCTAATTTAGAAGTCAATTCTCTTATCTTTGAAAGCAGCCCTCTAAAGTTTGGTTCCCCCTCTGGCTGAATCGATTCCTGGAGTGGATTTGCGTGCAACATAAGAGCGTCTGCGTCAACCATCTCCACAGCTGCTTTAGCCTCTTCTATTCCATATCCCTCGGCAAATTGTGGGCATCCAAGATTTGCAAAAATGAACGCATTTGGGGCCATATCTCTTACTATACGATAAGTCTTGGCTAATTTTGGATTTTCAATAGCAGCCCTTTGACTTCCAACGCCAATAGCTAAACCAAAATGCTCCGCACACTTTCCAAGAATCTTATTTATCTTAGTAGCTTCATTCAATCCTCCTGTCATAGGCTCCAATATTATTGGAGCTTGTAGGGTGTGACCAAAAAAATTTAGTGAAGTATCTATATCGGAGCGTGAAATCTCAGGGAGAGCATTATGGACTAGTGTAATATCGCCAAATCCAGGCTTAATTTCATGCTCTACATTTTCCCTCAATGTTATGTTTATGTGCCCTTTTTTCCTTTTGCATATTCTGGACATTTACCTTTACACTTCCAGTTTATATTTATGTTTATTGTTAGACCGCTTCTTTCGTCACTGGTCTAAATCTGAATGTTTAGCGCCATATTCATCTATTAATACTTGGTATGGCTGCCCTCCGGCATCCATTATTGCTTTCATGATGCGATCCTTATATTCCGGAGTTGATAAAGCTACGATGCAACCACCACCCCCGGCTCCTGTAAGTTTTGCTCCAAGAGCGCCTGCTCTCCTTGAAGCCTCAACCAACTTGTTGAGCATAGGTGTAGATACACCGATCCTTACTAGCAATTCATGGTTCTTATTCATCAATCTTCCAAGCTCTTTGAAGTCTTCTCTTTCATATGCTTCGGCTGCTTGAAGGGTTATTCTTCCAACTTCCTCACTGACCATTTCAAATTCATCTTCTCCAAAGTGTTTACTAACTTCGGTTACTAGGTCTCCTGTAGTTCTAGTCAAGCCTGTGTTACCAATTATGAAGCATAAGTTCCTTTTGGGTGTAAGTCGTATAGGTGGGCGGCCAATCCTGAACAATATGACGCCGCCATGCACAATTGTTGTAGGGTCGATACCTGAGGGGTGTTTATGAATAAGTCTCTCTTGAATCATGGCTACTTCACAGATTTCTTCCGTAGTAAGGTTCAGATTCAGAAATCTCGCCAAAGCAACTATAGACGATACTGCCGTGGATGCTGATGAGCCTAAACCAACACCGATTGGTATCTGTGACATGACCTTCAAATGGAGTCCGACACTTCTTATCTTTGCCCTATTCAAGATCTCATTTATGAGAAGTCGAAATGGTTCAATGATTTTTTGGGCATTAGGAGTCGATGTCTTCACGCTCTCAACCGTCGGTTTATAAGTCGCTTCTACTCCAAGGTTTAGAGCTGATATTTTAATTGTGTCTGTCAATGAAGGTATTACGGAACTCTTAGAGTATAGGTTAATTGCGGCGGCTAGTGCAGGTTGACCGTGAACGACGAAGTGCTCTCCTGTAATTATTACTTTTGCAGGGGCGCGTGCAGACGCCACTATGAGCCCGCCTAGAGTAGATGATCATAGAGGAATGACCATAGAGGCATAGCCAACTACCGATTGATAGTCACCCGAGATCTCACCACTTGTCCGATAGGAGAGTAGCTTGGCCTCGGAAGCTCCCCTCCTCTTTGAATAGACGACGACTGATATGATGGGGCCGACGCCGCAGGCAGACACCATTTCAGATTCAACGATATCTTCTATAAGCTGCTCGTCAAGTCGTTGAATTGCTTGAATGACTTTCATGTCTTTAAAAACTGCAACTTCATGAGGCTCGTAATGAGTCATATCTGATGAGGCCAAGAGTAGATGTGTAGGCTCATTAGCAACCTTAGAGATAGCTTCACCTAATTCCCTGCTCGTCTCTAGATCCTGCATCATCATGCATATTGGAACAAAAGTGAAGTTGCTCCCATACAGATACTGGAGGAAAGGGAGTTGAACCTCGATGGAGTGCTCGTAAGTATGAGCCTCAACATCAACATCAATTATTGAAGCACTCTTAAGGATCGAATTTGCGAGGTTGGAGTCAATCTTAACTTCACCTAGAGGTGTAACCCAGACGCCTTCATTCATCAATGATACCCCACTCCCTCTTCCAGTATGGTTGGGCCCTACGATGACTATCGTAGTGGGCCTTCCATGTCTTGCAAGTTCTGAGTATGCGGTTGCAGCTACTGGACCAGAATATGCATAGCCGGCGTGTGGACATATGAGTCCCACTATCCCCAACATTTCCTTATCGACAACTTTTGGAATTTCTTTTGGCCCTAATCGATGTTTGAAACAACCTTCTATCTCCCGCTTCAACGCATCAGCGTTACCAGAATAGAAAAACCCCGCCTGAGCGGGCTTACGAACTTTCAATCCTCAGTCCCATGCCTTGGCGTTATTGCAGTAAGTTTCGTTTCGAAGTCGTCTACGGTTACGGGTATATTTCCATCTGGAGGTATCTCTCCCCTCTCGCGGAGAACTTGCCTTGCCAGAAGCCAGAAGACCATTGCCAGAGCCTTTCTACCTTTATTGTTTACTGGTATGGCAAGGTCAACGCCACTCAAGACATTGTCAGTGTCACATAGGGCTATGACAGGAACCCCTGCTTCAGAGGCCTCCTTTATCGCTTGGGAGTCAGCTCTGGGATCGGTTACTATGACAAGTTGCGGTTCAATATGTTTGGGCTGGAGAGGGTTTGAGATGAGTCCAGGCATGAAACGCCCCACTATAGGTTTGGCCCTAGTCAACTCACAGAATTTCTCGACAGGAGTTCTCCCATATAGTCTAGAGGAGACAACTAATATCCGTGAAGGTTCAAATCTGCTGATGAATCTTGCAGCTAATCTTATTCTTTCATCTGTCTTCCCTATGTCTAGAATAAATAAGCCATCAGGTCTAACCCGGAAGATATGTTTCTCCATATCTTCTGTCTTCACTCTCGTCCCTATGTGAAGTCCAGCCGCTAATAGCTCTTCTAGGGGTTGAAGAAGATTCTCAGCTTTTGGAATCTCCTCCCTTTCATCATTTCTACTCATTCTAACTACCTCAAATATTTAATATAGCCATTCTGAAGTTTTCTTTAGGTGACTCCCCTATTCGTATAAGCTCATTGACCTTTGAAGTTCTTTCACCGCCTACAACACCAAGCTTTATTATAGGCGCGTCTACTGCCACTGAGAGGTGGGAGATCTCTGCGTCGCAGGTCTCCCCGGATCTGTGGGAGACTATTGGAATGTAATTTGATCTCTTGGCCAACTCAACAGTCTTTAGTGTATCGGTGACAGTGCCTATTTGATTGGGTTTAATTATTATA
>JAGTQO010000033.1:4188-6225 GCA_018396565.1 Candidatus Bathyarchaeota archaeon
CACCACAAATAATGGTTCCCTTGGCTTTGTATGTAAGTTCTGCGAATGCCTCAAACGATTCCTCGTGGAAGGGATCCTCTACATATGCCAATTTGAACCTTTTTATCAGGTCAAGCATGAAGTCGATCTGGTCGCCCTCATCTAACTTTCTTGCATCTTTTTTGTAAATGTAGACTTTTTCTCTTTCATTCCAAATTGATGAGGAAGCCACATCTAGCCCGATCCTCAATGTGACGCCTGTTTCATTTGAAACCGTCTCACATGCTTCGGACAGAATTTCAAGAGCATCCTCAGTTTTGAGTGGTGCAACCCATGCGCCTTCGTCTCCTTTCCCAGATAAGATGATTCCCTTTCTCTCAATCAAGCGACCAACCTCTCTGTGGACTCTTATGTTAGCGGCTGCAGCGTCTACTAAAGTCTCTGCATGTGTCGGTAGAACCAAGAACTCTTGGATGTCAGTCTTTTCTCCCCTGGCATGAAGTCCTCCACCTATTATATTTCCAAGAGGATATGGAAGATCATAAGCTTCCCTTTCTTCTAGATACTTGAAAAGCGGCATTCCAACTGAGGCGGCCCCTGCCTTTGCTGACGCTAACGATATGGCATACGCAGCGTTTCCTCCAAGATTACTAAAGTCACTCGTCCCATCTACTTCATGGAGAACATTGTCTATCTTACTCGTATCATCTAGACTAACCCCCAAGATTCTGGGGGTTACCTTCTCGCGTATTATCTTTATGGACCCATCTACACCACCTTGCGGGTAGGACTTCACTTCCCACTTTCCTTTACTTGCACCTGAAGGTGCAGCTGATCGCCCCATGCCCCTTTCGGTTATTATCTCAACCTCGATTGTTTCGGAACCCCTACTATCGAAGACCTTCCTTGCCCTGACGCTCACTATAGATGTTGACACCATATCTACATCTCACACTATACTCTTTTTTGCTACGGCCTCAGAATACTTCAAAATCTCGTCAATTACATCAACATGTGTTATGAACATTCGCCTACAGCAGTATCTTTCGACACCTAGTTCATTAAGAACTTTACTTGGCTCCTCACCAGATTTTACTCTGCTGGAGAATTCTTCCCATTTATCTGCAATCACTTTGCCACATGTAAAACATCGAATAGGTATCATCATATCAGACTTTCCTCCATAAAATGTTTTTATTTTATCTGTAAGACTTCTGTCTCCTCCTCCTTGCTCCTGGACCACCGAATTTCTTTGATTCAGACCTTCTAGGGTCACCGGCCAGCATAGCTCGATCATGAGTTCTGAGCAATCTTTTGATATGGGCGCTTTTGGTCCATTTGACAAGCCCCTTAGCTATCGCAGTCCTAGCGGCATCAGCCTGACCCATGATTCCCCCTCCGCTGGCTTTAATCTCTATGTCTAGTCCCTTTGCCTTATCTGCAGCGAGGATTATTGGCTCTAATATTTTCACTCTTGCAAGTTCAGGGCTCAGTATGTTGAGAGGGAGATTATTGAATGTGATATGCCCACTACCGCCCCTAAAAATAGCTTTTGCGATAGACGCCTTTCTCTTTCCACTTATTACCATTACCTTCTTCTTCTCACTCGTAACTTATACCTCCTATCTCTTTAGACAAGTCACCAAGATATATGTATGGAGACCTTAGCTTTGTTGCTTCAGCTCCTGGGATGTTCTGTTTTGGAGCGTCAGCATATATAGGTGGAGGCTGATCATAGATTTTAACCATCTTGTAAGCTTTCTTACCTTTAGGTTTCTTGAATGGAAGCATGCCCCTGAGAGCGCGCCTCGCGTAAGTTGTGGGCTTTCGTGGGTGGCGGGGCGCTTTGTCTTGGGAGCCGAGGGTTCTTGTTCGAAGCCTAACCTTTGCCCTCCGGATGATACTCCCTTTACTCCCTGATATAACGGCTTTAGATATGTTTAAGATGACCACTTCATTTCCTTCCATAGCCCTTTTAGCGGCGTAACTGAGCAACCTCCCCAAGATTAAGTTGGTAGCATCAATAACCATAAACTTTCTAAGCCGTTATATCAGGGA
>JAGTQO010000033.1:6241-13864 GCA_018396565.1 Candidatus Bathyarchaeota archaeon
TCCCTCTAGGATTCTCCTCTAAAAGTTTCCCTATTGCGATACATCTACCGCCAGCTGAGGTAATTCTCTTGACTGCGGTGGATGAGAAGCTTAAGGCGGCGACTGTTATCTGATGGTTTATTCTCCCTGAACCTAATACTTTCCCCGGTACGGCTACCGTGTCCCCCCCTCTCGTAACCCTTGCGATTCGACCCACATTCACTTGAGCCATATGCTCTCTAGATTTAAGCAATGATCGTAAAATTGCTGACCATATCGGAGCACAATTCTTCCTAGAGGCCTTCTGAAGAACTTTTACTAATTCGATCAGTTGGGGATTAGTTTTTTTCACCAACATTCCCCTCCAGCTCGGTTAAAAGATTAGAAAAATCTATTGCTTTCTCACGGACCTCTCGTAAGGCTTCTTGCAGTATTCTTACTACAGGTAATGAGCCGGTGCCTTCGATATGGAATATGAAATCCTCCTCACTCCAAGAGAGATTGATAGGGGAGGGTTTTCTAGGACAGTGCCTAACGCATTCAGAACATAGGGTACAGTTCTCACTGTTCCTCACCTGAAGTTTACCGTCGGCCAAATAGAGTATTTTTTGAGGGCAATATTTGACGCAACCCCCGCAGCCGTCACATTTCTTGGGGGTTATTGTAATTATAGGTAGATATTTGTAAGCACAGGCTGATACAGGCTGCCACTTGGCATGCTCTTGACCGCGCCCAAGCCTGGCATAAGCTTCCAGTTTGAGCTTCTGGCCTGGAGCCAGCTTCACTATCGGAATCTTATCGCTTACAGGTCTAATTGTTGGGTTCTCAGGCTTGAGGTCACCTGAATAAACTGTGATAGTCTTATCGTTTGCTCCAGCCTCCAATGTTAATGAAACCCTGCATCTGTTGCAGCCAAGCTCACTTTTACAATCGCACCTATCAGGGAGAGTGTATGTGTCGAGGTCTGTAACCAAAGGTATGAGACCTAGCCTATGAGCCAGTACTTCATCAAACAGGATTGAAGTATTCTCTATTATAATAACATCGTCTATAGCCATTGTTGGGACCTCAGCTATCATTATCCTTCGTAACGTATTAGCAAAAGCTGGAGTTATACCGTTGACTCTGAATTTTAACAGACGATCTTCCAGTTTGATTATAGACAACTCCAAATCGTTCAACCCCACTCATTGAGGAGAGCCGTTGGGTTAACCTCCTATATCGAGTCACTCCTAAACACTCGGGGAGCTAAGGCCGAACAGACCACTTTCTAGCCTATTCGGCTAGCGTACACATATAAACGTTCTTTATATGTTTATTTAGTCGATGCACATAAGCAGGTGTGTTCACATTCCTACCGTAAAAAGGATAAATTTATTTCTATTAAGTCAAATGACACATGACAGTGTTGTATGAGGGTTGAAACATGTTTGTCAAAGACTCCATAAAATTGACCCTGGAGGGTGCGAAAGCCATCTTAGCAGCGGCAGAACGTAAAGCTAGGGAGATAGGTGTACCGATGGATATAGCCATAGTCGATGAAGGTGGAAATCTACTGGTTTTTGAGAGGATGGATGGAGCGAAGATTACAAGTATCGATATCGCGATCAACAAGGCTTTCACAGCAGCGGGAAGCAGAAGAGGAACCCACGAATACGCTGACATAGCTGCACCAGGAAGGCCTGCATTTGGAATTCATGTGAGTAATCAAGGTAGATTCATGATCTTCGGGGGAGGATTACCTATCGTGATCAAAGGAGAAGTTGTGGGAGGAATAGGATGCAGTTCAGGAACGGCGGAAGAGGATAGAATAGTAGCTCAAGCAGGATTAGATGCCCTTCCGAAAGACTGAAACACCAACACATGTAACAGGAAGCGGAGTAGGGGACTAGGTAAGTATTTGCAATGGCAACTCAATTTGAAACAAGTGTTGGCCTATCACCTCTTCAATAATAGTTGAGGTGACGCTTCGATATGATTCCCTGAATATCTCTTAAGTCTTACATCTAGTGTAGTTACTACTAGCAAGTATATAATGATCCATATGGTGAAAAGAACCTCGCCTATTGACTCGTGGAACATTCTCAGATTGATGTCTATGTAGGCTCCATAGTATATTATTAGGAAGATTCTAATTATGTTAACGAAGAATGTACCGATAGCCCCCAAACATGCGTAAACTAATTTTTTAAAAGTAGATGTCTGAAGTTTTAACATAAGTATAATAATTACCAGGAAGTAGATTACCATGCTCAATACCCCGGCACATTGCCAGTAAATCTCTATGAGTAGAAAGCCCTTGTTTCCCCAGACCGCTAAAGTTTCACCTCCCAAATAGTCGATCCTCACACCTACACTCCTCAGTAGGAAGACTGTAATTGCCAATATTGGCTTCATCATAAATTGAAGAGACTCAGCAGAACCATAGGGAAATGTGGCATCTAACAACAGAATGAGAGCCATTCCTGAGAGAAAAACTATAGGTGTAGGAAAGTACTTTAAATTCTTAAATCCAAAAATAGTCGTGACCAGCACTAAGACATGAGCGGCATAAACCAAGTAATCTAAAACTCTGGTCCAACTGAGAATCTGAGGTTTTGTTACATACCCCAGTTTGGAACCGAAATGAGCTATCAGACTCCCTTGGCCAAAGGCGTATACGGCACAAAAATAACTTGAGAACACAACCGTTGTAACTATAATGGTAAATATTTTCGTGCTTGTAAACTCCATCCTAACATTCCTCCTTATATCGAACCATTCCAATGTCAAGAAGATGAGGGCAAAAAGTAAGCCAGCTCCGGCCCCTTCATTCCAACCGAGTATGAAATGGTTTGGATCAATGAGTAACAATGTCGCGATTGGTAAAACGAATGCGAGCAGAAAAATCTCCTTGCACATCATATTCAACAACCTACGCTGCTGGAAACCAGGTAATACTAGCCCAGACATTTAGGATTCATCTATTTATATTGATTACTCTACTCCAAAATCGAATAGAATACAGATGGATAAGTAGAGATAATTGTTTCATCAAACCTTAAATTTAAAGTAAGACACAGATGATTCAGTGTAGTATTCTCGGAGGATATCCTTTGTCGCATAACCTCCTAAAAGATATAACGGCTACCGTAGGAAAAGAGTTAATTGACAAGAGGATAACCCTTTGCGTGACCGGCAGCGTAGCCGCCTCCCAGGCACCAGAGATCGCGAGGGAATTGATGCGCAGAGGTGCCGATGTTCATGTGGTACTTTCCCCAGCAGCATGTAAATTGATAAGTCCAGCTTTGATGGAGTGGGCCACAGGGAACCCCGTCGTAAAAGAGCTTACTGGCAGGGTGGAGCATGTTGAACTTGCAGGGGATTGGCCTGGAAGATCAGACCTGATCCTGGTGGCGCCAGCGACAGCGAATACGATAGGCAAGATAGCATATGGAATAGATGATACGCCTGTAACTACGGTCGTAACGACAGCATTAGGTTCAGGAATACCAGTTATGATTGCCCCTGCCATGCACCAGTCAATGTATAGACATCCCATTGTCTTGGATAATATTAGGAAGTTGAGGAGTATAGGTATTGATGTGCTTGATCCAGAAATTGTTGAGGGGAAGGCGAAGATAATTAAGACTTCAGTAATTGTAGATGCTGTCGTCCAGAAGCTGTCATTCAAGGACCTTGAAAGCTTTAGGTGTCTAGTTACAGCTGGCCCCACTGTTGAGCACATAGACCCGGTCCGAATAATTACCAACAGAAGCTCGGGGAGGATGGGTGTAGCGATAGCAAGAGAAACTTCGAGACGTGGTGCGGAGACGACGCTCATA
Organism: Candidatus Bathyarchaeota archaeon; assembly: GCA_018396565.1. GTDB lineage: Archaea > Thermoproteota > Bathyarchaeia > 40CM-2-53-6 > RBG-13-38-9 > DTMT01. The sequence continues at coordinate 10,045 of JAGTQO010000033.1, forward strand.
ATTGGCCCGACAGAGATTGAAATACCTTTTAACATAAAGACCATAAGAGTTGATACTTCACAGAATATGCTCGATGCGGTTGAGAATGAACTCAACAGTAAGGACTATAAGGTCTTCATAGGAAGCGCTGCTGTCACAGACTATAGACCGGCAGTATCTCAGAAGGTTAAGATACAGACGAGGAACACCCCAAAACTTGTAATTGAACTTCAAGCCACCCCCAAGATAATAGAGAGAGTGAGAAAGATTCGGCCTGAAATTTTCATAGTTGCATTTAAAGCTGAGTATGGATTGACCGATACTGAGCTTGTTAGAAGGAGCCAGGAGTATCTTCAACAGTCAAGCGCCGATTTAGTTGTAGCAAATCATGTTGGTGTTGATGGAGTTGGGTTTGCCTCAGAGACAAATGAAGTGTTCATCGTGGATAGAGACTTGAAGGTCACGCATATAAGTCGAGCAAGTAAAGGGGAAATCGCTAGACATCTTATAGATTATGTAGCTATGAAGCTTGGTGTTAAGAGAGATTGAATCGAATAAAGGTGGCTGCGATACAGATTGGCCCTGAACATGCGTCGAAAGAGATGCTTGAGACTCTAGTTGCCACATCTGTAGATGAAGGAGCTAGACTACTATGTTTCCCGGAACATTGGATAGGACAAGAGACAGAGAGAGGGGTCTCTACCGCAATAGAGTTAATGAAGAAGTTAGCTAGAAATTTCAGGGTTACAATAATCGCAGGGGGGTTCTATCTTGATTTTCAAGACGGACCCTACGTTGCAGCGCCTGTAATAGATCTTCGGGGAGAAGTGATCGGGGTACAGAGAAAGATACATCTTTTCGGCGAAGAGAGGAAAATAGCGAAGCCAGGCTCAGATACCAACATATTCAACATCAACGGGGTGAAGTTTGGGGTCATCGTTTGTTACGACTTAGTATTTCCAGAAGTTGCAAGGGCTCTTGCATTGAAAGGGGCAGACCTAGTGTTTGTCCCGTCAAGAATATTGAGTCACGGCGTCAAGCCGTGGCACCTATACCTCTCAACTAGATGCTTGGAGAACCGGCTACCGATGGTATCTGTCAACATCGTGTGGCCACCACAGTACGTAGGGCAGAGTACCATATTAGATTTGGAACAACACATAGATTCATCAATAGTTTATCCAAAGATTATCGCAACCGGTGGGCAGTCTTCTGAAGCAATTATAGCTGAAATAGATCTAGAAACTGCCAGGAGGCTAAGAGAGTCCAGACTGAGTGAAAGACGTCCTGAAGTTTACAAGTCAATGCTAAATGGGTAGGGATATAACGACTATAATAATTACAGCATCTGCCTCCACCACAAAGTCTTCAATAAACCCTTAGACGCCGTTGCCAAAAACAATATAAATTGTACTACACAATTATGAATGGAGGAGAAGTGTCATGTCAAAGAGTGTCAAAGGTGTTGGTGATGGAGGACTCAACCTAGGACCAGACAAGGAAATAAACAGAGATATTTGGCTGAAAGATGTGTTCCCTGAGTGGGGAACAATTCTAAACAAGGAGATAGAGGAGACAAAGCCTGAGCAAAATACGTTTGTATTATGGTGGCTCGGCGGTGCAGCGTGGTGGATGAAAAGCGCAGCAGGCGCAAATATATGCATAGACCAGTATAGTGGTTCAGGTGGATCTGTGGAGTATAACGAGCTGTCAAAGTATTCTGGGGTAATAAGGATGACAGGGGCGCAGAAGATGTACTGGCTAAGATGTATCCCCCATGTACTTGACATATGGGCAGTCAAAGAATGTGACGCTTTCCTATCAACACACATACATACAGACCATGCAGACTTCTACACTATAAAGCCTCTGCTTCAAAATACAAACTGTAAATTCATCGGACCTCCAAGGGTCGGAGAAATATATGAGAGATGGAAGGTTCCCAAAGACAGGGTCATAACTGTGAAGCCAGGGGACATGGTGAAGATAAAAGATGTCGAGATACATGCCGTGGAGTCGTTCGATAGAACAGTACTCATAACAGAGCAGGCAGACCTCAGGAAACTTACGATGGAAGATTTCGCAAAACTCATGGATCAGAAAGCGGTTAATTATGTCTTGAAGACACCATATGGAACAGTCTACGACGCTGGGGACTCGCATTACTCAAACATGTTCTTCAAGCATGGTAGACAGTTCGATATAGACATCGCCCTAATAACATTCGGCGATAACCCAGACGGAATGACAGACAAGATGAATCCTTACGACGCGTACAGAGCTGCAAAATGTCTAAGGGCAAAGGTTTGCATCCCAATGCACTATGAGAACTGGGGAATTGTGGAAGGAGATCCGACAGATCTTGAGATGATTGCAAATAAGAAGTTTGCACCATTCAAAGTATGCATAATGAGACCTGGAACAAAGTACGTCTGGCCTAAAGACAAGGATAAGCCCAGAATCTACTATTCACACCAAGTCGATGCAAGCAACTACTTCAGACCAGACCTTGTAGACCTGCCTTTCCCAGCATACCTCTAGGAAAACTACTATCACCTCCTTTCTTTTTTTAAAAAAGTCTGGGCGTAGTCCAAAGACTCTTTACGTCTCTCGCTTATGATATCCAACATATGTTTCATGATATGTATGAGAAAACGACGACGTTGAATCTAAATCGGCTATAAATTCATTAAAGAACAATTTTTGAGAGGAAGTTTTAGATGATTAGATGACTACACATGTTCATCTATGATTCAAGAAGCAATCGGAGTTTTGACGGCGCCGAACTTCTCAAGCACAGAGTCTAGGACTAACTCAACATTCTTCCCCGTCAATACACTCAAGGAACATATCTTCACATCCGGCATAAATCTCCTGAGGGTTTCATAGGCTTCCACAACATGGTTGTCATTGACAAGGTCTACCTTATTGAGACATAATATTTGATGGCGGGGCATCTCAATTCTCCTTGAAATACTGTTTATCGAAGAAATCTTTCTAACGAGTGTCCTAATCGATTCACTTGCATCTACGAAGAGTAGAACAAGATCTGAATTTGATATTTCATCAAGAGTCGCGTAGAAGGCATCTATTATCATTGGATGCATATCCTCGATGAAACCTATTGAGTCGACGAGTATGCATTTGAAACCTCTCCAATTTATGAGTCTCGAGCAAGATGATAATGTTGTGAAAGGCCCTAAACCAACATCTTTAGATTCTGACGTCACCTTGTTAAAGAAGGTTGTTTTTCCACTCTGAGTATAGCCTGCCAAGGCAACTGTTGGGAAGCCTAGTTCACGCCTCCTTTCCCTGAGTTTAGCTTTCATCTTCTTAACTCTACGCAGCTTCATGTTAAGATTCTTTAATCTTCTTCTAGCAGCTTTCTCATACTCTTTGAATGGGTAGTCTCCTGGACCGCTCCACCCAACCTGCTCACCTAATATTCCCTTCAACTTTATGAATTCCCGCCCCCAAGAGAAGGTGTATCTCAGCTTCGCTAGCTCTATCTGCAACTTGGCCTCCTCAGTCATAGCCCTTTTGTTAAAAACCTCTAGAATGAGCAGGTTTCTATCTATAACTTTGACGTCACCTATTCTCCTCTGTATCTTGAAGACTTGGCTAGATGGAAGGGTGTTTGTAAATATGACCGTATCCACCTTCCTCTGGTCAACCATTCTCTTAAGCTCCTCAAGTTTTCCAATACCGATACAATGGCTATGATGAACACTATTCCTCTTTTGCACTAAGGTTCCAACAATTTCATAGCCTATGTTCCCAGCCATGCTTGATAATTCGCTGACTCTCGAAACGTTTCTGGGTAATTTACATTCAACAATGA
>JAGTQO010000034.1:0-598 GCA_018396565.1 Candidatus Bathyarchaeota archaeon
AGGGAGGCGGCTGAGAGATACAGATGGAGGAAACCAGTATGCATACACACACCCCTCCTCACAGGGTTGAAGGGTCCAGTCGAGGATACAGGCAGTATATTCGACGAAGACAAGAAGGTGAGCCTCATGATAGGCTCCAAAATGTCAAAGAGCATACCTGGGAGCTCAATCCTGATTCACGACGAGCCTGAAGAGGTCAAGATGAAGTTAAGGAACGCCTTCTGTCCACCCAGAGAGACCAGGGGAAACCCCGTTATGGAGATAGTGAAATACATAATCATGCCTGAGAGGGGAGAGATCAATATTCCTAGACCCCAAAAGTATGGTGGAGAGACAGTATTCACAGACTATGAGCTTTTGGAAAATGAGTATCGAAATGGAAGGATTCATCCATTAGACTTGAAGAACGGCGCAGCCGAAGAGCTCGTCAAGCTCCTTGAAAATGTAAGGAGACACTTCAAGGAGAATCCTAAACTACTCGAAATGATGAAGAATATGGATGTCACGAGATAGTTTAAATTGAACTCCAGCCTAAGGCGAAAACTTGAAGAGATAGAGAAGACAATAAAAAAGTTGATCAACCAGTCTGGCAGCTAGG
>JAGTQO010000034.1:611-4152 GCA_018396565.1 Candidatus Bathyarchaeota archaeon
TGAAGGTAGGAGAGATGAGGTCGCCCTCAGACGCCTCAAGATTCAAGGCGAGATAATATGTTTGAAGGCGAGGGGCGACAGCTTCCACGACTTCACAGGGGACCTCATAGGCGACAGGGAAGTTGCGGTCCTAACAGACTTCGACAGGGAAGGAACATACCTAGCTGCCAGACTGGTAGACGAGCTCACCCATATGAGAGTCAAAGCTGATATAACCGCCTGGAAGAGGCTGAAAGCCCTATGCAGACCAGACGTAAGAGCCGTAGAGGAGCTTGCAGAATACGTCGAAAGACTGAGAAGGGAGTCGGCGTCAGACTGACTGAGAGTTTGATAGAACCTTTAAAAAAGTAGAGGTGAAGGTTCAACTGTCACATTCACCTGTTAAAAGTAAAATCGTAATGGAGGTTGCATGCTTATGCAAGAATCTGAGAGGTCTATACAGACCCCGAAATACGTGATTAAAGCAAAATTTGAAGTTGATGGTGTAGTAGAGAAGCCTGACGTGATCGGAGCAATCTTCGGGCAGACCGAGGGGCTATTCGGCCCAGACCTAGACCTGAGGGAACTCCAGAAGAGTGGAAGACTCGGCCGAATAGGAATAAAACTTGAATCCAAGAATGACAGAACGACAGGCGAGATCACAATACCTTCGAGTCTAGACAAGGCTTCAACCGCAATCATAGCAGCCGCAATAGAGAGCGTCGACAGAATAGGCCCATGCAATGCGAAGATAACTCTCGAACCAGTCCAAGATGAACGTGAAGCTAAACGTCGAGCAATAATGAGTAAGGCAAAACAGATACTTCAAGATTGGCTAGTCGAGTCTACACCGAGCACAGACGAGATAATCAAAGAGATCACAGAGGCTGTCAGACCTGCTGAAGTATCAAAGTACGGCCCCGAAGAGTTGCCTGCAGGACCAGAAGTTGCAACCAGCTTTGCAGTAATATTGGTTGAGGGAAGAGCCGACGTCATAAACCTGCTGAAATGTGGAATAAAGAACGTCATAGGAATGGATGGAACAAAGGTCCCTCAAACAATCATAAACCTATGCAAAGACAAAGAAGTCACAGCATTCCTGGACGGGGACAGAGGTGGAGACCTGATACTCAAAGAGCTGATGCAGGTTGCTGAGCTCGACTATGTCGCTAGGGCACCCCCAGGAAAGGAGGTTGAGGACCTCACCCCAAAGGAGGTTATGAGATGCCTGAGGGAGAAGATTCCAGTCAAGAGGAGACATGAGGAGCCCCAACCGGCGAAGGTTCAGGCTCAGCAACAGCCAGAATACATAGTTGAAGCAGTCAAGGAACTGAAAGAAACCCTCGAAGCCATAACGTTCGACGGGAGGGGAAACCCAATCGAGAGGATGCCTGTGAGCGAGCTTGCTGAAAAGTTGAAAACAGCAGAAGGTGTACATGCAGTGGTATTCGACGGAATAATCACTCAGAGGCTCCTCGACATCGCCGAGGAGAGGAAGGTCGGACTTATAGTTGGTGACAGGATCTCCAACATAGTCAAGAAACCCATCGACGTCAAGATACTCACATTCAACGAAATATTATAGGGAAGAATCAGTCCTTCCCCATATATCCAGATAAACCTGCTGAACCAGACGTAGCCGAGACCACACTCTCATCGACGCCGAGAACTCCAAGGATCCTCATCGCAGCCGGCAAGACCTGACTCCCAACATAATACTCAAGATCAACCTTATCCGGCGTAACATTCATTATAGGCCTAGCCTTCTGGTAGAGTCTACCTGGACCTTTCACAATGACGAATCCAACCTTATCCCCAGGTTTGAGGCGCCAACCATCCTCAAGCATCATCCTGGCAACCTCAACATGAGGCGACTTGACCTGATAACTTTCAACAGGCTTCGTCAATGTCTTCCACACCGCAAGTTCAGATACAGGTATCTTACCAGCCCTCAACTCCCGAATCAGATGACGCAGATATCCAACAGCCTTGTCAACACTACCTTCTCTCAAAATGATCTCTAGAATCCTCTCCTGAACAGTCTTTGCGACGTTTGACCAGTCACCCCTAACAACCTCCAAGCCCACAATATCTAGTGTGCCGTCTGAGAGTAGACCTGCATACTTTTTCTTAGCCTCCGTGAAGAGAATCCTACTGTAAACTTTGTCAACCTTGATCTCCATACCCATCTCCCTCCCAACGATCGAAAGTAGCTCCTCAACTTTTTCAGGCTCATACCTCACAAAGATGGAGTCGGTGTCTCCGTATATGATCTGTAACCCCAAATCTCTTGCTATGCTGATGACCCTCCTCAGGCTGGCTCTGCCGAAGGCTGCGACAGACTCCGCAACCTCCCGAACATACCATCTTGCACCTATCCACCCAGCATATCCGTAACAGGCATTCGTCACAATCTTTACGACCCTCTCCCTCTCCCTCAAAACCTTGTATTCGACACTATCCTTAGCGACTTCACTCATCTTACTCTTAATCTCTCTGCGGACATTTATCAAGTCCTGTAAGATTTTTTTATAGAAGCCTGGCGGGTCTTTCCTGAACTTGAACCCCACCTCAGGCGCTGTAAAGAACTCTGTCGTTGAAGTATCAATTGAACCTATGAAGCTGTCAGGTGAGATGTTATACATGATCATTAGGTTAGGGTACATAGATGTGAAGTCTAGAACAGCAACATCTTCATGGATTCCAGGCTTTGGCTCCATAACTATTGCGCCCTGGTATGGGATGTATGGTTGCTCAGTCCTCTTCGGAATCAACTCGTTGAGTCTATGTGCTTGGGCCATCAAGTAGGAGTCTACCCTGAAGCCGACAGCTGCAGCAGCCACCTGGTCCAGGGGGAGGCCTGTGAGATGGGACATCTGAATCGCATAATCAATCAGCAAGTTTAAGATTCTCAGCGTAACCTCAGACCTGAACCTTGAATATTCGATGAGTCTTCTTCGACCATCAGAACCCTTCCATAACATCCCGGTCTCTACATCTTGAAACCTGTCAACCTCATACTTTCTGGCAACTCCAAGAAACTCAGCCAAGCCTCCTAGACCCTCCACCTTCACCTCAGGCATATCATCCGCAATATTTGCTAGGTCTATGTTGGCTCTCCCTGTGATCGAGATGTGGCCGAAGGTACTCCTATGAGGCTCACCACCACATCTGTCAACTGATAGTTTGACCCCACTCTTCCTTGAACGGGCAAGCATATAATCCCAGTCGAGAATGTTCTGCCCCCAACCTACCACAATATCTGGATCTAACTGGCGGAGTCTGGAAACAAATCTCTCCAACACCCCACCATCCCCATCACCATCGACCGTATACTGTTCGCCCCCACCATCCCCTGTACATATAGAGACCACCAGTATCGGGTCCTTATCAGGGTCTGGACTCCCCCTCTCCGAGAAATAGACCGTTGAGAAGGCGAGCACCCTCAAATCTGGAGGATGCAACCTCCAAACTGGCAGAGGAGTCTTCACAACCTCATATGCCCTGTCAACTTGAAAGTCATGTTTGGAGATGCTCCTAACCTCAACCTCATACCTTACTT
>JAGTQO010000034.1:4160-13753 GCA_018396565.1 Candidatus Bathyarchaeota archaeon
AGGCCGTTATCGATGATGTATCTTGCAGCCGGCCTTATATCATCCTCAAAACATTCCCTGACATAGGGTGCCTTACATAAGATTCTCGATAGCCTGTCTACGCCGTCAGGTGTCTTGCAAGATACCTTTACAGTTTTCACAGGTTTCCCGAAATACCTTTTTTCAAAAACCTCAGCATCCACAAGCTCTCCATACTCCTCCTTGAGAGCCCCTATTTTGGATGCAGTCGACTCAACGTCATCCCCCTTAGGCAAAACGTAGAAGTAAGGTGTGACCCTATCTACCAAAAGAACAGTCTTTCCACCATCATCCTTCCCCCACATCCTAACCTCTACGTTACCATCCACAACCTCATGGTTAATATCGAGGAGCCAGAAAAATATCTTAGACAAAATTTTCCCCCATCCTCAGTAGATCCTAAGACGGTAGAGTGCAGCATCCCCACCGTCCTCATAGTAGCCTCTCAAGTCTCCAGCGGCCTCGAAACCAAACTTTTCATAAAGTCTTCTCGCAGCAATATTATCCAGCCTCACCTCAAGAAGGATCTCCTCAACACCATTAACCTTCAAGTTGTCTATGATGGTCTGGAGTAAGATGCTCCCAACATGCCTCCCCCTAAACTTTTCATCGACTGCTAAAGATATTATGTGGGCCCGCCGGCCTGAGATTGAAGCTACCAAGTATCCCACAGTCTGACCATCCAACTCAGCTACGAGGAAGGTTTCAGGGAACATTCTGAAAAGCTCTATGAGGTATTCCTCTGGAAAGGGGTTGCTGAAACTCTTGTATTCAATGTCACATACCTCTCTGATGTGGCGTCCTTGACATTTGACTATCCTTAGAAGATTCAGGTCTGACTGCATCAAAACCCTTCAACTATTATATTTTATGTGATGACTGAAAAAGGTAGCTAAACAATGCTTAAATAGGATTCTGAGTCTCGGATGTACTAAAATGTGATGGTGGTATAGGTCCTGTCTGAGAAGAGGGTTGAGCATTGGGGTATCGCAAACATATACTCCTCCTTCAACAATACCATAGTCCATATAACAGACCTTAGTGGGGCTGAGACTGTTGCGATAAGTTCAGGGGGGAGACATGTCAAGGCAGCTAGGCTTCAGGGTTCACCTTACGCCGCTATGCGGGCAGCTGCGACGGCGGCCCAGATGGCTAAGGATAGAGGCATCTCAGCCATCCATATCAGGGTCAGAGCACCTGGAGGTCACGGCGCCAGAACCCCCGGGCCAGGTGCTCAAGCCGCTATAAGGGCCCTCGCAAGGGCAGGTTTCAGGATAGGTAGAATTGAGGATGTTACACCGGTTCCGCATGATGGGACCCGTCGACCAGGCGGTAGGAGAGGCCGACGCGTATAATATGAGAAGTTTCTGAAAGTTTGTTTTCAATAGATTTCGAAGAATAGGTAGCGATTAATTGTAAATATGCTTTAGATTTGAGTCTACTCCTTCATACTATTATGATGTATTCTTCTGGGATTTGAGTTAAACAGCCGAGTCGAGGGTCGTAGGTGAATATTCCAAACTGGTTTATTGACGTGTCAACTATCATAGCTACTATCTCGTTTGAAAACTGTTGGAGTCTCATGTGAGTCTCGATGTCTATAGGCGACATGAATATTCCTGTTCCCAGATGTGAATGGTACCAGCCCACTATTCTACCTGTTATCCTGCCGTTTATTATGTCGTCTGCAATCTCCGCCAATACTTCAGGGGAGAAGACCGATATTGATCTGCTTGCTCCGTATGTGCCACTTATGGCGTCGCTTATTATGAGTTGGCCGTTTGAGACTCCTCCTATGAGCAGACCTATCTGCTCATATGGAACATTCAGTTGGATCCTGATCTTCTCAAGGACATTGTTTGGGATTACTACAGGCATCAAACTTGATATTCCATACCTTCCCATTGTTAGGTTTCATGAGTTATCGTTCTGGGTAGATGAAATAGGTTTCGGCCTCTTTTTAAGAATTTTTAGTAGCTGCAATGCCTTAGAGTTCTGGATCTCAAATTCAGCAGAGGTTATGAACTCATCAAGCCTCTCAGCAGCGTAGCCTTGACCGATATATTCCTCTGCTTGAATAGCCATCTCGAGCTTGTCGACGCTCCTCACAAGTTTCGCTTCCTCAGACTCTGAGTCTCGCATTTCTCTCCATATCGAGAGGTATCTGTTTGAGAGGTTCTCCGGCAGGTTGGATAGAATTTTACGTATCGCCTCCTCCTCGAGCTCCATAAAGTTTGAGGGGGTGTACATTTCTTTCTTGGTAGGTGTCAAGTCTCCTGTAACAGCCTCAGCCAAATCGTGGAGGAGGGCCATCCTCAAAACTTTCTCTGTATCGAATCCTTCGAGGTCGCTGATTATCATTGAGATCACTGCTGTCCTATAGATGTGGTCGGCTACAGATTCAGGTTTTTCAATTCCAACCTTCTCCCTCCATCCTGTGCGGATGACACTCTTTATCCTGCCAACATCATGAATGAATCTCAATACGGATTCAAAGGGTTCTTCCTTCAAATCTGATCATGCCTGCGGCTTCTGCCAACCCTCTTAACATAGGTAAGTTCGTATTTGAATATTAGGCCTGATTCTGTTGTCCGGTCTTTCTGTATCTGAGGATGGCTGCGATTCCGCCGAATGATTCCTTGAGCATCACACCCTCCTCTGTCTCAGTCGATACGATCTCCACGTTAATCCCAGACCTTTCAGCTTCATCTATCAACATGTCTTGGAGGTCCCTCTTCTCCTCAAATGTGAAGGTTGAGTTGAGGCATTTAGGACACTGCATCTGCAATGTATCACCTTCAATTTTGGCAGCTTCAGAATGGTCAAGGATCCTATCTTCACTGTAGCCGCAATTTTTACAGTTGAACTTAAAATAGGTTAAGTTCAGCCTCTCCGTCAGCAGGAGAGTATCTACAAGCCCCTCCCTGAGGTTTCGGCGAACCTCCCCCTCCCCGTAAGTTGCCATTCCAGTATCGTGGCCTATCTCGTAGAGGAATCTTTGAACGATCTTCTTCTCCTCAGCATACCTAACACCTTTGAGGATCTCCCCACTCTTTTCCACTATCTCCTTCAAACCGGTCCTGCCGACGTAGGATGTGTCTAGGGTTGCTATGACCTTCCCTTTCAACATGTAGTTTAAATATTCGCCCTTCTCGAAGTCATATTTAGTCGGGCCTGGCCCCCCTATGATTATTCCTTTTAGATCTGTTATTTGGCTGAAGATCTCGTTGGCGTGGCCTCCAACCCTTTTGAAATAATCGTTGACAGCAGCCTCCCTTATCCTCTCAAACCTACGTGCCGACTGTCCTCCAGCCCTATGTTTACCTGGTATGCCTGAGGTTAACTCCTTGATTACCTCCATCCTCCTTCCTTGGAGGGTTGCCAGGGTCGCTTCATTGATATCTATGATTATTATCCCGTAAGTCTCCTTCTCACGGAATAGTTCCATTAAAGGTTCTACGTGGAGGGTGCTGTCACAACGGTAAAAATACACGTTGATAGGTTTAGGTGGAACCAAGACATATATCTCCATACGTTCAGATCCTAAACCGTTCTGGGGAATTGCTCCACAGAAGATTACGAGGCCTGTAGGCGGTGGCTGCTTGAAGAGTTTGAGTCTCTGCATAACCCTCTCAATCGCATCTTGAACATTCTTCCTAGTGGTCCTAGACTTGATGTTTGAAGCCGTTCCGTGCTCCTCCCTGAGGTTGGCCATAACCTCATGTATCTGCCTGTCAGGGGGAATATAGAGGGAGATCAGCTCAGTCCCTCTACCCTCCTTCGAGGCAAGTACCTCCAAGGTTTTCTTGAGCCTATGGCGCGACAGAGACTCCAATTCCACTATTCTATTCTCCCGCTACTCTTAGAATGAACCGTTTCGTATAAGGTGTTTCCCTCTAACTAAATACTCTAAGTATTTAAACTGGTTACGAAGCCCACATTGAGTTTCATCTTCATTATAAATGTTTAAGTATTCACCTGTGCGTGAGAATTCAATCTCCCGTATGAAGTCTCATTGAGGAAAGGCTCAAACTGATAATCCTCAAAGGATATCTGGGCAATGCGTCGAGAGGCTTAAGACATGGGATACGGGTCTCCAAAACATTCAACGGATAAGAGTCAAGCCTCCAAGGAACTGCTTCTGATCTTCATCCTCACCTTTCTCTTCTTCACAGGTTATAACATGATTTTACCGATCCTTCCAATATACATTGTTTCTATAGGTGCCTCAAAACTTGAGTTAGGCTTCATAATGGCCACCATCCCTGCAACCAGCATAATTGCGAGGATACCCTTCGGCATTTTGATGGATAGGATTGGAAGGTGGTCTGTCACACTGCTAGCATTGACGCTCCAATTATTCGCCTACATAATGTTCAGCCTCACCCCTCCAGTCTCCACATTGTATCTAACAGCGGCGGTTTATGCCCTGGCAATATCTTCGTTCGGACCAAGTGTAATCGCCATAGCCCTAGACGCCGCACCATTAGGATCCAAGGGATCAGTTATGGGACGTTTCTACGCGTCGATAGGAGCCTCGATGGTTCTCGGCCCCCTCATCACAAGCCTCCTAACCTACCATTACACATATCAATCGGTATTCACGTTCGCCCTGACACTACCTGCCGTCGGTCTGGCTGCCCTACTCATATTCAGAGGCTTCTCCATCAAGCCTGCAAGGGCAGGTGTACCTTCAATTCCAGACCGACCAGTCATATCTTCTTTGAAGAGAATAATCCTCCAGAGAAATATTCTACTATTATCATCCGCAAGTGTGACCTTCTTCATATCTTTAGGAGTATTCGAGACGATGTTCCCAATATATGTCAAGGAAGACCTGGCCTTAGACACTTATTACGTAGGCCTCCTATTTGCTGTGAGAGGCGTACCCAACGCGTTTTCAAGAATACCTGCAGGAATAATGGCTGATAGGATTGGCCGCCGCATACCCCTAATCATCTCCTACAGCTTAACCTTCACAGCACTATTCATCCTACCCACTGCGAAGAACATTTACCTGTTGATGCTGCTGATAGGTCTATACGGCTTCGCTTGGGGAGCCAGAACAGCGCCATCAGCTGCACTCTACAGCGACAACGTCTCAAGTCTAGACACCGGATTCATCTCAACGATCATATGGTTAACTTCAGATGTAGCTATGGCTTTAGGATCCAGCTTAGCCGGGGCCCTAACAATCTTTTTTTCAATACCACAAATAATCATGTTATCATCCATCCTTCTTCTTCCTGGATTATTTTTAATACTTATGATAAGTGAGTAGAAGAATCGAGTATCTTGAATGGCGGCTTCAAGCCGACTGGACAAACCTCTAAGCTTATAGATTGTGATATATGTCGATGTGGCTTATTAAGGGTTAAATGGTGGATTCAACTCAATATATTCGCTGAGAATGTTGAGGGTTGATAGTTTCTAGATCGAAGGGATGAAAGATGAAGCTGGTGGTCAAGGCGGGAGGATACTTATTCCCCTCTGAAATCGACACTGGAGATATCCGGAGGTTTGCAGCGGTGATGAGGCAGCTTCGAAGCAGAGGTCACGACATTGTAATAGTCACAGGGGGTGGTTTCAAGGCCCGGCAATATATAGAAGCTGTGAGAAGGCTAGGCGGAGATGAAGCCTACTGTGACGAGGTCGGCATACGTTTCGCAAGGCTTAACGCCCTCCTACTCATATCATCTTTAGGTGACGATGCTTATCCAGATGTTCCGGAGACTCTTCAGAGACTCAGAGCATACCATCAACATGGGAAGATAGTTGTTCTTGGAGGATTACAGCCAGGACAGTCCACAAACGCTGTAGCCGCACTCGCAGCAGAAACTGTTGGTGCCGACATGCTGATAAACGCCACAGACGTCGACGGAGTATATTTGAAGGATCCCAAGAAGGATCCATCGGCGAGGAGGCTCGAAGAAGTTTCGGTTAAAGATCTTATGAGAATAGTCCTCGACGAGAAGGTTGAGGCGGGCGGATACAAGCTCTTCGACCCAATAGCAATCAAGATAATTGAACGGTCAAAGATCCCGACATGGATCTTGAACGGTAGAGACCCAGAGAATATTCTACGTGTGGTTGAGGGCGGTAAGGTTGGCACCCGAGTAACATTCTAAATTTGGAGGAGAATAGAACATGAAGCTCATAGACATCTTTCAGTCGAGAGCAACTGTCAAACTCATAGAGTATATGCTTGAGAACAGAGGCAAAATATTCAATCAATCTCTACTTGCCAACATCTTGAACGTATCACCTTCAACAGTATCGAGGGTCATAGAGCCATTGGTGAAAGAGCAGATAATCCTATTCGACAGGTTTGATAAAGGAATGAAATTGATAAGTCTGAACGAACAGTCTGAGAGAACAAGAGCTCTCATAGAGTTTCATGACAAGATCAAGAGGCTCTGAAAACAACTCAACCTAAACTCTTCATTATCTTCGATCCTCACCCTCAGCCATAGACCTGAATTTTTCTGCGAGAGACTCACATATCAGGGAGCAGACACGCCACTGCCTCATAGCATAACTCACTCTCAACTGCTCCATCGCCTCAGCGATTCTATCCTCCTCCTCAGCCCTACTCATCCAAGACCCCACTTGAAATTTTTAGGATATAGGCTGATTATAAAAGATGTTCCCCCTCACCCACCTCCTCAACTTCATTTACACTAGCTTTTTATCCTCGACTAATCCAAGATTCAGCGGCTCATCTGAACTTTAGATTATGCTGACTTGGAAGCGGGGAAAATACTAATCAAATATTCAGTTATTGAGAATGATGGCTCTTGAAGATTCTGAATGAAGACCTCAGACACGGCATATTGAAAGTGTCCATAGACAACCTTGACGATCTGTGGATACTGTACAATCTAATCAGGAAGGGCGACAAGATATACTCAAGAACTACTCGTGAGGTCAAGGTTGAGAGGGTAGGCGGAACATCGAGCAGACGTGTACCTGCAAACTTGGGATTGAGTGTTGAGAAAGTTTACTACGATAAGGATCTGGCTAGACTCAGAATCCACGGGATCATAATAGACGCCCCCGAAGACCTCAGTGTCCTAGGCTCACATCACACCATCAACCTACATGAAGGTAAAGTTGCAAAAATAATCAAGGAATATTGGGCTCAACACGACATTGAGAGTTTGAGGAAGGCAGTTAGACCTGGCCCCCCAATCATAATTGTAGCCTTG
Source organism: Candidatus Bathyarchaeota archaeon (assembly GCA_018396565.1). Lineage (GTDB taxonomy): Archaea > Thermoproteota > Bathyarchaeia > 40CM-2-53-6 > RBG-13-38-9 > DTMT01. Next base: position 11,387 of record JAGTQO010000034.1, read on the forward strand.
GATAATGACGAGTGCGCTATAGGCGTCTCGAGAACGTCAGGTGTCGAGGTGAATATTGAGTTGAAGTCTGGCATACCAAGCAAACGTGAAGCGGATAGACGTGAACAAGCCATGTTGAAGTATCTAGGAGAAATATCAGGGGCCCTAGTCAAGGTACACGAGAAGGTTGATGGCAGAATAGTCATCGTAGGCCCGGCCTTCGCGAAAGAGCATCTGGTCCGACACCTGAGAAAGAACTTCCCAGAATTATCTGATAATATTGCCGCCGTCAAGAGTGTCAGCAGTGGAGGAGTAGCCGGCGTCTTGGAAGCTGTAAGGGTCGGAGTCGTCGGCAAGGTTTTGAAGGAGTCCAGGATGATGGAAGAGTCTGGATTGGTTGAGGAGCTGCTAGCCAGACTCGGAGCATCCAGAGGAGACGTATCATACGGTATAGAGGAGGTTGAGGACGACGCGATATCAGGGGCCGTTCAAACAGTTCTGGTATGCGATGATAAACTGAGGTCGGCTGAAGGGGAGGAGAGAATCAGGCTTGAGAGTATTCTCAAGACTGTTGAGTCAAAAGGAGGAAGAGTAGTAATTGTGAGTACAGGACATGAAGGCGGGAGGAAACTTGACTCCCTAGGAGGCATAGCCGCTTTCCTGAGATATTCAAAACACAGAAATTTCTAAAAACAACACTTCACATCAACCCTCTAAGTTTTAATAATGGACATTCAAGATATGCATTCTATAAGAACACATAGAATAATGTTGATAAACCGTTGATGAATGATGAATGAAATCGTTGTCGTAGCCTCCATATATTTCGGGGTCATGGCCTTACTCTTCATATTATCGAAACTCTTCAATTGGGAGAAGAGAGGAATCACAGTAGGGCCTCTCTTTTTGATTTTGAAGACTTCATATCTGAACAAGAACTTAGAGTCAATATCTAGAAGAGGTCGGAGCATATGGAGGATCATGGGGAATATTGGGGTTCCCATAGCCATAGGCCAAATGGTTTACATAGTATATTTCATGTCCCAGAACCTATTCAACCTAACTTACAAAACGTCTGAGGCAGCCGGTATGGTCCTGCTCCTGCCAGGTTTAACGATCAGCCTTGAAACCTTACCCTACATCGTAGTCGCCCTAGCCGTGGTTCTGGTGACTCATGAGTCGGCCCATGCACTAGCAGGCTTGACTGACGGTGTGCCATTGAAGTCGGCAGGATTATTTTTTGCATTCATCATTCCAGGAGGCTTCGTTGAGCTCGACGAGGAGCATCTTGAGAGGTCACCCCTATCAACCAAACTCAGGGTATACTCAGCAGGCTCCTCAGCGAACCTAGCGGCATGGACGCTTGTAACATTGCTCTTCATCAACTTCACAGCGACTCTGAGTCCATTCTACGAGGGGCCCTCTGGAATACTGGTCTCCGGGATCGTCCCTGGAGGTGGCGCATCAGACGCAGGCTTGGCCAAATGGGATGTGATCTATTCAATAAACGGCCAACCGATAAAGAGCGTCGATGAACTCTCAAAGTTCATGGGTAAGGTCCAGCCTGGTGTAGCCCTATCATTACTGACCGATAGGGGTAGATTCGAAATTGTAACCAAGCCACATCCACAAGATCCAGCGAGGGCCTTGATCGGAATATATCCGTTCAACTATTATTCTCCAAAATATCTTCTACCCAAAGAGTTGCCTTACCACCTATACTATGCCGAGTACTGGACATCGGTGCTTTTGGTCTGGATAGCCATCTTCAATATGTTACCGTTATACCCTTTAGACGGCGATAAGGTCCTCCACTCAATAGTCAGCTCAAGATCCAAGGATGCGGCTAAGAGGGTTAGAATAGTCTCCAGCATAATCTTCACTTCAATAGTAGGCTTGAACATAGCTATGTCGTTCACCAACTTCGGCTTGATAAGGGTCTAAGATTATGCGATGCAGTCTCTGCGGTGAAGCAGCATTCTATAGGAGGAAGTTTGAAGGCGTAGACCTATGTAAGAGATGCTTCAGAAAGAGTATAGAGGATAAGGTTAGGGCCACCATCTCCAAGTATAAGATGCTTGGGCCAGAAGACAAGATTGCAGTAGCGGTCTCAGGTGGCAAAGACAGCCTAGCACTCTTATGGATAATGCGTAAGCTCAAGGCTAGATTCCCCCTATCGAAGATCATCGCAGTAACCATAGATGAAGGTATTAGAAACTATAGGGATGAAGCCCTATCCCTAGCCAGATCCCTATCGGGGAGACTCAAAATAGAACATAGAGTCTTCTCTTTCAAAGAGTTTTTCAAAGTTACTCTGGATGATATTGTCCAGAAAACAAGAGAAACATCGAGAGTCACCCCATGCTCTTACTGTGGCGTATTGAGAAG
>JAGTQO010000032.1:0-4427 GCA_018396565.1 Candidatus Bathyarchaeota archaeon
TAGGAGGAGGTTGGTCTAGGAGTTACCGTAAACGCAATTATCTATGATGGAATTTTGAATGTTGGGGATAGAATAGTTCTCGGGGGTAAAGGTGAGCCGATACTCACCACGATCAGGGCAATACTAGTTCCAAAACCTTTGGACGAGATAAGGGATCCGAGAGATAAGTTTTCAACTGTTCAGAGTGTAGGGGCAGCTTCTGGAATAAAGATCGCCGCACCAAACCTAGAGAATGCTCTTGCTGGTTCATCTCTATATGCGATTCCTGATAAGGAGAGCCCTGAAACCTACGTAGATATGATCAAAGAAGAGTTTGAGAGGCTGATAATACATACTGATAAGGATGGAGTAATCCTTAAGACCGATACTCTGGGAGCATTGGAAGCTATAACCGAGTCGCTAAGAAAGGCTGGCACACCTATAAGGATAGCTGATGTGGGGGATATCTCAAAAAGAGAAGTCATAGAGGCAGAAGTAGTTAAAGGAAAGAACCGGTTACTCGGCGTAGTTTTAGGATTTAACGTAAAGATACTACCAGATGCTGAGGAGGAGGCTAGAAAGAGAACTGTCCCAATAATTATAGCGGAAATAATATATGATTTATTAGATAAATATTCGAAGTGGCTAGAAGCTGAGAGATACGCTGATTTAAAGGCAGAATTGGAAAGCCATATCAGACCTGGAAAAATAAGGGTTCTTCCAGGACTAATATTCAGGAGAAGCAAACCCGCAATCTTTGGTGTAGAAGTCTTGGCTGGTAGAATCGGGCAGAAATATCCGTTGATAAATGGTGATGGAAAGAGAATAGGAGAGATTATGCGAATCCAAGATAGAGGTAGAGATGTTAGCGAAGCCACTTCAGGAATCCAAGTCGCAGTCTCGGTGGATAAAGCTGTAATTCATCGAAACGTATTCGAAGGCGATATACTATATGTAGCCGTTCCAGAAAGGTCAGCGAAGTTACTTTTAACCAGATTAAGAGATCACATTAGCCCTGAAGAGGTGGAAGTACTCAGGGAACTGACCGAAATAATGAGGAGAGTGAATCCGTTCTGGAATGTTTAGAATCGCCCACTCGACAAATTAATATGCTCCTTACCATGCCTAGTAAGATACCTGCAGTGTCGAGTAGATAACAATTGGCGAAATTCAAACTGGTAATATCAGATCCGAATCTAGGGAAGGCCTCAGTGATGGAACTGGAAGGGAATAAGGCGAAACCCCTTTTGGGAAGGCAGATAGGAGACATATTCGATGGCTCTATTATAGGATTGAGCGGCAGAGAGGTTAAGATAACAGGTGGCAGCGATAGAGATGGGATACCTCTCAGAGGGGATGTTCACGGTGGCGTGAAAAAGTATTTACTGCTTACAAAGGGTGTAGGTTTCAGAGGAAGAAGTGGAGAGAGAAGAAGAAAAATCGTTAGAGGCCGAATGATTACCGATGAGACATATCAGATAAATCTAGTCTTAACAAAAATTAATAAAGAAAAGGGTGGAAAAGCACAATCCTCCACCAATGAAGTTTATGAGGAGAGGACCAATGAAAGCCAAGGTGCTAAGAGAGAACCGTAATCCTTTGTTAAAGCGTCGAGAGTTGCTTATAGAAGTTATACATGATGACGCGTCTGGAACTCCTGAAAGACAGATGCTGAGAAGGTTCTTGGCATCACAACTTAATGAGAATCTCGAAAATATATTCTTATTGAAGGTTGAAGGTAGGAAGGGTGCGGACAAGTCTCTATGCCACGTTGAGATATATGATGACAGAAAACACGCAGAGGAAATACTCCCGAAACATATAATCAATAGGAACATTCCACCTGTAGGAGGAAGATCTGTGGAAAAGGGAAAGCAGATGGACTAAAGAGATCATAGAGGGAGTGAGGAGAATGAGTAAGAGTGAGGGACGCCAAAAGAAGAAAAGACCGAGTTTAGGTTTCCTGTACGATTACGATTATGAAAGTGGCGGTATCAAACTAAGAAATAGGAAATGCCCAAGATGTGGCAATATAATGGCTCATCATAAGATACCTAAACAGAGATGGACCTGTGGGTCGTGTCGATATACCGACTATATCAAGTCTTAACCTTAACCTGGCTCATAGATCATGGAGTCGATAATATGTCTGACGAGGTTTCTTTTCTCTTCATCTACTCTCACGAAAACGATTCCAGCCCTTGGCGGCTGACCGTAAACCACAATAGAGCCTTCAGGAGCTTCTAGTATCGCCGGTAATGTAAGAAGGTCTTCTTCACCCCTAACAAGTATTAAGGCCCCGTCATACTTAATAGCTTCAGATATCGTTATCCAAGCCATACTACTTATTGTCCCAGCCTCGTTCTCAACAATGAATATTCTATTACCTTTGAAACCTGAGATGCCAATCTCTCTACGCATTTCTTTTCCATCAAATATCTTGATCCATGAGTCAAACCCCGCGTTGATCGCACTCCTGCCAACCCTGTCTCCAACACATATCACTCTGGGAGGCTTATCTTTGGCAACTATCTCCTTCAATCTCTTCATGTTCTCCTCCTCATCACCCTTAAGTAGGTCACCTAACGGAAGCTTCAGTAATGCTCTAAGCTCCCTCGTCAATACATATCTAGCCAAGGTAAGCCCCTGAAACAGGTAGCAAGAGAAACCTACCGGACGTGAATAGCATATTTTCCAGGAGTCTTGGCCCCTATCATTTTGCTTATATCAGACTTCTCCACATCCAACACTATAACTAAACCTACCCAGTCCTCGCTGAGGATCGAGGACTTACAGTTTGGGCAAATGTTGCCCATGCTTATAAAATGGCAGTTTTTACAAGCTTTCTCTTTCATTGGCTTATTTCCTTCTTTATTTCTTCACTTATCCACTCAAATTTCCCAAGATATGGTTGTCTCATGGTCAAACCGATCTTTCCGCTCACGCCACCTCTTGGAAAACTGACAGCTATTACCCTGGCTCTGACATGATCACCTTTACATATTCTACGGTGTGTCTCTTTGCCTGAAAGGACACCTTGCTTCTCATCGTATGTTATAAAGTCGTCCATAATCTGGGAGACATGGACAAGAGCATCTTCAGGGCCAATTCTAATGAAAGCCCCAAAATCCGTAACTTCTACGACTTCACCCTCAACTATCTCATGCAGTTCAGGGTAGAATGTTAATAATCGAAATTTAACCCTGTGATAAGTTGAGCCGTCGCCTGGAAGAATCCTACCTACAGGATCTACATCGACATCAACCACATATATAACGTAACCCAACTCTTCATCTATCAAGTTCTCATATTTCACCTTAACTTGTTCTCTGGCTGCTTTCTTTATCGCCCCTCCAAGCTTATCTGGAGGAATTCTAATAGTGTCCTCCATAACCATTATTCTGAACATTTCTCTAACACAGCCTATGAAAAGCTCTTGAGTTAACAGTCATCGGGAGGATATCCCTCCAGTTTAAGTCTTGAGCGTTCTCTTACATGGATTACTGGCACATTTATATTTCTTAGTCTCTTTCTGAGCGCTGTGTCTGCAGTAGCTACTATTGCTTTATTCTCGACAGCAAATCTCACAAGCGCATCGTCAACAGTTTCTTGAGCACCTCTATCGAATTTAACACTTTCGCAACGATCAAGAAACTTCGATATGTAAACCGCTCTCCTACCGCGTTCAGAGGATTCAATTGAAAGTCTATAAAGTTCATCCCTGACAGGACTTATTGCAATAAATCTTACACGTCTAGAAAGCAGCGCTTCGATCTCATAGAATATGTCGAGCTTCAGGTTTAAAGATAGGAGAAAGAAATTTGAATCCAGAACGACCTTGCACGTCAACTGAATCACTTTAGGGTGCCATACCCAATCAGTCTCCAGCTATCTCCTATTCTCCTGCTCAGGGCAACCTTGAAGTTTGGGTCTACACAAATAGGCCTTTTTAATGATACGTCTATAACATTTTCCCTGGCCGATGTGACGACTCCGGAAGTAACTGCTGTAGCAACATTGAGAACCAATGGTTCATTCGTTCTTATCTTTTCAACTGCAACTAAGTCTTCAGTACCTACAGCCTTCTCGAAAAGCTGAACATCTAATGTGACCTTGCCGAGAACCTCCGGAAGTGTTCCTTCCCTACCGACCATACTCCCAACCAAACCATCTGCTTTTGTTACAGAGGGGCATAAGGCGGTTCCTATGCCGACAAGTCCGCCAGGACCAGCCTCAGAAACCTCGCCTCCACCTACGCGGACACTCCTGATAACAGTAAATATAGGTTGATAACGAGTTTTACCACTATCATCAACCCTCAACCCTGGCCTGATCTCGATTTGGTCTCCTATATGGAAAATCCCTTGGACGATCGAGCCACCTAATACCCCCCCGCTCAAATTTTCAGCTCTAGTCCCAGGCTTATTTATATCGAAAGATCTTAGGAC
>JAGTQO010000032.1:4441-4599 GCA_018396565.1 Candidatus Bathyarchaeota archaeon
GAGCTGAAGTGTCTCTCTCTGGGGTTGGAATTTTCTTCTCAATAGTCTCGATCAGCAAGTCAACATTCACATTGTGCTGTGCTGATATAGGGATTATTGGAGCATCTTCCGCTGAAGTTCCCTTAAGAAATCTTGATATCTCACGCATATTTTCTACA
>JAGTQO010000032.1:4618-14095 GCA_018396565.1 Candidatus Bathyarchaeota archaeon
TATCTATCTTATTCTGAACAATTATCAAATTTTTTATCCCAGCCATCTCTGCTGCTAAGAGATGTTCCCGATCCTGTGCTTGGGGAAACTTGGCGTCAGCTGCCACGACGAATAGGGCACCATCCATCAACGCGGCACCGGATAGCATAGTCACCATCAGGCTGTGGTGTCCAGGGCAGTCGATGAAGCTCACAGCTCTAAGGAACTTGGTGTCTGAACCACATATTGGACACTTTCTTGAGGTGCAATAGCATATCGGCCCCCTATGAGCTGAACATTTATAAAAGTGAGCATCTGCATAGCCGATCCTTATTGTTATTCCTCTTCTGAGCTCTTCCGAGTGTCGAGCAGTCCAAACTCCAGTCAATGCTTGGACGAGAGTACTTTTACCGTTATCCACATGCCCCAAGGTTCCTATGTTCACTTCTGGTTGAATAGGCGAAGCCAACACTTACCATCTCAGGATGTGAAAGATGCTACTTATTGAATGTGGTGATTAATTTAACCTTTCCAGAGACCCTTTCAACTACATATATTAATAAACATGAGTCAAGATAATCGGAAAGACATATGAAAGATTTATTATGTTTGGGAATAGAATCGACAGCCCACACTTTCGGTGCAGGAATCGTCTCCGAAGATGGCAAGATATATTCGGACTCAAGAGATGTATATATTCCAGTGATAGGAAGGGGAATACATCCGACAGAGGCCGCGCAACATCATAATATCGTTGCACCTAGAGTTATTTTGGATGCTTTCAGGAAAGCCGATCTGAAGCCTGGGATGATTGACATCATAGCCTATTCATGTGGACCAGGCCTCGGTCCATGTTTACGCGTCGGCGCGACGATAGCCAGAGCGCTATCAACTTACCTATGCAAGCCTCTAGTTCCTGTAAATCACGCGATTGCACATATAGAGATAGCGTCTCTAAATACTGGAGCCAAGGACCCGCTGACAGTACTTGTCTCTGGCGGTCACACTGCAATAGTAGCTTATGCTGCTGGCAGATGGCGTATTTACGGAGAAACTGAGGACATAACACTAGGAAACCTTCTCGACATGTTTGCTAGGGAGGTTGGTTTACCTCTGCCTGGGGGCCCTGAAGTTGAAAGGCTTGCTGAGATGGGAAAGATATTCATAGACCTCCCATACACGGTGAAGGGAAACGATGTAGCTTACTCTGGATTACTATCGGCCGCACTACGTAAGTACAGGGATGGCGTTGATCTTACGGATCTATGCTTCTCTCTTCAAGAGGTTGCATTCGCAATGATAGCTGAAGCGACGGAAAGATCTCTCGCCCATACAGAAAAGAAAGAGCTGCTATTGAGTGGTGGAGTAGCAGCTAATAAGAGGTTGCAAGGCATGCTTGAGTCTATTGCAAGAGAACACAATGTAAAATTCTATTGTGTAGATAAGAGTCTGAGTGGAGACTCAGGCGTTCAAATAGCATGGAACGGGATCTTAGCATATAGATGTGGACTCAGAATTGATGTCGAGAAAAGTCTTGTGAAGTCTCGATGGAGGCTAGATCAAGTTGATATCCCATGGAGGTCTTAAGTTTGAAACTCCTCAGTAAAGGAGCTGAGGCAGATCTTTACATTGCAGAATGGTATGGGAGAAAGGTTGTTATAAAAAGGAGAATATCGAAGGTTTATAGGAACCCATGTTTGGATCTTAGACTCAGAGCTTCACGTACTGTCCGTGAAGCGGAAAACATGCATGAAGCCAAGAAGGCATCGGTCCCAACTCCAATCATTTACCTTGTTGATAAAGAGAGCACAACTCTGATAATGGAATATATTGATGGGCTTAGAGTGAAGGAAGCTTTGGGCATGTTAGATAATAGTCAGAAAGAAAAATTATGTGAACAGATTGGAATGAAAGTTATAGGAAAGAGGTCTTAAGTTTGAAACTCCTCAGTAAAGGAGCTGAGGCAGATCTTTACATTGCAGAATGGTATGGGAGAAAGGTTGTTATAAAAAGGAGAATATCGAAGGTTTATAGGAACCCATGTTTGGATCTTAGACTCAGAGCTTCACGTACTGTCCGTGAAGCGGAAAACATGCATGAAGCCAAGAAGGCATCGGTCCCAACTCCAATCATTTACCTTGTTGATAAAGAGAGCACAACTCTGATAATGGAATATATTGATGGGCTTAGAGTGAAGGAAGCTTTGGGCATGTTAGATAATAGTCAGAAAGAAAAATTATGTGAACAGATTGGAATGAAAGTTGGAATGCTCCACTCTACCTCACTAATCCATGGAGATCTAACTACATCAAACATGATCGTTTGTGGGGATAAAGTATTCTTCATAGATTTTGGCTTGAGTTTCCATTCACACAGTGATGAGGATAAAGGGGTTGACCTACATTTATTGAAGAGAGCTCTAGATAGCACCCATTACAAGGAGTCACGTGACTGTCTCAAATATATACTTCAAGGATACCGGGAGGTGTCAGGTGAGAGCTACACCTCGAAGATTTTGAAGAAGATGAAAGAAATCGAATATAGAGGAAGATACTTCAGCGGGAGAACCTGAACACTTTCCTATAACTTTTTCACCATCCAGAAAGCAAATTTTTCTAAGGCAATACGTCTGTGGGATACCATCTGCTTTTCATCAAATCCCATCTCAGCGTAGGTTTGACTCTTACCTTCAGGTATAAAGATGGGGTCAAAGCCCCATTTCTGTCCTCTAATTGTTGAGGATATAGTTCCTTTTACAACTCCTGTAAATATATGGATACTCTTAGGAGAGTCGATATAAACTACTACAGACTCGAATCTAGCAGACCTCCGCGATGTGCCCTCCATAAGTTTAAGAATACCATTATTTCCAATCGTCTTATAAGTATAGGAAGAGTATGGACCTGGGAATCCGCCAAGAGCATCGATGAAGAGGCCTGAGTCCTCAATAAATAGCGGATTACTCAGCCTCTCATATAGATATCTAGCACTCTCTGAAGCAATTACCCTGAGAGACTCAGCCTGTATCTCAGGATATTTTAGATTCAAATGTTTGAAGACTATCCCGAACTTTCCCAATATACTTTTGGCTTCAAGAACCTTGTTCATATTTGATGTGACGAAAAGTAGTCTTGACCTTGAATTCCTGCAAGTGACTAGGCCCGTCAATGTTACACCTTTAAAGCTTAATCTCCCTAAGCACTTCGAACTTTAGATAAGATTAAAAAAGTTATTATCTTAACCTGAAGACATTGAGTTTATGGCAGATGAATTCATCCCAGCAAAGTTATTTTATATAAGATCGTACACTTGTAACTAGGTGGTGAACTTATGATCTCTGCATGTATTCTTATAAGAACTGAAAGGGGCAGATTCGACGAGGTGGTTGAGAGAATGAAACAGTTCAAAGAGACTAGGAATGTCATGGCGGTATTAGGTAGATACGACGTAGTTGTCGATGTGGAGGTTCCTAATTATGAAACTTTAGGGAGTGTTGTGATGAAAATGGGCAGAATTGGTGGAGTAGTCTTCACTGAGACTTTGCCAGAGATTAGGATGGGGGACCAGTTATGTTGAATGCGTGTGTATTGATAAAGACTATACCTACAAGAATAGAGGAGACTCTGTCCGAAGTTAAAAAGTTCAGGCAGGTTAAGAAAGCTTATATGGTCTTCGGTCGGTGGGACATAGTTGCCTTAATGGAAGTTTCAGAGTATAAGGAGTTAAAGGACATTACAAGTGAAATAAACCGCATCAAAGGTGTCAGGAGCACCGAAACTTTGGCTAGTACTTAGGCGTACCCAGGGTTGCCAGAAAATACTTATGTTATCACCTTAGATGCCCTTGCAACTCTTTCTGCCTGAGTTGCTGTCAAGCCATTATCCCCAAATACTGTGTATCTATCAGGCCTGATCTTATGAACCATAGTCAAGGCCTCAATTATGTATCTTGGCTTGATGCCAAGTTCATCCGCTGTGGATGGAGCGCCGACCTTCGTCAGGACAGTCCTTAGAAGTTTCCAGTTGGCACCTTGCAGATACGCGCTCATAATCGCCCCTACGCCGCATTGCTCACCGTGAAGAGCTGGTTTTGGAGCGATCATGTTCAGGGCATGGCTGAACATGTGCTCGGAGCCACTACATGGCCTGCTACTTCCAGCGATACTTATAGCTACACCGCAGCTTATTAAAGCTTCAACGACAGTCTTTACAGCATCCCTACTCAACCTTCTTATTGCAGAAGCATTTCTCATAATTAGTCTTGAACTCATCAGCGCAAGTTCAGCAGCATAGTCTCCATAATACTCTCCCCTAATCTTATGGGCCAATCTCCAATCTCTGACAGCTGTGTACTTAGCTAAAATATCACCGCATCCACTGGCTATGAATCTGTAAGGTGAACTTGAGATTACAGATATGTCGGCGAATATAGCGATCGGTGCGTGGCATCTAACAGAGTATGGTTTGCCGAGTCCTTTGATAGACGCTTGAGGGCTGGCTATTCCATCATGAGAGGCGGTAGTAGGAAAACTGATGAAGGGCACACCTTTGTTTGCAGAGGAAAGTTTTGCGATGTCAATATCCCTTCCACCGCCTAAACCTATCACAAATGAAGGTGCCTCTTCACAAATTCTCTCTTCAGCTCTTTTAACCCAGAATATTGTCGAGTCTTCGACTACGAGATAACATACATCAAATGATGCCTCCTGAAGTATTGGGCCGACCTTGCTTTTGGCGAATGATATCATCCTAGGGCCGGTTACAATCAAGACTTTACCCTTGAATCCAAGTTTCTTACATAAATCTCCAAATGCACCTATTATATCGCTGCCTACAATTACCTCTCGTGGTAATTGCATGCAATGAAGACGCAATTTGTCACCCTCTCAACTGAGTAGGAATGCACCAACTAAATTAGAGGTAAAGAGGATAACCATTATGTATCTTGCTACAAGTTTGGAGATGCTGTACATAAAATCGGTGAGTTGCTCAAGAGATTTAGATCCTAAACTTTTAACTTCCACGGTCTCAGTAGCAGATGAAACTTCAACTCTCTCAAGATTTTCTTTAGCCTTTTTAACAGTATCACTGACAATTCTTAAAACTATATCTTGATCTAAAGCTTCTCCGATGGGATGATAGCCTAGCCTAGCGGGGACCAAGCCGTTCACAACATGGGTGTCAGTAGTCATAATCTCTCCATCGTCAATTCCAATGTTTTTTAATGATGAGAGAATCTTCTCTCTTAAACCTGATATCATGTTGTTACCATCTAGTATAACATATGCCGAAAGCTTGTTTGAGACTCTAAATACGAATGCGCTTATTCCTCCTGGGCCACAACCATGTTCAGGTCCGTATCCCCAAAACCCATTTTTTGCTACACCCATCTCGAAGAAGGAGGTGTCTATGTGGGACAGTGTCTCAATTGCTTGAATTGAAGCCATCTTGAGATCTTCTATCTCTTTATCTGTGTAATCCTTTACATTATTGATGCAGTTGTGAGAATCTACGATTGCAGCATGTTTAAATTTCATTTTTGCGAGTCGATGCAGCTCCTCACCTAGGCTGGACGGAATATCCTCCATATCATTGGGTGACTGAGTCAATGTGAGCATGATGGAATCTCCAAATATTTGAGCACCAACCTTGGCCGAACCTACTGTAAATCTTTGGAAGGCAGATGCCCTATCATGATAATTCGTAACTCTCAGAAGATTTTTGACAATTAATAAAACCTTTTCATTCTGAGATTTTGATACGAGGTTATGCTCATGTCCTGAGACGCCATGTGGAACAGCTACTACTAGTCTTCCATCCTTCTCAAGGAAACTTTTTATCATGTATGGAAGAGCGCTACTTCCTACATTTAAAAAAGGCCCAGGATGAAAGTTGCCCACTATAAGCAAACCTTTCAGTAGACCAGTACTCTTAGACTTAAATTGAAGAACAGTCAAATTCACCTTGTCATCTACTCCCATACCTTCTAGATATCTCTCAAACATTTCATTGTTACCATTGAGCCAGTCTACAAGGAAGGCTCTGAATATTTTAAGGGGTGAGGCTCCTATCGAACGCTTTCCTCTAGACTCTATGAGTTTAAGTAACAGAATGGTAGGCAAAAGAGATACGACTGTTACAGGAATCAATATTATAGAGAGGGGTGTTCTAGGGGTTAGAAATAAGGTCGACAGCGATGTCGACACTATGGGCTGCAGAAATATATATAGTATCTTGTTAAAGATCCCTCTTGAGGACATAGATAGGACGGCGAGGGCCCTAATTGGAACGACTGTGAACAGAGCAAAATAGAAAGGTTGTGAAGGAAAGATTATATTTGTTAGATAGTTTCTTAGGAGTCCTCCTACACTCAAAATAAGAATCCAGAGAATGCAAGAGAAGAGGGATAAGGCAAGGCATCTTCGGAGATAAAAGAGGGGATCGTATCTTAGCAATACGTATGCGGAGAACAAGTCTGCTAAAATTGATGGAAGAAAGAATATCGTTAGACCGAATAACCCTCCATAAAGTGCTGTGTTAATGTTTATACTTGAGAAAGCTAACGCTGGTCCTCCGACGGTAAAGGTGAAAAGCAGAATAATTATTTTCAACGTTGAGGGGAATGCAATAGCCCTGACGAGTCTATAATATGGTAGCATCTTGACTGAAAAAAGGCGAATTCGGCCAAACAATTTAAAACCTCAAATTCAATATTTTTTACGGATACTCCTGATAAGCCTGACAGCGTTTTCTATAGTAGAATTTTCTATCACCGTACCGGTGACGATGGCATCCGCGCCTGCTTTGACAGCGTCCGAGGCCTGTTCAGGTGTCCTTATTCCTCCACCTACAATAAGTTTCACATCAACTGACTTCCTTACGCTTGATATCATTTCTGAGGGAACAGGTCTCATGGAACCTGAGCCTGCCTCCAAATATACGAAACGCATCCCTAAGTATTGGGCTGCAAGAGCATACATGGATGCTAGCTCAGGCTTATCGAGAGGCAATGGGACGGCTTGCCCTACAAATCCTGCGGCACCCGATGTTGAACCGACTATTATGTAGCCCATAGGCAAGACTTCTAAGCCATAACGCTTAACCAAAGGTGCTCCTAAAGCTTGCGCTCCTGTGATATAGTAAGGGTTCATAGAGTTCATGAGAGTTGAAAAGAAAATTGCGTCGGCATACTGACTAATCCCAGCTACACCGTTTGGAAACAGAATTATCGGAATCGCCACTCTTTTTTTGATGCCCTTTACAACTTCATCTAATTCATGGGGTGAAACTACTGTGCTTCCGCCGACCATGATAGCCGATGAGCCTAATTTCTGAAGTTTATAGGCAATCTCACCTGCTCTCTCAGGTGTTACATTCTCAGGGTCGATCAGAGACAGGTGAATTGCCCCATCCCGGGAAATAGCATTCTCGATATGTTTCTCTACTTTACCAACCATTGAAACTTCGTCCTCCACATTTCCTATATGGATGAATGTGTGAATGCAAAATTTGCCACCACTCACTTTCTTTTATCTAAGCTATTTGAACATAGATCATTCTTATAGATTTCACCTATAATATGTTAGTCGAATACATATCAGTGGTGAGCATTTGAGTGTTTATGAAAGTCTGTTCCATCATCAAAATGTTCAGGCCTATCAACTGCCTTATGATGGGGGCAGCGGTTATCATCGGAGAGATCATAGCACTTGGCGGCCTTCCTGAGTTTCATGAAGCTCTTCTAGGAGCTTCGACAGCAATATTCCTTATGGCAGGTACTATGGCTATAAACGATTACTATGACTTGGAGATAGATAGAATAAATCGTCCGGAAAAGCCTCTGCCCTCAGGCATTATCAAGACTTCTCACGCAATCATTTTGGGGTTAATTGCATGTGGCTTAGGCTTGGCTGCAGCAGCTTCACTTAATGCCAGCAGCCTCTTAATTGCATTATTTGCGCTATCCCTGATGTTATACTATAATACTCGAGGCAAGAGAACAGGCCTGCTAGGGAATGTTGTCGTCAGTATGTGTATAGGCCTACCGTTCATATATGGCGGAGCAGCTGTCGGAAAGATCACTTTCACTTTACTATTATTCTCATTGATCTCGTTTACGGCAAATCTGGGCAGAGAGGTCACGAAGGGAATAGCCGATGTAGAGGGAGATCGTGTGGGGGGAGTGAGGACTGTGGCTGTGCAGTATGGCCCAAAGTTTGCCTCGAAAATGGCATCGATATTCTATTTAACAGCAGTTATTTTAAGTCCTGTGCCTCTAGTTTTTGGATTGGTCGGAAGAAGATACATTCCACTAGTTCTAGTATCAGATATAGGATTTATAGTCTCAACGTTCTCATTGCTTCGTAGATATTCTAGCGGAGACGCTGAAAGGATTAAAAATATGGTTCTCATATGGATGTCTCTAGGTCTCCTAGCTTTTCTCGCTGGAAGTGTTTAGTAGAATTATTGTGCCTTCTTCAGTTCCTCAAGGAGTTCCTTTGCCCTGTCCATCCTGACCCTACGTTCCTTTACCATTATATCGGCGATCTTATCAATCATCTCTCCAGTAGCACCAGCCATCAATGCGATGTTTCTAGCATGTAGGGTCATGTGCCCCCTCTGTATACCTTCAGTCGCAAGGGCCCTTAGAGCTGCTAAGTTTTGAGCAAGACCAACAGCAGCAATGACCTGAGCAAGTTCAGAGGCTGACTTCACCCCAAGGATCTTTATTGCTATCTTCGCTACTGGATGGGTTGCTGTAGCACCTCCGATAAGACCGACCGCCATTGGAACTTCTATAGTTCCAACCAGGTCTCCATCATGGTTCTTCTCCCATGTTGTAAGTGGTCTGTAACCACCATGAATAGCTGCATAACTGTGTGCACCTGCCTCAACGGCTCGTGTATCATTACCTGTTGCTAACACTACAGCCGTGATTCCATTCATTATTCCTTTATTGTGAGTTGCACATCGGTAAGGGTCTGCTAATGCAAATGCATATGCGTTAATTATTCCTTCAACAACTTCTTCTCCACCGAGCGCTGCTTTTGAGAAAGTAGCTCTTGCGCGTGCAAGTCTCTCGGTGGCCAGATTCGATATGATTCGCAAACATACTTTGCCTCCTGATATTCTTTCAACTACCGGCGCAACAGCCTCAGCCATGGTGTTCACGGCGTTTGCGCCCATAGCATCTCTGCAATCCACCAAGAGTTCAAGTATAACCATGCTGCCAACTATTGTATTAAGCACTTTGCAACGAATATCCTTAGCTCCTCCCCCTTTAGAGACCAGTATGGGGTCTTGCTCATTCGCCTTTTGGAGAATTTCATCCTTAGCGGAGAGAAGAGACATTCTAGCTCTATGAGGGTCTGGAACCTTCAGAATCTGTATCTGCCCAATCATTACCGGTTGGGTGCTGCTGGTGGTGAATCCACCCTTGTCCCTTGCCATCTTTGCAGCATTGCTTGCAGCAGCGACAACAGATGGCTCCTCTATCGCC
>JAGTQO010000035.1:0-11439 GCA_018396565.1 Candidatus Bathyarchaeota archaeon
CCCCGACATATGTCCAATATACTATTATGAAATGTTTCTTTTCGAGCAGGACGATCTGAAACTCGCCGAGATAGGGAAGAGATGCAGGAGCGGGGACCTCCTATGTGGCGAGCATAAAGCCTCCCTAGCCCCTAAAGTAGAAAGGTTCCTGAAGGAGCATCAGAATAGAAGGGAGAAGGCGAAGGACATAGTATCTGAATGTTTCATAGATCCCTGCGATAGAGGCCTCCAAGCATCCCTTGGACTTGAAATGTTTTGAAGTATATTCTACCTGAAGGGTTGAGGTATTCAACCCTCAGCGAGAGGAGAGACTTCTACAGGGATGAGTTTGACCTCAGTAGGGTTTCCAAATGGATCAGTAGACGTGCAGGCCACAACATATTCGCGGTGATAATTGGCCGGCATACAAAGATCTATATGAAAAGGTTCAGTCGACATTTCTCCAAGACCATCATCATAGACGACTATAAAGGTCTGAACGATGTTAGGAGCCTCATCCTGAAGTTTCTACCTGAATCCGTCTATTATGATAGGAATATTTATAGTCGGGCCGATGGGCCGTTGAGGATTTTAGGCCAGGAATTGGTTTTCGACCTGGATCCTGAAAACATAGTATGTCCGATCCATGGATCGTTAAAGGATAAGATGAGGCGTGGTCAGGGCTTGAGTTTCTGCGCCTTAGAGTTTAAGATGGTTAGGATGAAGACCGTGGAATTGTATGAGAGGCTAAGTAGCTTCTTCACAGATATTTCAGCGGTGTATTCAGGTAGGGGGTTCCACCTTCACATATTCGATCCTGAGACCTTGGCTTGGAGTTTCCGTGAGAGGAGGATGTTGGCTTCGAAGATTAAACGGGAAGGTTACCCTATCGATGAGTGGGTTACGGCAGGCGGGATGCGGCTTATCAGGCTACCGTACTCTCTCCACGGCATGGTCTCCAGAATAGTAACTCCGCTGACTTTTAGGCAGCTGGAGTGCTTCGACCCAGTCAATAGTCGAATATGTATTCCAAAGTTTATCGGTGAGGGTTAACGTCGGCGCGCGGTACTCTTACGTCTTGCAACTTTCTTCTTAGGCTTAGCCTTCTTCTTAGCGACCTTCCTCTTCGGCTTCGCAGCTGGCTTGGCTGGGACCTCAGGTGCTACGGCAGGTTTAGCCTCAGCCTCCCCTAAAACCTCACTCGCCTTAACCTCTCCCTTACCATAATAGTATTTCTTCTTCTCCTCTGAAGGCTCCATCAAATCAGCCTCTCATAGATATAATAGTTAGGTACTTCAATAAAAGAGTGAGTGTTCTTCATATTTCAACTCCATCGATCTCTGCTCCACATTTGGGGCACCTCGAATCTCCGATCTTGTTCTCCAGGATCTCGTATCCGAACCTGCGTATCAGCCTCTCCCCGCAATTGTAGCAGTAAGTGTTCTCACCCTCATCGCCTGGAACATTCCCCACATATACGTATCTGAGACCGGCCTCTAAACCTATTCTCCTTGCCATTTTGAGGGTTGAGACCGGAGTTCTTGGCAGATCAAGTAGTCTATACATTGGGTAGAACTGTGAGACATGCCATGGAATCTCCTCACCCACACTCTTGATGAAGCCTGCTATGCTTCTAAGCTCATCCTCTGAGTCGTTCATGGTTGGTATGATCAGGGTTGTAACCTCAACCCATATCCCAAGTTCCCTGTGGAGTCTGATATTGTCCAGGACAGGTTGGAGTCTAGCCCCACAGTTCTCCCTGTAGAAACTGTCTGAGAAACTCTTCAGGTCTATGTTCGCGGCGTGCAAGTATGGCTTTATGGTTTTCAGGGCGTCCGCTGAAATGTATCCGTTCGTCACGAATATGTTCTTCAAACCTTCCCTACTCGCTATTCTAGCGGTATCGTAGGCGTACTCGTAGAATATTGTCGGTTCAGTGTATGTGTAGGATATGCTCTCGCACCTGTAACGTTTAGCTGCCTCGACAACCTCCTCTGGCGGAAGGCCCTCTCCAAATATTCTATTTTGGTCCCTCGGCATCTGGGATATCTCGTAGTTCTGGCAGTTTCTACATCTGAAGTTGCAGCCTACCGTTGATATAGAGTATGTAGATGTGCCTGGATGAAAGTGGTATAGGGGCTTCTTCTCGACAGGGTCTATTCCAGTCGCGGCGACCTTACCGTATACCATGCTGTATAGTCTTCCGCCCTCATTTATTCTCACTCCACATATTCCGGTCTTTCCATCTAATATTGTGCAGTAATGGTTGCATAATTCACATCTCACCTTAGACTCATCTATGGGAGTATAGAACATCGCCTCCCTCCTATCGGTATCAACCATATCTTGACCCTTCCTCTTCGATTGTGAAATGAGACTTATTCATCTTGTCGTCTTCTTCTCGAAGAAGAGCCAGTTTTTAGGGTCTGTTCCAGGCCTGAGTTTTATGAGACAGTAATCTCCCTTCAACTTCTCTCCATGTATTCTGAATATTATCTTGTTCTTGTCGACCTCTATCGGTTCGAACGTCCCTCTATCCCAGACCTCAACCTTTCCAGCCCCATACTCTCCCTCAGGAATAACCCCCTCGAAGTCGGCATACTCTATTGGATGGTCCTCGGTTTGGACGGCGAGCCTCTTCAGGTTCGGCTGGGTTGGCGGGCCTTTCGGTAAAGCCCAACTCTTTAGAACCCCATCCATCTCAAGCCTCAGGTCATAGTGTAGGTGGGTTGCCTGGTGTCTCTGGATGACATATATTTTGCCGCCTTCGGATGGGGGTTTGGATCCCTTGGGTTCACCTGACCTTTCCAGGTTTCTCTTCGACCGGTACTCTTGCAGACTCAATCTTGAGATCCCTTGCCATATATTGACGCTGATGGGCATAACTTGTTTAGGTTGCATTGGCTGCATAGGGGTTTCCTTGCGTTGCATACTCTTCGGCCGTGCTCTATGAGTTGGTATGTGAATGGAAACCACAGGCTCTTCGGTACCTTACTCATCAGGTCTTGCTCGATCTTGTTTGGGTCGTTTGACTCTGTCAGGCCCAGCCTCCTGCTCACCCTTGCCACATGGGTGTCAACAGCTATTCCTTCGATGATGCCGTAGGCGTTCGACAATACTATGTTGGCTGTCTTCCTGCCTACACCTGGTAAAGATGTGAGTTCAGCCATGGTCTTCGGGACTTGTGAGTTGAATTTCTCAACTATGATCCTGCAGGCGTCTCTGATGTTTTTGGATTTGGCCTTATAGAATCCTGTCGGCCTGATATCCTTCTCGAGCTCCTTCAAGCTGCTCTTCGCATAGTCCTCTGGGCTCCTATATTTCTTGAATAAAGCTTCCGTGACCTTGTTCACCCTCTCGTCGGTACATTGGGCTGAGAGCATTGTTGCAATAAGAATCTCAAGTGGGTTCGTGAAGTTCAGGGCGACCTTGGCGTCTGGATAGGTTTTGGATAGGATGCTGAGGATCTCACTCAGCCTCCCACCCTCCCATCCCACCAGTCGACCCTCTGACATATAGACCAGTCAAATATTAGGTTAAACTTCTCTATCAAGTTTCTGTATTGATGAGGAACCACTTTTACATGTTATACTGATTCCTCCGTCTCAGGGTCCTAGACATTAAGACTCGATAAATAACTGTTCAGGACGCTCTCTATTCTACTCTTAGGCGCTACCCCCACTATCTTGTCTACTAGATTTGAATCCTTGAATATCAGAAGTGTTGGTATACTCATCACCCCGAACCTGGCTGTGACAGCGGGGTTCTCATCGACATTCAGCTTGGTGAACAGAACCTTCCCAGCATACTCCTTTGCGAGCTGGTCTATTACCGGTGAGAGAACCATGCATGGCCCACACCATTCAGCCCAGAAGTCGACGATGACCAGCCTGTTCCTCCTTATAGTCTCATCGAAGGTCTCATCCGAAATCTTTATCGGCTCTGAAGGTGACCTCGACATCTCCATGAGCCTCTCCATCTTCCTGGCTTTTATAGCCTTCAGCTCATCATTCTCCTCCATTTGAGAGCTACCTCTACCAGTTGTAAACCTTCTAGAATCATACTCAGTAAGATTTAAAGCCGATGCTTTATTGACCTAAAAATTTGAAGGTGGGACGGTCGACTGTAGGTTTATCTCTGGGCTCTGAAAGACTTCTGGTAGGGGTGGCGAACGGTTGCCTGAGAACTACGAAGGATTCATAATAATAGGTTTGATCCTGATAGTATTAGGATTCGTTTTGATAATGTTTCCCTTCGTCTCGAGACTCATCCCGACAATCGGTAAGCTCCCACCTATAATATGGTGGACATATAGGACAGACAACTTCTACTTCGCCACATCACCGATCCTCATAATAATCTCCGTGGTCTCGATACTGCTCTTTATCCTCCAAAGATTCCTCAGATGATTAACCTATGGATGTCACCTAATGGAGACTCTATTGAGCCAGCCGCAGGATCTGCTTGAAAGGCCTAATGTGCGTGAGGCCAGCCTATCCACCGTTGAGGGTGGGGCGACCAGATGCTTAACCTGTGAGAGAAGATGTATAATTTCCCCTGGCAAGGTTGGTTACTGCCGGACGAGGATAAATATTGAAGGGCGCCTCTACACCCTGATCTATGGGGACATATCCTCCATCTCAATAAACCCAATTGAGAAGAAGCCCCTATACCACTTCTGGCCTGGAAGCAGGGCCTTAACTTTCGGATCATGGGGTTGCAATTTTCCATGTCCATGGTGTCAGAACAGTGAGTTGAGTAAAAGACCACCGAACCCCAAGACAGCAGAATACGTCAGCCCGCAGGACCTGCTCAAGATGCCTAAATCAAGATTTCAAGGAACATCCATCAGCTTCAACGAACCTACGTTGATGCTTGAGTATGCCCTAGACCTATTCCCTCTAGCCAAGAGAATGGGCCTATACAACACCTATGTCTCGAACGGTTACATGACAACTTCAGCCCTACGCAAGTTGAGTGATGCTGGACTCGACGCTGTGAAGTTCGATGTCAAAGGCGGCTTCGAATCTGTCAGGAAGTACTGTGAGGCTGATGTTGGAGTGGTTTGGAGGAACGTGAAGTCTTCGATAAGTATGGGGATGCATGTTGAGATTGTCACCCTCATCATTCCAAGGATCAACGATGACGTTGAAGCCGTTACTGAGATTGTTAGGGAGCATTTAAGATACGCCGGCCCTGAGACACCTCTACACTTCTCAAGATTCTATCCAAGCTACATGATGATGGACCGAAAGGCCACACCTATTGAGTCTCTCGAGAAGGCATACTTAATAGCCAAGAGGGAAGGTGTAGAATATGTTTATCTCGGCAATTGCCCAGGGCACAAGTATGAAAACACTTATTGTCCCAGGTGCGGGGAACTCTTGATTGAACGTTACCTCTTCGACATAGTCGATTACAGACTCGGCGCAGAAAATTCTTGTCCAGCATGCGGTGAGGATATCCCTATCACCGGACGGTTCGGAACCTGAAGTTTTGGTGAGGAGGAGTCTCAACTTATGGGTGATGAAAGCATATTCGAGGAGAGGTGCCTTAGGGCTAAGAAGATGATGGGTTTGAGGGGGGTGGACGCCCTATGCTTAACCCCTTCACCCGACATGTATTATCTGACAGGGTTTTGGACGAACCCCTCCGAAAGAATGACCCTATGTATAATCCCAAGACTCGGTGAGCCGTTGATTGTCACTTCCAGACTGTATGAGAGCCAGGTCAAGGCAACTTCTTGGATAGAAAATGTTGAGGTCTGGAGTGAGAGGTTGAGACAGCACGTCCAACTAAAAAATATTTTGAGAAGACTCAGACTATTGACTGGAAAGTTGGCGGTCCCTGAAAGAATATGGATGGTCCACTATAAGGCTTTACGTGACTCTGCACCAAAGGCAACTTTCACTTCCACATCTAGGATTCTTAGCCCTATGAGGATCTTAAAGTCTGACCTTGAGGTCAAACTTATGGAGCGAGCAGCTAAACTTGCTGATGACGCCCTGGAGAAAGTTATGTGTGAGGTTAAAGAGGGTGTGAGGGAGTTTGAGCTCGCCGCCAGGGTTGAGTATTTTATGAGGATGGAGGGGTCTGAAGGAGCACCCTTCGAGACCATAGTAGCCTCAGGCCCAAACAGCGCCCTCCCACATTATGGATGCGGCTCAAGAACCATATTTGGAGGAGACCCTGTCACCCTTGATATAGGCGCCACGTATGGCCGATACTGTTCAGATATGACTAGAACCCTTATTGTGGGGAGGGTTGAGCCTAGATTGGAGGAGGTTTACAGAACCGTCTATAGGGCCCATCAGGAAGCCTTGGAGGCTATCAAGCCTGGGGTTGAGGTGGAAGCTATAGACCTGGCAGCTAGAAGAGTTATCGGTGATTGTGGTTACGGTGAGTATTTTATTCATAGGTCAGGCCACGGGGTCGGCTTAGACATTCATGAACCACCCTACATCCAGGTGGGGAGCCACGTCAGACTGAGAGCTGGAATGGTCTTCACCGTTGAGCCTGGAATATATATTCCCGGAATGTTCGGTGTGAGGATAGAGGATGTTGTGGTCGCGACTGGGGATGGGTACAGGCTACTAACCAAACATCCTAGGGACCTAACCTGTGTATAAAATTTTGAACTATCTAGAGTGGGAGGAGCCTGTCAAAGGATATCCTTCAACTCACTCAGGGACCTTAAAACAAGGTCCGGCTTGGCGTCGAAACCCCAGTCGCGGCGATAGACCAGAATTGTCTTCATCCCAGCCTTTCTGGCGCCCTCAACATCTGCGAAGGGCTTATCGCCCACATAGACACACTCCCCAGGCTTAACCCCAAGCCTCTCAGCCGCCACCAAGAAAGGTTCAGGGCTCGGCTTCGTCTCCTCAGTATCCTCACCGGCGACAAGGGTTAAGTTAAATAAATGTTTGAAGGGCTGAATCTCTATTCTATATCTCTTCATCCCAGGCAGCCTGTCAGAGTCGGATACTAAGCCCAGAAGATACCCCCGCTTCTTAAGGTAGAGAAGTACCTCCTCAGTGTCATGGTAAGGCTTAGCTTCTTTGGCATAGGCAAGCCAGTAACTTCTAGTCAACATCTTAATCAGATTATTGGGCAGGACCAATTTTGGAGCAAACTTCTCCACCAGAATAGGCCACCAATTATCCCTATCATACATGAATCTCTTATTCATCTCATCATCCAATGATGATAACTCATAGAGGAGACTTCCTTCGTCGATAACGAAACCGTTCTCAGACAGAAATCCCTTAAGAATTCTACATACCTCAGCATGGGCTCCAATACGACCCTGAAAAGAATCTATCAATGTCTCATCCAGATCGAAGAGCACAGCTCTGACTTTAGACCACAGGTCAGCCCTTGACATATTCTCACCCAGGCCACAAGTTGCATTTTAGCATAAAAATCAACCTCTTAAACGCTACCGTGAAAACCTCCAACCATACTAATTCCTTGGTACGAATACCAAACATTCAAAAAGGAATGGAAACTTTGAGAGGGGTAAGGTTATGTTAATAAGAAGAGAGAATATAGAAAGGAAAATGGTTGAATAGTATAGATGGGTCGGTAGTTCAGCTGGGCTAGAACGTCCGCCTTACACGCGGAAGGTCGGGAGTTCAAATCTCCCCCGGCCCACCATGACCTGGAATTAAAACTTTATGAATTCTGCCTGAAACAAGATTTGATCTACTTATCCAAGCCTTGAAGCCTAAAAGCTCTCTGTAGAATTTATGAAAGCAGACATCAACCCAAAAAGGCACCGTAATATGGCCTAGAAGCCTAACATGTTGCGATAGGAGCCGACATCCAAAGCCACAGTCGATTCTGGAGATGTGGATGCTTTTGACAGCGCCGCTGAACACTAGTTTTTTATGGAATCAATTCACACTCAGTTTGGTGGGGGAATGGTAATTTGAGAGGGGCGATAGTGTTTCTAGCTGTATTCATAATAATGTTAATTGTTACTCTCCAGTATAGCAGTTTGCCCCCTGGAAGAATGCTCTACTCACTCTTGAATGTTCCTGAGACCACGTATCCTGTCTTAGGTTTTCCGGCGACACTTCTAGTATGCGCAGTGTTCAACGGGGTCGTCTATGGGATTGTTGCTTGGCTGATCTACACGATCGCTGAGAGACCTAGGAGTGTAAGGGCCCATCCAGAAAGAGTTGGGGCCAAGCCGAGGGAGAGACTTTACGCCAAAAAGTTTTGTATAAACTGTGGTTCAGAGATCTCTCTCGAAGCCAGATACTGCCCCAAATGTGGAGAAGCCCAGCAGGAATAGTTCATAGTGAGTAGACATAAAATGAAATGAGGCTGATTCCCACATTTAGGCAAGATGCCATTGAAGATCCTTTTTCAATTTCAATGTCTCTTTGTAAATAGCATTCTCTGTTGTAGAGTCTTTTTATCTATAAACCCTTTATCGTCGAGGTATTTGAGGTGGGATAGGGCTTCTGCTGTTGCAAATAGTTTCTGGGTGGCTGGGAACTGATCCCAAGACTCATAGGTCATATCCCAACTCATCTCGGAGGCTATTCTGAAGGCATCCTTACCATGATAGTCCAGTAAAGACAGGATCTCTCTGAGCCTCTCCTGATGATGGCTTTTCAATTCCATAACTCTGCCCTTAAAGTCTCTGATGAGGCTTCTATGGCCAGGTAGGGCCCGTTCCACTTCAAACCCTAGAACCTTATCCAGACTATCCAAATATTTCTCCAGAGGGTTCCATTCATACTGCCATAACGCAATGTTTGGAGTTATGTCGTTAAGAACATGATCTCCACATATGAGTATCTTTTTCTCAGGCTCATAGAGGCACATGTGACCTTTACTGTGGCCAGGGGTCTCAACACATTGTAGGAGGCAATCTCCCACCTTTATCTCATCGCCATCCTCGACTGTAGTGAACTCGGGAGCTTTGCCTTGGTGGAATTTTCTGGGAGAGTGTCTATCAATGATCTCTTGGAGAACATCCTCTGGAAGGCCACTTATCCTAGAGAATAGGTGCCTGTTCTCCTCCCACCAATCACTCAACTTAACAGTCTCAAGGTCAGGCTTGCTGAGGTATATCTTTGAAGAATCTGATTGTAGAGACCAGACCAGGTCAAGATGGTCTGGATGCATGTGTGTTATGAATATATCTGTCACATCTAGGGAGACTCCTAGTTCCCTCAAGCCTTGAAGCAGCGCAGCCTTGCACTCTGGTAGATTGTAGCCTGTATCAACTATCAGATTTCTATCCTCACCCTTGATGATGTAGGAGTTTGTTGCTTTCAGTGGGCTCTGGGGCAGAGGAATCTTCACCATGTAAATGTTTGAGGTTACCCTCTCGATCATGCATGATCCACCACTGCTGAAGGGGGCTTTTGACATCCCATGTAGTAATCGTTCTTAAACTCGCACACCAGTTATTAAGGATAGAAGGCGAATAGTTTAAGATTTGAACACCCCGTTATGAAGTCGGTTGCCTCTGTGAGAGAATCTGGTGAAGGTCTGTGCTGAATTTTTATGGTGGAGTAGGCGAGATAGGCGGCAACAAGATCCTTCTAGAAGATAAGGATACCAGGATACTGCTTGATTTCGGGATGAGCTATTCATGCAGGAGGAGATTCTACTTTGAGCCTTACCTTTCACCTAGGGATGAGAGGGGGCTCCTCGAGTTTGGAATACTCCCCCACCTGCAAGGAATTTACAGGTTCGACGACTCTGAACCTTCAATAGACGGAGTCTTCCTATCGCACTCTCACAGCGACCATGCTTCATGCATATCCTTCATCAACAGAAGGATCCCGATCTATTGTGGAGAGACCACGAAAACCATTCTGAAGAGTCTGAGTGAGACTAGGGCGAGAACATTCGAGACCGACATTGAAGGCTTGAAGATAGAGACATTCAGGACCGGGGACAAGATTAAGATCGGCGGATTAGAGGTTGAACCTATCCATGTCGACCACTCAGTACCAGCCGCATACGGATTCATAATACACACCTCAGAAGGCGCCGTCGCATATACTGGAGATCTGAGGACCCACGGTGCAAAGGCCGAGTTGACCCAAGACTTCATCGAGAAATCTAGGGAGGCAAAGCCTACAATCCTGATCTGTGAAGGTACAAACATCAGCGGCGCCGACGTCTCGAGTGAAGATGAGGTCAGGAGGAAGGTTGGAAAGGTTATAAGTGGAACAGACGGACTGGTCATGGCAACCTTCTCCTATGCGGATGTAGACAGGTTCAAAACATTCCATGAAGCTTCGAAGACCAGTAAGAGAAGGTTGGCTGTATCGATGAGGCAAGCATACATCCTCGACAGGCTGAGATGTGATGGAAAGTTGAAATTGCCTGAGATAGATGACGGGAGCCTCATCATACTCCAGAAGATGAAGAAGAGATACTCACTTTGGGAGGAGGAGATTCAGTCTCACCTCAACGTCAAGACTCCAGAGGAGATAAAGAATATGCAGGACAGTATCGTTATGGCTTGCAGCCTCTTCGACGTCAAGGAGCTGATAGAGATAAGGCCGAGGTCAGGGAGCAACTTCATACATTCAGCCTCCGAACCTGTGAATGAGGAGGGTGAGATTGAATTCACGAAACTTCTAAACTGGCTTGACCACTTCGGCCTACCGATGTATCAGATACACTGCTCAGGACACATAATGCCCAACGAGCTCAAAGATATGGTCATGAGAATCCAACCCAAGAAGGTTTATCCAATACATACCGAGCATCCTGAGCTCTTCTCGAAGTTTCTATCCAGATATGTCAAGGTTGAAATTCCAAGAAGGGTTGAGTTGAAACGTTCAGCCATAAACATATAAAACCTATTAACAGGATATGTCTTGAAACTCACCTTTGAAGGAATGGGTGGAATGAAGCATCTCAAAAGTCTACTTGTACTTTCAATGCTTCCCTTTCTTCTAGTATCTACACATATATTTCTCGTGAACGCTGAAAGTTATGGGGACGAGTATGCCGCCAGGAAGGTGATTTGGAATTATGTCAAAGCAATGAACTGCAGGTCTGTCGAAGAGATTCTCTCCCTATACA
Source organism: Candidatus Bathyarchaeota archaeon (assembly GCA_018396565.1). Classification (GTDB taxonomy): domain Archaea; phylum Thermoproteota; class Bathyarchaeia; order 40CM-2-53-6; family RBG-13-38-9; genus DTMT01. The sequence goes on from JAGTQO010000035.1 coordinate 11,044, forward strand.
CGGTCGACGGTGAGTTTATCGACATGACCTTCGACATCAAATTCTCAGGACCAGACCAGCTCCGTAAACTCTACAAAGATATCTTCAATATGAATCCTAGACTGACCTTCACAGCTTTTCCATGGGAGATCCATGTCAGCGGCAACCAGGCCTCACTCACATGCTCTTGGACTCTAGTGGGTGAATACGGCGTATACAACGGGGTTTACCTGCTCACTATGAGTTGGTCAGGTGCTGCCTGGAGAATACTGAAGATAACCGCCTACATAACAGTGATACATTACTATCACCCGCCGAATATACTTATCCGTTAGACCCCCAGACATGTTTTAAGGAGGGGTTGCTGTAGAATTTTAGTTGGATGGCTTCTCGAAATCGAGCAGTATCCTGGTATCC
>JAGTQO010000035.1:11501-13337 GCA_018396565.1 Candidatus Bathyarchaeota archaeon
AACGGGCTAGAGCCGCATCGCTGAGACTAGCCAACATTAGATGTGAAGATAAAGATAGGGCTATTCTAACCATAGCCGAGGAGATAGATAGACGAAGGTCTAAGATCATCGAGGTTAACAGTCAGGATGTTGAAGATTCTGTAAAGAAAGGCGTAGCACCGCCCCTGATAAAGAGGCTCAGACTAGATAATTCAAAGATAGATGAGATGGTGAGGGGGTTGAGGTCCCTTGCTCAACTCGAAGATCCTGTCGGCAGAACAATCCTATGTATGGAGATGGATGAGGGCCTCGAACTCTACAAGGTGACATGCCCCATAGGCGTCGTAGGGGCCATATTCGAGGCTAGGCCGGATGCGCTCGTCCAAATATCGAGCCTATGCCTAAAGTCTGGAAACGCCGTCATCCTTAAGGGTGGGGTTGAAGCCTCAAGGACAAACATCTCTCTGACAGAGCTCATAAGGGATGTGTTGAGGAGACTTGGAAAGATCCCTGAAGATTCTGTTCAACTCGTCGAGACGAGGGAGGATGTCGCAGAACTCCTCAAGATGGATGATTACATAGACCTACTCATACCCAGAGGCTCAACCAACCTCGTGAAATATATCAAAGAGAATAGTAAGATCCCTGTTCTAGGCCACACTGAAGGGATATGTCATGAGTATGTAGACGAGCATGCGGATCTGGAGATGGCTGTCAAAATATGCTACGACGCTAAGGTCCAGTATCCAGCAGTATGCAACGCCATGGAGACACTGCTCGTCCATAAGAATATTGCCGAAAGATTTCTGCCGGTGATGGCTGAGAAATATAGGCAAGCCAACGTTGAGTTGAGAGGAGACCAGAAGACCAGAAAGATCCTGCCGGAGATCAAGGAGGCGACAGATGAGGATTGGAGGACAGAATACCTAGACCTCATACTCTCCATAAAGGTTGTCGACTCGATCAAAGAAGCCATAGACCACATAAACATCTACGGCTCACACCATACAGATGGAATAATTACGACGAGTGAGGAGAACGCTAGAAGGTTCCTTATGGAGGTCGACTCAGCAGTCGTTCTATACAACGCCTCAACAAGGTTCAGCGACGGATACAGGTTCGGCCTAGGCGCGGAGGTTGGGATAAGCACCGGGAAGATCCATGCCAGGGGACCAGTCGGTCTCGAAGGCTTGGTGATATACAAATATATTGTGAAGGGAAACGGTCAAGTGGTCTCAACATATACTGGAGAGAACGCTAAACCCTACACCCATAGAAAGTTGAGTAAAGTCTGGCCGAGATGATTGAGGTGGAGATTTTGAGGAGGGATTTCAGCCGAGTCAAGAAGATAGTTGTAAAGATCGGAACATCGGTTCTTACAAAGCCAGACGGCTCCCTCGACGAGGAGTATATGCAGGACATAGCGAGACAGGTCTATGAGTTGACCAGAAGAGGGATTGAGGTCATCATTGTGAGTTCAGGAGCCATAGGTTCAGGGGTTAAAGAGTTAGGTTTGAAGAATATGCCTAGGGACATACCTACAAGGCAGGGAGCTGCGGCTGTAGGCCAGAGCATACTCATCGAGACTTGGAGAAGCGCATTCAGAAGATACGGTTTGAAGGTAGCCCAGATACTCTTGACTTATGAAGCTTTCTCGAATAGAAGAACATACCTTAACCTGAGGAATTCTATGGATATGCTGGAGAAGTATGGTGCCATACCGATAATCAACGAGAATGACCCTATATCGGTCCATGAGATCGAGTCGACATTCGGCGACAACGATAAACTCTCAGCCTTGGTTGCAAGCAAGGTTGATGCTGAGCTGCTGATCCTTCTGACAGATGTCAACGGTCT
>JAGTQO010000036.1 GCA_018396565.1 Candidatus Bathyarchaeota archaeon
AAGAGAGATCGAGACCATTCAAAAGGCAAAGACCTCATGAACAGGTTGAGGAGAGGCGAATTCGGCCAACCCTATTCGTCAGACTACGTATTTGATGAGGCTCTGTCAAAGACCTTCAGACTCTTCAATAACGCGCGCATTCAGAACTAGCTGGGGCCTGAATATCACCAGCGAACTGATGTTGTGGTGAAGACAGATCCTTCCTGGAGAGGATTATCTCTTTGGAAACTGGCTGGTCGTTATCGTATCGATAGTTCTATTCAGCCTTTTTATCATCGCCTTTCTGAAGCCCTTCAAGAGACGAAACTGGGCGTCATTGAGCATCACTGAAGCCTTCTTCATATCTCTTTTCACTGAGATGTTCGGTGTGCCTCTTACAATATATTTCCTGAGCAGTTTCTTCGGAGTTCCACTCAGCCCAGACCCGATGCACGGACATCTCCTCGCCGCAACTCTGGCTATCTTGGGATTATGGAATCTTGAGGTTGGAGTCCTTGTCGTGATGGTCGTTAGCATAGTCATCTTGTTAGTAGCCGCAGATCTGATCATTGATGGCTGGAGGACAGTCTATCATGGAGAAGGAAGGCTGGTCACCACAGGACTGTATGCGTACGTTCGGCATCCTCAGTATCTAGGCATAATTCTAGGTTCAATCGCGTTCTTGGTACAGTGGCCGACAATCCCAACACTACTCATGTTTCCGATATTGGTTTTTGCATATTATCGTTTGGCTAGGAGAGAGGAGAAGGAGTTGACTGAGAAGTTCGGAGAAGAATACTTGAGTTACCAGAAGAGAGTACCGATGTTTGTTCCTCGCTTTCTCGGGAGGTCAACTCTTGAGCAATGATGAACTGATCTGTCAGGTTTGTAGAAAAGAATGCCATAAGCGCGGCCTGCTTAACAACATGTTGGCATCGGAATAGATGCAAGTTTGAATTTGAAGGGTATCGGCTTCGAAGATATGCTCCTTTAAGATTAGAGGCCAAGCTCCAACAAGTATTGATGTTAGTAGCGGATAGATCTCTAATATTCTTAAGCGTAGCAGTCTTAGGGTTTCGCTTACAAAGCTCCCAAGGGCCTTCATGAACTCACTCTCACTGAGCCACTTTCTCTCTCTTCTCTCATCCAATACTCCAAGTACCTCACCAATATTCCATATGGATGCGACAATGGATACTTCACCAGCCCAACCTTTATCGAACACGTAATCTACCGTGGAGCTGCCTGGCTCAGATATATACCGTTTAACTATCGCACTACTATCGAGGTAGACCTTCAGCAATACGTCTCCCCCTCATCTTCCGAATAAGATCTTCCGACGGCGGACCTTGGAGTTTAGGTCTATCAAGCTTCAAACATCTTCGGAGACCAAGACCATTCTGGAGTAAGACCTCTTTCAACCCTTTCTATGTTTCTACTTTATACGTATTGTTGAAAAGAATGTTTCAACAATACAGCATTATGGTAGAAAAGTTTATTTAGAATACTTTTATACTACATAATAGTTGTATGACGACAGTAAAGCTCAGTGAGGATGATAAGAAAAAGCTAGAGAAACTTCAAGCCCTGGTCACTCTCAAGGCCGGGGGGAAGATAAGCCAGCAGGAACTCCTCTCCACGCTCATAAGGGAGGCCTTGGATAGAAGCGATGAATTTTTGGAGAAGATGTGTAAGACGAATATACCAATACCCGACCAAGAATATGAGAAAATATTATCTCTTGTAGAGGATTGGGGAGTTGAAACGAGATGGGAGGAGATAGACCAAGCACTCTACGGTGCTGGGGTAAAGCGCAAGAGGTAAGATATTGATGAGCGTCTTCATCGACTCTAACATCTTCGTTGCATTCGCCAACAAGAGAGATCGAGACCATTCAAAAGGCAAAGACCTCATGAACAGGTTGAGGAGAGGCGAATTCGGCCAACCCTATTCGTCAGACTACGTATTTGATGAGGCGATCACAACAGCCCTTGTTCGCACAGGAAGATTCGACGCAGCGGTTAAAATTGGAAAAATTATCCTCGGCTCAAGAGAGGAATCGATACCATCATTAGTAAGACTCATAAGGGTTGATGAGAGGGTTTTCGAAGAGGCATGGGCAACGTTCAAGACAGGACGGTTCGAAGGTCTCAGCTTCACAGACCACACAATTCTAGTGCAACTTAAAGAGTTCAAGATAGATGCTCTCATCAGCTTTGACACCGGCTTTGACGGATTAGCCGCGAGAATCTCATAGTATAATATAAATAACACCATACATATGATTGTTGTGACACTCTTGATTGATCCGTTTAGACGATACAACTTTAGAGCTTACATCAATAAGGGGGGTAATATATTCTATCCTACAGCTTCAGGAAGCCTAGAAGGTAAACAATGGGAAGTAATGAAAAAAATTCGACGAAATCGATTGCTGTTGCTTCATACTAAAAAGATGACGAAATTTCCAGTAGAATGTTTACACATCTGTTTTTCTATAAATTAGGATTATAGACGGGAGTGCTATCGCCAAATATGCGAGGTGAGCTATCACTCTAGCCCATTCGGCGCTTACAGTGTAACCGAACATTACCGCAATTATTGAGCCTATTACACCATTATGGTGTAATAGGTTGTCTTTGGGTATATTCAAGTCGTAGGCGTACTCGCTCAACCAGCCTAATTCGATCCCCCTCTCCTCAGAATATTCTACTAGTTCATGAACTCCATATCCAGCCAGGCCTCCAGCTAAGAGCACAAGCAGTATGCTTGTGAAATAAAAAAACTTTTGCATATTGATCTTGATGCCAACAATGAATATGGCGTAAGCGATGGACGATGATGCTATTACACCCAGAAAAGCTCCAGCCAATGTGCCTATGGCATCATTCAGTAGGAAGGGAGTCAAGAAAAGCACAGTTTCAAGACCTTCTCTAAACACGACAATGAACGAAAAAGAAGTTAGAGTAAGGGTTGTGCCTCGGGTTACGATAGCTTCCACTCGCCTCTCCACATCCCTCTTGAGCCTCTCTCCTCTTGTGGCCATCCAGTAAATCATAGAGGATAACACTAAAACTGCAAAGAGGGCTGCAACTCCCTCAAATAATACTTTAACAGACCTAGTTAGACTACCGTAGATGAACCAGATGGAAGCCCCGGAAATGAGGCTTACCGCCACTGAAACGTAAACTCCGTACCATACATAACGTGAAAGCGATATCTTATCAGTTCTCTTCAGATATGCTAAGATTATTACTATTATGAGAGCAGCCTCTAAAGCTTCTCTAAAAACTAACAAGAACTGACCGAACAATAAATGCACCGCACTATCTATCAGAGAATCATATTCTTTGGTGTTAGAGGTGATATCGCCCTTAACCTTCTCACTATACCTGGCAATATATCTAATACGTATTTTACGTCATTCTCATTATTTTGCCTTCCTAATGTGAATAGTAGTGAGCCATGCGCCTCCTCATGTTTTAGGCCTATAGCCATCAGAACATGGGAGGGTTCAAGGGTTTTGGATGTGCATGCTGAGCCGGAAGAACATGCTACACCTTCCATATCTAAACTTAGAATCAAAGATTCGCCTTCAACGTAGCTGAATCTAATGTTGACATTGTTCGGTAGCCGCTTAGTTCTGTGCCCATTCAAATATGATTCTGGAATGCTATCTAGGACTCCCTTGATAAATTCATCCCTCAATATTGATAGTCTCTCAGCCTCCTTCGTCATCTCGTTCTTGGCGATCTCAGCTGCCTTACCCATGCCAACTATTCCCGGCAGGTTCTCGGTTCCTGATCGCAGTCCTCTTTCCTGTCCCCCGCCGAACATTATGGGTTGAATGGGGGTTCCTGCTCTTATGTATAGGGCACCTACCCCACGTGGACCGTACATGTCATTTGAAGATAGTGAAAGAAGATCGATGTTCTCTTTCTCAACATCTATCGGTATCTGACCCGCGGCAGCTACGGCGTCGACATGGAAATACGCGGCTTTGCTATGGGCTATTTCTCCTATTTCTTTTATTGGTTCGATAGTCCCTATTTCGCCGTTGGCATACATTACTGATACCAGAACTGTTTTCTCAGTGATCTTCTTCTCCAGTTCCCCAATGTCGAGGATCCCATATCTGTCAACCGGGATATATGTTACTCTGAATCCTTGTTTACTCAGATGTTTAAAGGCATTGATCACTGACATGTGCTCTATTGAACTGGTGATGACATGATCTCCCTTTGGTCTATTTCTGTAAGCCAACCCCATAATGGCTAAATTGTTGCTTTCAGTGCCTCCGGATGTGAAAATAATTTCTTCATCTCTCTCTGCACCTATCAGACTTGCAACTCTGTTACGGGCTTCGCTAATTGCTCTTTTAGCTTCATTACCAAAATAGTGAGATGAGGATGGGTTGCCATACTTTAGAGTGAAAAAAGGCGCCATTGCTTCAAGAACTCGCCCGTCAACAGGCGCTCCTGCCGCGTAATCCATATAGATTCTTCTCATCATATAATTACCTTTCCAGTTACTAGAAGCATAAAACGGCGTCTGCTTCTAGAATGCGATCGTTAAGTGTTGCTGCGCCAACTATTTTAGCGGCATCTACAAAGTCACCTCTTCCCAACCCAAGAAGCATGCAACTCTGTTCGCAGACCTCAAGTTTTACTCCAGCTTTCACAGCCTGATCCATTACTTGCCTCAGAGTTGGGAACTCGCCCAACTTAATTTTTTCCGCTTCACCCCTTTTGACGACGGTGACTCCCTTTATAAGAAAATATATTGTCGCGTCTATGCCCATGGCTACTGCTGTCGTAGCCAATATGAAAGGTGCATAGGTGCGTTCAGGAGAATCTACACCACTTGTTTGAACATATAATATTCTTCTCTTTTCACTCACATTCTCACCCCCTCTCAATTTTCCTTATAATAAACCGGAGAATGTTACCCTCTTTTTCTATATTCAGGAGTGCATGTCCAGTTCTTTTTACAAGACTTTTTATGTCTTCTTCGGCTGACGGATCATCAGCGAGAACCTCCAAAACTTCGTTGGTGGCTATCTTATCCAATTCCATTCTAGTCCTGAGAACAGGCTCTGGACAGTACAGCCCTATACAGTCTAAAGTTCGGGTAGGTTTAATGTTTTGAGTCATCTTCATCACCTTTAGTACAATATAACACTGTCATATAACTTTTACCAATAAAAGATGGCGATGCCAGACTCGGGATCAAACCCTCTATCAAACTAACGAATCCCGGCGCGGCAGATTAGCTTTATTAAGTAGCGCCACGAACTTACTACTTTAATGTAAACCTTATTTTCCTCCTATAGGTAGTCTTAAAAGGTGGTCATTTGGGTAAGTATGTAACTGTATCTGTGAAGCTTCCACAGGAACTTAAAGAGAAGATTGAGAAGCTCGGCATCAAACCATCCAAACTGCTTAGAAAGGCAATAGAGGAGGAACTTAGGAGAAGAGAGATCGAATCTATCAAGGGTGAAATAATGAAACTGAAACCTGCACTCGATAAGATAACAATTGAAAGACTCATAGAGTCTATCAGGGAAGATAGGGAGTCAAGATGAGCTATATCTTAGACTCATCAGCGATATTCGAGGCCGTAAAGTCAAGTAGAGTGGAAACGGTATCTGGGAACTATACTCTAGAGCTGGCAAGATATGAGTTGGGGAATACACTTTGGAAAGAATACAGTTTATATAAAAAGATCAATTCCGAAGAGCTCAAACAACTAATTATTTTATTTAAGAAAGTCTTCAATTTAGTGAAATTAATAGAATTAGAATGTTGTGAAGAGAAAATATTGGATGTGGCCGAAAGATTAAGGATTACATTTTACGATGCATCTTACGTATTCTTTGCCCAAGAAAGAGGAATACCCTTAATAACAGAAGATGAACACCTCATAAATAGAGTAGGAGGCTATATTAAAACATTAAGATTACAGAGTGTAAATCATACTTAATTTGGAATCTACTTAAGACAAACACCATTATTCACATCTAAATATTATTGTATCACTAAGATTCGAAAGTGTTAGGTTTAAGATATACATATATAAACTGCTTGTTTAGATCTCAGGCTTCTAAATCAATATGTTACAACAAATTCTGAACAGTTCACTGGGATCATAGTACTAGAAAGACGTAGATGGCGGGTGCCTACTCCTCCTTGAGAGTCTTTTCTAGTTTACCCCACCATTTAGCTATAAGCCATCTCGGATAGAATATTAGAAGCACTGGTACGATTGCTGACAGCGTTATCGATAGGAGGATTATCTCTACACTGACAATGTCGCTAACTCTTGGGATCCCCATGATCGTTGCCACTGTATTCGGTATTGAGATTATGAAGGTTATTGCCGTCAATACCAGCATTATCCAGGTGAGCCCCTCAATCCTCCTATTGAGCTTCTCTGTCGATTCTATCAATCTAACCATAGACGTGATCATCTTATCCTCATGTCTCTCTATCTTGACGAGCCTGTCTAGGAACTCATTGATTGTAGACGTAGTAACTTCATCACTATGCCTATACATTTTCGAGTGGTTATTCTTTAATCTGTTTCTTGACTCCTTATTTCCGCTCAAGCTTAATCACAAATTAATATGTTGCGATTGACTTTAAACCTATCTTACAGGCTACGATTCAAGGTTTACTGGCTAAGGTGAGGTTGAGATTATTCAACTTTTAATGTTTCCATGTAATCTTGTAATTTCTTTCTTGCCAAATTCGCCCTCCTTTAGTCTGTTCATGAGATCTTTACTTCTGGAGTGGGCTCGGTCTCTCTTGTTTGCGAATGCGACGAAGATGTTGGAGTCGAAGGCGCTCACCAGATATCATCTCTTGCGTCTTATCCCGGAGCTGTAGAGCACCTGATCCATCTCCTCCCACCACGTTTCAATCCCCCAATCCTCAACAAGCGATAATATTCTCTCATATTCTTGATTGGGTATCGGTACATTCGTCTTGTACACCTTCTTCAAGAATCCGCCACTTCCATTCAAGGCTTCTATTTTGTCTTGTGTAAAGGAGGTTTTCTCACGAATTGAGTCTTATTTAAGCCTTTAACAACCTTCTTCCAGCTTTCTTCCCTAACGCTTTTTCAAGATTTCTTCTGCAGGTAACCGAGTTGCGTCGACTATATCGTTTTGGGTAGGAGTCAGGGGCATGGTACCGTCAGACATGGACCTAATCTCCGACATATCCTGAACCGCAGCAATACGGCAGCGTTCACGAGAATAATTTTGTTGGAGCATTCTCAGAGTGGGCCGCGATAGTATGTTGTCGAGGGGCATCCTACGCATTTCTGGTCCTGATATCTCTTGCATGAACCGCAGTCGATGTTGCATGGTGTGATCTTTCTGTCTTTTGTTACAAGTTTTTCCCTTATGTTTAGGAATGGTGAGTATTGTATGCTGCCTATGGGGTAGAATTCGCTTCTTCGGACTCCCTCGCAACTTCTAAGGGAGCATTTTTCTAGAGATTCGCTTTCGAGGGTATCTCGATCCTCGGCGATCATAAGGATGGCTAGATTATATCCGGCGAGCATTATGAAGATTTTGACTATTCTTGGACATTCTTTGAAGCGCTCAAGGATCTTGTCGAGCATCTCCCTGTTTTCAAGTTCAAGGAGGACCAGGGCAGCGTAAAGGTTCAGGGCTTCAACATTGATTTCGGCGGAGACTCTTATCAAGTTCTGTGTGAGCATCTTCTGGATTCTTCTCTTCACTCCCATTATGGTGAAGTTGACGGTTTCGCCCAGTTTCTTATAGGAGGCTCTCCCGTCCTCTTGCAGTTTTACGATTATTTTTCTGTCGATTGAGTCCATAAACATATCCTGTTTATTTTTTAAGCAAAATACTTATTTATGAATTAGTTATTATGCTTTTCCTCTGCGAACTATTGAAATATGAATAGAGGTGGCCGCATGAAAGAGGTAAACGTTGAAGTAATAGGCTCAGACCCACCCTGCCCAAGATGCAGGAAGACCCGTGAAAATGTCGAGAAAGCAGCCTCAAAACATGGAGTCAAAGTCAACATAACACATTTGAACGCAGCCTCCAGAGGGGTCGTAGAGAAGTATGGGGTACTAGTCACACCAGCCTTGGCAGTAAACGGCGTAGTCAAGACTATGGGCAGAATACCCAGCGAGGAAGAGGTGGAGAGAATCCTCGCAGAGACATCTAAATGACGTCGAAATCAATTAGAATGGGGAAACCTTATGCAGAAGATTTCTAGAACGATAAGGACGGCGATACTCTTAGCCTTCATAATCTTCGTCTTCGGGGCCCTAATATATTCCAGAATCATGGCTTACTCTCTTGCGCCCACAATGAAAACCTCTGACTTTCATGGACTCCCAACATGGTATATTCCAATAGCTTACCTCATCGACTATTTCAGTCACGGCTGGATCTGCCTCCTCTTCGCATTTGTCGTAGCAGGCCTGATATACGAGATGATCCCTAAAGACATCATCACCCGTTACATGAGCGGAAGCAAATCAATCGGCTACATCCTGGCTATAATAATCGCCCCATTCCTCACAGTATGCTCATGCACAATGGTCCCACTATTTGCAGGGGTCCTATACAGTGGGGCAGGTATAGGTCCAGCAATAACATTTCTTTTGATGGCCCCCTCATCGAACATCCTAGCGATCCTACTCACTGGAGAACTATTGTATTGGGAGCTGGCGTGGGTTAGAATCTTAGTATCGATTGTAGTCGCCCTAATAGCGGGCGTCATCATCTCCAGAACACCATTCGGCAGAGCAGTAGAACAGGAACATCAAACGAATAGAGTCAATATGGAGACCGATATGAAGCTCGTTCAGCCACCTCTGGATGAGAGGCTATGGAACGCCCTCAAATTCGGAGGCTACCTAGCCAAGCAGATCCTCCCATACTTCATCTTAGGCCTCATCGCCGTAGCCTATATCGAAGCATATATGCCTGAAGACATTGTAGGAACCTATCTCACAGGGATCCAAGGAATTCTAATAGCCTCCGTCTTGGGAGGCCCACTATACACACCGACACTTGTGGAGATAGTGATTGGGAGAGGATTATGGAACCTAGGAATGTCCAAGGGTGCACTTCTATCATGGTTGATGGGGCAACCATACGATGTAGCTAATGCCCTGGCAGTTTCAAGGATCGCTAGATGGAAGGTTGTCCTAACATACATGGTAATCGCCTGGGCTGGAAGCGTCATATTCGGAATACTATACGGAACCTTTGCTGGAAGCCTCTAAGGCGGAAGAATTATGTGTAAAAGATGTAAAAATTCGAAAATTGGAAGTGAAAATCACAATTGTTCAAGAAAATATTGGTTCCACTAGATGGTTCTGAGTGTTCAAGGAGGGCCCTTGAGGCGGCCATCCAGATAGCTCAAGGATTTGACGGAGGGCTGACGTTGATCCATGTATATTCGATTGGCGGATTAGCTGCATCACCGGAGCCAGTATATGGGTTTATCGAAGCTATTCGTAAGGTCGGCTCTAGGATTCTTGAGGAGGAGAAAAAGAAAGTGGAAGAGAGAGATATCTAAGTTAACACTTCGTTAGGTCTGAGGTCTCGACTGCCGCATTCATTTCCGAATCGCCTAAAGCATCAAAGAAAATTCTATGGTAATTATGATCCGCATGTATTGTGGTTGATTTAGGTCAGGTTTCTTCCTTCGCACAAGGATGTCCTTTCATGTTTGGGTGGCATTCAGCGATCTGTTTTGGACTGCATCTATCAGGTGTGTCTGTGAGTCTCTCTGGATATTTGCACTTTGATCTGTTACACATCCTAGACACCGGCTAAGCTATACTTTTTATAGTATTTAAACTATAAAATCTATAGGAGCATAGTAGCTATGGTTGAGGAAAGTAAATGCAACTGCCTATGCTTTGTAGAGGAAACAGTAGATGTGATCAGTAAGAAGTGGGCCCTCCTAGTTATCAACACATTAGGAAACCATAGAGTGTTAAGATATAACGAGTTGATGGATGAGTTGAGGGGGATAAGTCCCAAGTCGCTGGCGGACACCCTAAAAACACTCTGCAGCCAAGGACTCGTTCAGAGGACGCATGTGGCGGAGATACCTCCCAAGGTCCAATACTCCTTGACCGATGATGGAAAAGAACTTTGGAGAGCGATAGAACCTTTAGTCCAGTGGGCGCTTTCTAGAGGAGGAAAAACATCACATAAATGCGTCACCAAATACAAAAATCTAAAGGCACATATACTCACGAAAGAAAATGAGAGGGAATGTAACTTCACTATCTAACCTGCAATCGTGAAGGCTACTCTGAAAGGAGATAAAACATATTCTTCATTTAGAAGATCATCCAGTTAAAATATGGATTGGTCTTGAACATTCTAACCCTTAACTGTGGAAGCTCCTCTGTAAAATACACCATGTGGAAGATGCCTGAGCGGAGAAGAATTTGCAATGGAATAGTCGAGAGGATTGGTTTCGGCGACTCAACAATAAAACATCAAGGGAAGAGAAACATCTCCATGAAATGTGATTCTCCAGACCATGACGCTGCAATAAAACTGATGCTTAAATTTCTCACAGATAATGAGTGGGGTGTTGTAAAGAGTGTCTCTGAGATTGATGCTCTCGGCCACAGGGTAGTCCACGGCGGAGAAAAGTTCAACCAGTCAGTATTGATAGATGAGACAGTCATAGAAGCAATCAGGGAATATTCTGAGCTCGCGCCCCTACATAATCCACCGAACCTTTCAGGAATCAGAGCCTCCATGGATCACTTGCCTGATAAACCTCACATAGCGGTCTTCGACACAGCCTTCTACTCAACAATTCCAAGACACATCCATACCTATGCACTCCCATATGAGTGGTATGAGAAATACAAGGTTAGACGATATGGATTCCATGGAACATCCCACCTATACGTCTCAAGAAGAGCCTCAGCCCTACTCCATAGGAAACCATCAGAGCTGAAAATGGTCAGCCTCCATATTGGTAACGGTGTGAGCATAACAGCAGTAAAGGATGGAGTCGCATTCGACCACAGCATGGGCTTCACACCGTTGGAAGGTGCCGTGATGGGAACAAGATGCGGAGACATAGACCCTGCAATACCATTATATATGATGCGTAGATGCGGATTCAAAGTTGAGGAGATGAGTAGGATCCTGAATGAGAGAAGCGGAGTATTAGGAGTGACGGGCAGATATGTTGATAGGAGGGACATAGTCGAGGCGGCGAAAAATGGAGATGAAAGGTGCAGGCTTGCTATGGAGATGGAGTGTTACAGGCTCAGAAAATATATTGGGGCATACGCGGCTGCCATGGGAGGATTAGACGCAATAATATTCACGGCAGGGGTAGGCGAGAATCAGCCCGTATACAGAGTCAAGACATGTGAAGGCCTAAAGTTTCTGGGAGTAAAGATAGATGAGGGGAGAAATGAGATGGCGGTAGATAGAAGGGGTGAGGCGGTCATAAGTGTAGATGATCCAAAGTATCCAGTCAAGGTTCTAGTGATACCGACAGATGAGGAGCTTGTGATCGCAGAGGATGTCTACGCAATTTTGAATGGGACTTACGACGTTTACACGAGATTCGAGTACATATTCCAGAGGGAAGATTTCAAACCAACTCTCAACGTTTAATCTGAATAGCCTCATATTTCAGGGAAGGATTGTACTCGGTAAACGTAATTTACTAGATATGGTTATATATGCATGCTAAACGTGTTACGACAAGATGACTAATATGAGTACTACGAAGGTCACTAAGAATTATCAAGTATCCATCCCATCAAGTATACGTAAGATGGTTGAGGTTAAAGCAGGAGACACACTACTCATCGAGTATGATAGAGAAGAGGAAGTTATCAAACTTAAACTGCCTTACAGAGGTCCACGTGAGACAGGGAAACTCGGCCGTCCCCTAACCGTTGAGGATATAGAGGCCTCTATCGAGAGGGGGATGGGTGAATGTCTGCGGTTCTAGATACGAAAGTATTAATATTCGACACTTTCGAAGACAGTCAATTCCATGAGGAGGGGGTGCAACGACTTTCTCATCCTCTCAGTCTCAAGGAGGCTCCAGCAGCCACTACTTACGTATGATGGGGGTCTACGTAGAACTTGCGGAAGGTTCTGGTTAGAGACAACTAGATGAGCGTAACAGTGTAGTTCTGCGCCGCATATTGTTCTGTGATGAATAGGAATACCCTTCGAGGTCGCTCCCAGCTAGAAAATCTTACATTCAAAGTTGAATATTCTATTTGTGGAGGTTGAACAGTTTGAGACTTCAAGGTAAGGTCGCCCTCATCACAGGGGCTGGGAGAGGTATCGGGCGGGCAATAGCCCTACTCTTCGCCCAGGAAGGAGCAAAGGTTGCCATAAACTATTCTAAATCAGAAAAAGAGGCGCTGAGCCTCGCAGAGGAGATAAGGAGGCTCGGCGGGGTTGCGATGACTGTTAAAGCCGACGTCTCTAAGGCCGATGAGGTCAAGAACATGGTCCAGAGGGTTGTTCAAGAATATGGAAAGATAGATATTCTGGTGAACAACGCTGGAATAGTCATCCCTAAACCTTTCCTGGAGACTACTGAAGAGATTTGGGACAGAACCATAGATATTAATCTTAAAGGGACCTACCTATGCTCCAAGGAGGTTGCCCCTCTGATGTTGGGTCAGGGGAGGGGGAAGATAATAAATATAGCGTCGGTCTCAGGCCTGGCTCAGAAATCAGCCTTGGGAAACGTACCTTACGCAGCGTCGAAGGCGGGAGTAATAGGCTTGACCAGATCTTTAGCTGTAAACCTGGGACCGCACGTAAACGTGAACGCCATATGCCCCGGGGTCATAGAGACCGACATGACCGCATCACTACCAGCCGAATACACTAGGATGAGGGTTGAGGAGACACCTCTGAAAAGAACAGGTAAACCTGAAGAGGTTGCTATGGCAGCCCTGTTTCTAGCATCCGAAGACTCAGACTTCATAACAGGAGAGGTCATAACAGTCGCCGGAGGCAGAGGAATGAGATGAACCTCCATCCTTAACATAGATAGACCTAATTTACTTACACACATCTGTTGATAATCAGATGTGTAGAACGTCTTCTACAAGAAATATTTAGATTTGTTCAAAAGGATAACTAAGATCATCTAGGATACATATTCGTAGGGATGATATATGATTTATATAACAGTGCAGATCTGATGTTCTGTAAATTAT
>JAGTQO010000037.1:0-4623 GCA_018396565.1 Candidatus Bathyarchaeota archaeon
AAACCCTTATCATCTCCTCTAGAACCTCTCTCTTGACAGCGTCTCCAATAGTCTCGTATGGTCTGACATATCCTCCTGGCAACATCCAGCCTTTATGACCATAATTGATCTTAACAAGAAGGATTCTTCCCCCACTCTCTATGATAGCTCCGACACCTATTGAGTATGGACCTGTGGGATAATCAATGTTTGTAGAATTCAAACTTGACATTTTGAACTTTCTCAATATAAATTGCATTCTTGTCCAATATATGATGAGCGTTTCAAACTCATAGTTTATGTGAGAACTTACGAGTCAGTCTAAGGGAATCGGTGCCTCATTTAAACATGCTGATTCCAAGCCCCGACTGAAACGGTTCCTGCTCCGAAATGAGATGATAAGGGTTTTGGACGAAGATATGCTTCGTAGGATATAAAGGAATACCGATTCTACATTGCCCACTTTCCAATATTTTAGATTGGAGGTCCATTACGTTCCCTCCATCCAACTCTTAAGGTACTTAACCTGTCTATCTGTGAGAGTATCTATCTTTACACCCATACTTTCGAGGGCCATCTGTGCCACCCTCCTATCTATTTCGTCTGGAACCCGATGAACCGTCTTCTTCAATTCCCTCCCTTTAATCGCTATATACTCAGTTACTAGAGCTTGGTTTGCAAATGACATCATCATAACCTCTGATGGATGGCCCTCCGCAGCTGCCAAGTTTACAAGCCTTCCCTCAGCCAATAGGTAAAGCCTCCTACCGTCATTAAGCAGATACTCCTCAACATTTGGTCTCACGGTCCTTTTGGAGCTGGACATAGATTCTAGGTCATCGACTTTGACCTCTACATTGAAGTGTCCAGCATTTGACATGATGGCTCCATTCTTCATATGCTCCATTTCTCTACTGGTTATCACGTCGACATCACCTGTCGCTGTCACGAATATGTCACCTATCTTTGCGGCGTCTAAGATCGGCATGACTTGGAAACCATCCATTACAGCCTCGAGTGCTCTGAGGGGATCGACTTCGGTAACTATGACTTTTGCACCCATCCCTCTAGCCCTCAATGCTATACCTCTGCCACACCATCCGTAACCGCAAACAACGAAGTTCTTACCTGCTAATAGTAGGCCAGTCGATCTGAGTATTCCATCTATTGTACTCTGCCCAGTTCCGTATCGGTTGTCGAAGAGATACTTCGTATATGCATCGTTGACAGCTATTATGGGATACTTGAGTTTACCTGCATCGGCCATTGCTCGAAGCCTGATGACTCCACTCGTCGTCTCCTCTGTTCCAGCAATTACTCTCTCAGCAACCTCAGGTTTCCTCAAATGTAGCAGGCTTACGAGATCTGCTCCGTCATCTAATGTTATGTCAGGTTTATACTCGGCCACCCTCTCCAGACACCAGTAATACTCTTCTTTACTCTCCCCCCTCCAAGCGTAGACGTCCACCCCCTCCATTGCCAGGGCAGCCGCCACCTCGTCTTGGGTTGAGAGTGGGTTTGAGCCACATAAGGCAACCTTCGCTCCCCCCGCATTCAAAGTTCGCATAAGTACGGCGGTCTCCTTAGTTACGTGTAGGCATGCCCCCAACCTCAGGTTTGCAAGTGGCTTCCTCTGTTCAAACTCCTTCCTTATGCTTAGGAGTATAGGCATGTGTGCTTCTGCCCAACTTATCGCCTTCAAACCTTCCTCGACGAGGCTTTCATCCTTAACCTTATAATTCATTATAGCCAATCCTACAAAACTTCAGTTCGGACTCTCCAGGTAATCCTCTAATCTGTCAATTTCAAACCTTTCCTCATTGAGTACGTTTATTATGAATTTCAATATTTTTCTCCTCTTATCAGATTCGAGATCTGGATAATAAATTGGGTGGGCTACGACCAACCCTCTGAAAGCGTAGAATGGCGCCATTACTTTAAAAATTTCATAGTCACCTGTCTTATCTAAGTATCGTTCTAGGAAAAGTTTGAAGAGCTCCTTAAATGGATGCGTCAATCGGCCATGCCTCCATACGCTGAAGAATATGTAATTGATACTCATACTCGTAATGTCGTCTGCAGGTTCACCGAACTCTTCTCTGGAGCGGTCGAGGGTCAGGATGGAGTTGTCGTTTCGAAACCTTACGTTGCCGAATGGATGCATATCCCCATGGATCCTACTACACCTATGTGACAGGTATTTGATCCTGTTCCTCCAGCGAACCACTTCAACCTCTATGTTTTCAATCTCCCTCTTCGAGGTGAAGTCGAGGGTGTCGAGGTTTGGGTAGGTGTCTATGACTCCCATCAACATCTCTCCATGTCCTATCAAGTCTCTCAGATGCCTCATGTAGAGGTTTGGGTTTGGATTCTTAATTGAATGGAGGTTCGCTAGATAGTCAGCTATTAATTTGACGCGGAGCCTATCTGCATCCGTCAATTTACCCCTCTCCGAAATATTGAAGAGGTCTTTTGAGTAAGGCTCACCTGCAGATTCTGGGACTTCCTCGAGGAAGTGTAGGAACTCGGTGGAGTCGCCGATAGACCTGATGGAACCGTCAACCATCAACGCAGCAACATCATATGAGGTTGGGCATGTCCCTGGAGGAGCCGACCTCGCAAGTCTATGTTGGAGTAATAGAACACTGCAACGGTCCGAAGGATAATCATGACCCCAACCCGTATCTCCTCTGACTATCCTCATCATTATCCTGCGGGAGCCCCCATCAACTTCAAACGTGACTAGGAACCCAGCGTTATGAAAACCCTCACCCAACTTCTCCACAGATAATAGCTTCACATGAGCTCCGAAGAGACAGCTCAGATATTTCTCAATCTCTAAATCATCAATCTCAATCACGGTCGATCCTACTGGAAGGTTCAATCAAACCTACCTCGCCTATCGTTCACATATCAGATGAGACTTAAATTGATGCCACTAAACATTCTGATATATTCATGTAAGAGTTACTGCATAAATATTAGACTGATCGAGTTGAGAGGAAGAAAGGTTAAGGGATGGGCGATATGGATAACAGGCTTGCCAGGTAGTGGGAAGTCTATTGTAGCCCATAAATTATGCAAGGTTCTCTCCAGAATGGGAGTGAACTCGCAGATAATCTCCTCAGACGCTCTGAGAAGGTTTCTGACTCCTAAACCAACCTACTCTGGGGAGGAGAGAGAGATAGTATACAGGGCAATAGCCTACATAGCCAAGACTTTGACCGATAACGGGGTTAATGTCATAATAGATGCTACGGGAAACAGGAGGAGGTACCGATCCATGTGCAGGAGGATGATAGACAAGTTCTTTGAGGTATACTTACGATGTCCATTAGAGGTTTGTATTCGGAGGGAAATGGCTAGAAAAGAACGTTTCTATGCGCCAAGAGATATTTACGGGAAGGCTATGAGAGGGGAGAGTACTACAGTTCCAGGATTTGGAGTACCCTACGAGGCACCGAGAAGGCCTGAGGTTCTCGTAGAATCTGACAGACAGAAGCCAGATGAGATCGTTGAGACAGTCATTGGAAAGTTATCCAATGTTCTCTTTAAATCCTGATCTAGCTTTTCGAGTATCACAGGATTTATGATTATACTGCCTATTTATAGAGACGGTCTAGAACATTAATCTAACATACAAAATTCTCTTAAGAACTCGACATAACATATTTAATTGTAATGCAGTCTGCAGCAGGTCGATTCAAATCTAAACTCTATGCAGAGGCGTACTTATTATTCGAATAAATTGAGATTCAACAGTTTAGGATGGTACTTCTGAAGATGTTTTTTTGACAAGTTCTTTTTACGAACTTTCAAGTGTGATCCAATATTTCTCTCTTTATACAAAATACTCTGTTAGAGTCACAAGAGTCAAAAGAGTCAATGGTGATATGATGCCACGTGACATTATAAAGAATTGGGACGGAGGTAGCAGAGAACCCGTCATCTCAAAGCTGACAGGCTACGTCAAGCCACAGTCACCTCTCAAAGAGAGGATATCACAGTCAATATACCGTTTGAAAGTTCAGCAGAGTAAGCTGGAAAACGTCACGATGAGAATGCAGCGGCATGACAGGAACCTGTTCGACAAATGTGTATCCGCCCAAATGGCGAAGGATACTGCAAGGGCCGCTCTGTATGCGAGTGAGTGTGCAGAGATCAGGAAGATGGCTTCAATAGCCTTGAGGTGCCAGTTAGCCTTGGAGCAGGTCACCCTGAGACTTGAGACTATCAGGGAGTTCGGAGACGTCGCCTCGACGATGGGCCCAGTAGCCGATGTTGTTAGATCAATCAAATCCCAGATAAGCGGTGTGATGCCTGAGGTTTCCTATGAGCTTGGAGAGATAGGTGAGACTCTGAACAGCGTCGTCCTAGAGGTTGGCGAAGCCACTGGGCAACCATATGATGAAGTTGCTTCAAGTGCAGAAGCCCAGAAGATACTGGGCGAAGCCTCGGCGGTTGCTGAGCAGAGGATGAGGGAGAAGTTTCCAGAACTTCCGCGGGTCGGAGTACCTTCAGGTGAAAGGCCAGAGGCCGGCGTGTCTCAATACCCAATCTAGCAAAACTCTCGGTGTGGTAAATCATGGACTCAAGTATGGATAGGATCAAGCGATATATTGGAAAAACAGTCTATAACATCTA
>JAGTQO010000037.1:4652-6247 GCA_018396565.1 Candidatus Bathyarchaeota archaeon
TAACTTCAGATATTAAAGGAGATGTCGACTCTGTAAGTTTGGAGCTTGGTCATGGTGAATTTGAAACATATCCTGGCAAACAGTTATCGATTGAAGGTGATAAACTGGTTTTAATAAACGATTGGAGTGTTGAGTCTGGAGAACTGGCTAGGGAGCTCGACCTACTACTGCGCAGGGATAGGGCGCTGAACGAATTATATTCAAGCGGTGACATCGATGAAGCCACATGCAGCAGACTTAAGGAGCAATATCGGAAGGTGAGAGACGGTCTTCTAAAAAATGCGGAAGATACTGTTAGAAAATTGATCGTTAGGTCTCAAAGACTAGAGGAACAGATAAAGCTTCTACAGTCAATAATGGCCAATAACAAGATGCATTACACCTCAGGCGAAATAAATGAAGAGGAATACTGCCTGGCAAATGAATCTATCCAGAAAGGATTGCAGAGATTCGTTCAGGAGAAGAGAGATATTGAGGAGAGAATGAACAGTCTTATAGCTTTCAGAGATACTGCTGAGGATTTGGGTGAGCTGAAACGTGAATCTGCACCTGTCAAGATTGCAAGTCAACCTGTTGAGCTGACTAAGACCGGAGGAACCAGAGATATAGTAATAGTTAAAATGGAGCCCTGAGAGGGATAGGAATTCCTCTTGGCCAGAATAAAGGGCTTAAGAACCAAGATTCCTCCAACCCTGAAAGATAGGCTCTCAGATATACTACTAAAACTGAACCTTCAGAAGGAAAAACTTGAACAGATAGCCGAGAGGCTATGCCAAAGGGACGATGAGATATTTCAAAGATGCATAGGCGCCCATATAGCTGGCGATGAAGACCACGCCAAGATATACGCCAACGAGTGCGCTGAAGTTAGGAACATGTTCAAAATAGCTAAAAGCGTTCAGCTAGCGCTAGAGAAGGTTATAATACGACTTGAGACCGTCGAACAGTTCGGTGAAGCCCTGAACTACATCGCCCCTGTAATGGAGGTTGTGAAGGAGATTAAAGGAGAGATCTCAGGAGTAATTCCCGATGTTGCCGGCGAACTTGAAAAGGTAACGTCGATACTTGCAGATTTGAGTGCTGAAACAGGTCAAGTTCCCACAACCGATTTTGAGGTTCAAGTTGCCAGCGAAGAGGCGAGGAAGGTTCTTGAGGAATCAAAGTCGGTGGCTGACCAGAGGGTTAGAGAACAATTCCCAGAGTTACCGTTCCTGGAGTGTCTCGACTCGAATGTAGAGGTTAAGGGAGTTGAGCAGAGAGAGAGGTTGGAGGAGCCTCTACTAGAGCAGGTACTATCATATATTGAGACTCATCAGGGAAGGGTCTCAATTACTGAATGTGCTCAGACCCTCTCACGGTCTCCCAGCGACGTAATCAGGGCTATAGGTCAACTGAAAGAGGAGGGGAGGGTGATTGTCGAATAGATTCTTCAAGACAAATCCCATGGATGGGGGTGCAGCTTGACCCTCATGTCCGCCTCTGAAGAGTTGGAGCAGATAGCTGTAAAATATGCGACTGAAGCGATACAACTTGACAGGCAGGGTTCTAAAGGGCTAGCGATAGCAAAGTATCAAAGGGCAATAGAAGTCTTACTG
>JAGTQO010000037.1:6303-8921 GCA_018396565.1 Candidatus Bathyarchaeota archaeon
CGACTCCTATAGGAGGCGGGTTAAAGAACTTCAAAGTCAAACAGTTCATTCTGAACCTTTGGAAAGCTCGCCATCTCGAGGAGAAGCAAAGTTTGACCAGCTGGTCCTGAACGAGAAACCCAACGTCAGATGGGAGGATATTGCAAATCTTGCTGAGGCGAAGAGAGCCATAGAGGAGTCTATAATATTCCCTGTGAAGAGGTCAGACCTATTTCCATTAGGATGGCCTAGGGGGATACTCTTCTTCGGACCTCCAGGATGTGGCAAGACACTTCTTGCAGCAGCGGTCGCTACAGAAATCGACGCTACATTCTATTGTGTAGACGCAGCTTCCATAATGTCGAAATGGTTAGGGGAGTCTGAAAAGAATGTTGCCCAACTATTTGAGAATGCTAGAAGAGCGAGCATGAATGGCAAACCTGCAATAATCTTCATCGATGAGATAGACTCTCTGGTTGGTGTAAGGTCGGGAGAGGTTGGGGGTGAGGTCAGGACAAGAAACCAGTTCCTGAAAGAGATGGACAGCGTCATAGATAAGAGTAGGTCATACCACACCTATGTCATTGGGGCTACGAATAAGCCGTGGGCCCTCGATGA
Organism: Candidatus Bathyarchaeota archaeon; assembly: GCA_018396565.1. Lineage (GTDB taxonomy): Archaea > Thermoproteota > Bathyarchaeia > 40CM-2-53-6 > RBG-13-38-9 > DTMT01. The sequence goes on from JAGTQO010000037.1 coordinate 6,901, forward strand.
GCCTTTCAGGAGAAGGTTCCAGAAAAGGATCTACGTGCCTTTACCCGACCTGAACGCGAGACTTGAAATGTTCAAAATATATTCTAGAAACCTCAGGTTCGATAGTGACATAGACTTTGAAGAGCTGGCAAAGTTCACAGAAGGATTCACTGGAAGCGACATAAGAGATATGTTCCAAGCTACTCAGATCAAGGTTGTGAGGGAACTATTCGAGAACGGAGACCCAAACGATAGGCAAGCCCAGCCTAGACCGATAAACATGAAAGACTTCCTTGAAGTCATCAAGTTGAGGAGGCCAAGCGTATCAAGAAATACTTTGAGCTATTACTTGAAGTGGTCTGAAGAATTCAAGGCTCTATGAAGGGTTGGATCATGGTAGCTATAGATTCAACAGATCTGAGGATTTTGGCTGAACTGGTCTATAACTCGAAAGCTACACTTGCAAGTATCGGTCAGAAGCTCGGCTTACACCCTAACGTTGTAGCCTACAGAATAAATAAACTTGAAAGCCTTGACATAATAAGAGACTACACAGTCACATTGAACTTTGAGAAGCTCGGACTCACAGAGCAGGTTTATCTTGGTGCAAGTTTTCCAGCTCACACTGAACGAGATGCGATCCTGAAAGAGATATGTACATTGCCCCAAACAGTGACTGTCGTGAGCTCCCTCGGGTCACCTGAGGGGATACTCCACCTAGTTGGACAGAGCAAGGAGGATATAGACAAAGTCATCTCCAGACTTAGAGAATTAAATGTGAAGATAGAGTATGCTGCATCTGTCATCAAGACATACCAGAACGGCAAGATAGGAAACTTCTTGAGAATGAAGGCTGATGAGGCTACGAATAAGAATCGGGGGGTCTGCAGGAGGGGTGGTTGGAAAAATTCTCTTTAAGGCTTTGATCAAGCCGCGGACACATACAGTCTATTATGTAGTGGCATCAACCCTACTGGTTATTATGCTCACAAAAGACTTTCAGAGTGAAACTGGATTCCACATATATAATATCTCAATCCTCACATCACTATCATTATTAGCATTGAACGAGGCAACTGTCAACATCGAGCGAATGAAGAGGGACTTGGCAGTGCTTTTGGCTGTTGGGGTCAAGAGAAGAATCATAGGATTGATCGCGGCTGGAAGAGCTTTCTTATGGAATCTTTTGATATGTCTAATAGGCGCCGGTTCAGGACTGACCTTGCAAGAACTCAGCTTCCTACCGTTTTTAGCTTCGAGCTTCATCAGTAAATACTTGCCTATGCTGCTGATCGGCCCGTCAATACCGGCAGTGGCCTGCACCATTTGCTTTATTTTCAACTTGAATGTGCCGGAGGCCTTGAGAGTTTGAAAAATATGCCTGTAGTTTATGTTGAGAACCTGCATAAGACTTTCAAGCAAGGATCCTCCACGGTCAGTCTATTCAACGGTTTAAGTTTCAGGGTCGACGAAGGAGAATTTATTGCTGTGACAGGACCATCAGGTACTGGTAAGACAACTCTTATCAACTTGTTAGCTGGATTGGATAGGCCTACCAAAGGAACGATAAAGATTTTTGGAAGAGATATATCCTCCCTAAGCCAGGATGAGATGGCGTCCGTCCGTGCACGTTCCATAGGCATACTTTTCCAGACTTGTGGGCTGGTCTCAAGCCTCAATGTTAAGGAGAACATTAGGCTTTCTCAGGAAATATCTGGTAGGAATGGTTCAGATATGCATAATTATCTCCAAGTTCTAATCGACTTCTTCGGACTGCAAGATAAGGCTGATTTAGATCCTAGGACTCTAAGCTTTGGAGAAGTGAAGAAAGCTGGGATTGCAAGGGCGCTCGCAGCCAAACCGGAGATTCTTCTACTTGACGAGCCGACAGGCAACTTAGATCCCCCTTCAGTCAACGTGATCCTACCGTTTTTGAAGGGGCTGAGATATATATATGGCAAGACAATAATAATGACAACGAACAGTCCAAGGGCAGCCAAATTGGCGAACCGTGAGGTTCAACTGGGGGAACCCCAGATATT
>JAGTQO010000037.1:9050-12199 GCA_018396565.1 Candidatus Bathyarchaeota archaeon
GGTTCAACTCAGAAGGTTGGAGGCTAAAACCTACCAGCTGCAGGCAAGAGACAGGGCAATATATTCGAAATGCGTCGCCGCAATTCAAGCCAAGAATAATGCCCAAGCCTCAATGTATGCGAGTGAATGCGCTGAGATCAGAAAGATGGTTCTTATCACTATGAAGAGTCAACTTGCTCTGGAGAGAGTAGCTTTGAGGCTTGAGACTGTGAGGGATTTTGGAGACATAGCCTACCAGATGAATCTCGTAGGTTCAGTCTTAAGTATCGTCAGAAACGATCTACAGAACCTTATGCCCGACATTTCTACAGAGCTGGCTGATGTCAATGATACTTTGCAGTCAGTCATCCTGGAGGCAGGCGAAGCTACGGAGCAGAACCTAGACTTCAACATTCCAACTGAGGAGTCTGAGAAGATACTGAAAGAGGCTACAACCCTCGCTGAACAGAAGATGCGTGAAAGATTTCCTGAGATGCCTCAGATTCCAACAAGGGAGCCGGGGTCACCCCAGTAAATCTTCATGGGAATGGCTAAAGTCGAGATGTCATCAAGCCTACCTGAGTATGCTTTGAAGACTTTCCTCGGAAAGAGGGTTAGGGACACTTACGGCCGAAGTTTAGGTGCAATAATAGGTCTCTCCCTTAACGATTATGGGGAGATCGAGGCTGTTAACATAGATAAAGGGAACAATGAGATTCAGAGAGTACCTGTAGAACAGCTTACGCTGAGCAACGATGGGGTAGTGGTCATTCCAAAGTGGAAAGTTGAGGTTGAGACCATACTCAAACAAATTGAGTCGGCCAGAAAGAGGATTGGATCACTGAAGCTGCTCATGCAACGTGAAACCTCGAAGAGTTTGTTCGATGAGCTCCTGGTTAAGCAGGAGAGGGAGTTAGCCGATTTAAGGGAGAAAAGAAACGTCGTCATATCGATCTTGCAGGCTAGATGTAGAGAATTAGATATGCAGATAGATGAATTGTCAAAAATTCTCGTTGAGATAAAGGCTGGAAAGTGGTCTAAAGAATTTATGAACAGGGCATATGAGATAACTTCAAAATCGATAGAGCCAAATCTTGAGTTCGCGTCAAGGGAGAAGAGAGACTTAACAGGTTACTTGACCGATTTGGCAAAGGCGCTCTAGTGAAGATATTTGACTATTATCTAAATGAACTGGTCCAAACCGATCTTTTTCTCAGATGCGCCCTTATCCAAATTTTTTCTATCCGTTTGAGTTTGAAACTCTATCCTGCCATATAGACCGTCATACCCAGGGATCACCCTAACCCTATTACCTCTAACGGCCAATATTGCGTCGCTTATTTCATGGCCGGCAACTTCGATCAGGGCCTCCTTCGAAACATCTATGAGGATAGTGTATTCGTCTCCAAACCTGCTTACGAGCTCATTATATATGTTCCAGACCTTAGGGTTTGAAGGCTGGTCTACACCTATGACGGAGGCTATTATCTCAGATAGAGGCAGCAGGTAGACATAGCCTGGAACCCCTGCAGGTCGATAATCTGGAGGCCTATCGGCAAGCTCCTCAACCCTCTGTTCAACACCCTTCGTCAACGGTCTCTTGCATTTAGGACAGATATTATTATGCAAGATAGCTTGGTTGGGAGGCATAGAAATCCCGCATTCCCTATGCCCAGTCCAATGGTACTTTCCATAGGCCGGGTCGGTCTCAATTGTAAACTTGAATCTTCTACTGTCTCTACTCCTGATTGCATCTACTATCTCCCTGTAATTGAGTCTTTGAAGATCGAAGACATTTGCTTCCCGCCCTATCCTCCAAGGCCATGCCGAATGGCTGTCAGAGTTTGATACTAGGGTGTAACGGTCGAGTTTACTCACCCTCCAATTCATCTTTGGATCTGAGGAGAGGCCGGTTTCGATGGCGGGGATCTTGTCGGCCTTGTCGCCGTAGCATTCCTCGACACTGTCGAATCCAGAGTTTGCACCGAAGATGCTGAACCATGGGGTCCATGCATGTGCTGGAAAAACCATGTTCTCAGTAGATGTCTCTAAGACCTCCTCAACCAATTCAGCTGCAGTCATCTTCAGGATCGGTCTGCCGTCAACTGTAAGGTCTCCAAACTTAACAAGTCTATCTGATATCTGCTCCGCAGCCTCTATTGAAGGCGATAATATGACGTGATGAATCTTCTTTATCTTACCCATCGACTCAAAGATTGTGCATACTTCACCAGATATCATGAATGCTACCCTGGGTTCATGGGAAGATATCTTGTATAATCCTGAATCTCCTACAGGTTCCAGAATCTTCTTAATCTCTCTAATCCAGAGGGGGTGTGTAAAGTCTCCACAACCGACTACTGACAAGCCCTTGACTTGCGCAAACCTCTCTATCTCAATAAGATTCATGGTCTGACTAGTGGCACGGCTGAATCTTGAGTGAATATGTAGATCACTTATAATTCTCAAACCTTTTCATACACCCACGGTCTAAAGAATCTACGGTATACTATATAATAGGCATGTGACTGCCCAAACCAAGATAGTCGGTCTTCAAGTAAGTACGATGTATCTAGACGTGGAGGCATTATATATTTTAATCTAGCGATGAGAACCATATCGATCTGGAGTCTCAAGGTGACGATCTATGGGTGTTAAAGATATCGGCATAACCGTGAAGAAATCTGAAAATTTCTCAGAGTGGTATATTCAGGTTGTCACTAAGGCTGAGCTCGCAGACTACTCTGCCGTGAAGGGCTTCATGGTCCTGATGCCCTACGGTTACTCAATCTGGGAGAAAATTCAAGAATTCATCGACGAGAAAATAAAGGAGACCGGTCACAGGAACGCCTATTTCCCAAGCTTAATTCCTGAAAGTCTTCTGAGGAAGGAGGCTGAACACTTCTCAGGCTTCACACCAGAAGTGTTTTGGGTAACCCACACGGGAGACAACAAACTCGGCGAGAGACTCGCAGCTAGGCCGACATCAGAAACAATAGCATATTATTCATATGCTAAATGGATAAAAAGTTGGAGAGATCTACCTCTGCTCCTTAATTTCTGGAACTCAGTGTTGAGGGCTGAAATAACATCAACTAAACCATTCATAAGGACCAGTGAATTCCTATGGCAGGAAGGTCACACGGTCCACGAGACTAAGGAAGACGCTG
>JAGTQO010000037.1:12236-12537 GCA_018396565.1 Candidatus Bathyarchaeota archaeon
ACTTATAGAGGGCCTTCTTGCAATTCCAGTCGTAACCGGGATGAAGACTGAGAGGGAGAAATTTCTCGGAGCCCTATACACTACGACTCTCGAAGCAATAATGGGTGATGGTAAAGCCTTACAGATGGGAACATCACATAACTTAGGCCAGAATTTCTCAAAACCTTTTGAGATAAAGTATCTTGGAAGAGATGGACTTGAACATTATGCTTGGCAGACATCTTGGGGGGTATCTTGGCGGCTGATAGGGGCTGTGGTTATGGTTCACGGTGACGATAAAGGCTTGGTCCTTCCACCTAGA
>JAGTQO010000038.1 GCA_018396565.1 Candidatus Bathyarchaeota archaeon
TTGAGAGCGATACACCTATAAGAATACCTATCACTATCCCAGCTATGAAGACTACTCCAGCAGATTCCAGAGGCCTCTTCCTCAGCATCTCCTCTATCTCGAGCTTAGACTTCTCAGCCAGGTCCCTAACCTCTTTTATTCTCTTCTGCAATTCTTCGGGGCTCAACTTAACCTTCTCAGACATAATGTATCAACTCCTAATGTTAAGCCATTTCATCTCATATAAATCTCTCGTATCTGAGGTCATCCAACTATTTCTTGGATCTCGGGGCTTTAGCCAAGCCGAGTAGGAAACCTAGTAGGAAAGCTATCGCTATTGATAGGAACGGAAAGTATCTGATCTCACTCTTTAGAAACTCGACGTTGTTACGTATTATGTCCTTCTGCAGATCAAGTATCTCCTCTATCTGCTCCTCAGAGTATGATCCAGAGGATGTGTCAGCCTTCACCATACCAGATCACTGCCGTATTTATGGAGATCAACCTTAACTTAAAGGCTTCCTGTCTCCGGCTCGAAGCCTCTGGTTGATATTAAGGTTTTCAACGTCGATTCCGGAAGTCTGGGCCTCAACCTAGAAACAACATTTTCCACACTTCTTCCAATCTTACATTCTAGGACGCTCGATGTAAGGCTCAGCCTGACCACGTTTATTATATCCCACCCTAAATTTGCTTCTCTAATAGCCTCCGATATTCTGCTCGTAACCGCACCTATGACTATGATCCTGTCAGGCGGTGTTTCCCTCCATCTCTTCAGGGTCTCCTCCTGCCTATCTGTGAGGGCTACACATATTCTACCAGACCTTTCAACCCCCTCCACCCTAATTTTTAGGGGTAACCCTTCATGGAGGCAGAACATCTCCCTTATCCTCTTTACAGGTTCAGGGGAGCCGTCGGCGAGTTGGGCTCTCAACCTAGACGCTGGATAGAAACAGTATTTTCTTTTAGGATAGATTATCCCTATGTCGATGCAGATATTCTCCACAGTCTTACCGGAATCTCTTATGAAGCCCTTATAGGTGCCTCCCAACCTGAGGCTTGAAGTTTGAGCTGGAGCGAACCCGTATCTCCTCCTCAGAGTCTCAGTGAATATTTCGCTGTCTTCACCTTCATATTCGAGGCTGACCCAACCGTCCACCTCAACCTGAAAATTCATGATATTTACTTTGAGGCCAGAAGTTTCTCTCTCAAGCTCAGCCTCCAACTCTTTGAGCCCCTCAACCTTTATGTGATCCTCTAACCTCTCAGATAACAGAACCTTCATAGACGCATCATTCTATGAGGCCCATAATCTCTTCATGGAGCCTTTTTATCCTGGATATCGCTGGATGCTCTGAGCCCAATCTGCTAGAGTATTCTTTCAAAACTTTATCAATACCCATAATCTTGTCTCCCGCCGCAAGTTTATCGGCGTAGGAAACTATCTTCTCCTCCAATGTTTCCGGTATGTAATCTCTTGAGGGTAGGCCTAAGGCTTCAGCCTCGCATCTAGGTATGCCGGCGCCTACATGCCTCTCGACTATCCTCGCCAGTCTCTCATCGAATCCAGCCTCCCTCAGAATCTCAGCCCCTACAACTCCATGCCTGACATCTGCGGTAACCGACCGGCCTAGATCGTGGAGTAATCCTCCGATCCTAACAAGCTCCAAGTCAACGTTCAATCCTCTCCTCAAACATTTCTCGGCTAGCTCTTCAGCCTTCCCCGATACTAGGATCGAATGTTCAACGATCTTGCTGTTGCATCCCTTTCTTCTCAGTAGGCGCATCGCTTCCCTTAAAGTCGGCAGACCCCTCTTAAGGTGTAAGGACAACCTTGATCGGATCCTCACCTTCAACCTCTTGGGCTGCCAACCTCAACCCTTTATCCGCCTCATCCAAGCTGAGGATGTGTGTAGCCATCTTCCCCACCGGATACTTCCTGCTCTCCAACAGTTTTATAGCTGCTTCCACATTCCAAGGCTGCCCCAAACCTCCTATGATCCTCAACTCTTTTGTCACAATTTCATCTGTCAATATTGGAACAGACCTGCCGCCGGTCAGGCCTGGTATAACGCAGACCCCCAGAGGCTTCAAAAGCCTTACCGCTTCAGAGATCGCCTTTACGGACCCTGTTGTACATATCACCTTATCAGCCATCTCCCCTGAGGTAAAGTCTGAAACAGCCTCGATCAGACCTCTCTCATCGACGTTTACTGTGTGGTCTGCCCCATACTCTATTCCGAGCTGGAGTCTCCTCCTATCGATTGAGGTCCCTGCCAGAATAATCTTTCCTGCCCCTGCGTGGTGGGCAACCATGACTGTCGCCAAGCCTTGGGGGCCAGGCCCCAAAACAGCCACAGTCTCCCCAGGCTTAACATCGCCTTTTATGCATACCCACCTGACGGCGTTGCCTATGGTCGATGCTAGACACGCCTCCTCCTTTGGAACTGATGTTGAGATCTTGTGAACCCTAGAGTTTGGGGCTACGTACATGTATTGGCCGTAGGCCCCCCATAGGTGGGGCGGCTCCTCACATGAGATATTTATCCCATAACATCTAACGTTGACGCAGAGTTGGTAGTATCCTGTGAGGCAGTACCTGCATCTGCCGCATAGAATGTATGGTTCAACAACAACCCTGTCTCCCCTGTCAACGCCGTAATGTTTCGAGGCCACCTCACCGATCTGGTGTACTGTGCCTACAACCTCATGGCCCATTATTATCGGTAAGGGTGATGATAATGGTCCACCGAACTTTACACCAGTATATCTTTCAGCGTCTGAGCCGCATATGCTGACAGCCTCAACTTTCAGCAACATCCCTTCTGAGCCTACTGTTGGAATATCGAAGTATCGGGGTACCACTCTCCTCGGCGACTCCAATACTATAGATAATTCTTTATTAGACATAGCCGGATCACTATTTACATCTGAATTATAGTATTAAGGATACTTGTTTTCGGGTATGCTTTATCGTTGGTTTGCCACTTAGTAATCCTGATGTTTTACCGGTCAACCATCAGATGTATCAGACTCTAATCATGTCGTTCTCTCAGAATTGAAATTTCCGTTCCATATGTTAATCTGAGAGTTCGTCCTCAAGCTTCTGAATTACTTTCGATAGTTCATCTATTATCTTGCTGTTGTCACATTCAACAAGTTGCTCGCTGCATTTTGGACATTTGAAGACGGTCTCGATAGCCTCCTCGAATGGTAGTCTGATGTTGCTGCACTTGTTGCAGGTGAAGAAGCTATGTAACTTCTCATACTCCAGCCTCGCCTTCAACTTATCTACACTCTTCCTCTTTCTACTCCTTATGAAGGCGTCTAACTGTTCAGGTTGGAGCTTCCAGTAGAATACGAACCATCCTGTCTTCTCATCCCTGACCCTTGTACATGAGACCAAAGCCTTATCATATAATTTGTAGAGGACCTTCCTCACAATGTTTATTCTGACCCCTGAATCGTTTGCTATAACTTCATCTGTTGCTTCTTTGAGTTTCATCAGGGATGTTACTATCTTGGTAGCGTCCTCCTCACCTAGGAGACCTGCAACCTTGATAAGTTCATCATCGTAGGGCGTCATAGGCTTATCCTCAACCTGTCCTCTTGCAATTTCATGTTAGGGTTAGATCTGGGTTGGGCCGATCCTCTGTATTCATTATACGTTGCAGCGTCACAGGCTGCTAGGTACTTCTATATCCCTTGTAACCCTTCTGGCGAGTTTCACCAACCATCAGCATATATTAAATGTAATTCCTATTTTTAATTATTATCCCAGTACACTGCCTATTTCATATGAGGCTGATAATCGCCCTTCCAACAGTTTCACGCAGATACCTTCAGAATCTTCTTACCATGTTTGGAGGGGAAAACCCTCAACTTTGCACCTGAGAATACCCTAGACAATTCTTCTCCATTGAACAGTCTGTCCAAGAAAACAGCTAAAGCCGCAACTTCTGAGTGGGGCTGATTTCCAACGGCAACGTTAAAGTCTGAAAACTCGGGTTTATAGAATTCTGACGGTACCTTTCGGCTTCCAACAAGTATGAGGAGGTCTCGTCCCGAAGATCTTATCCTATTCATGACATCGCTTGTCTGAATGTTCTCTCCATAAACTGTGAGATGGACTGTTACGCCACCATTATCTCTCCATTCCTTTATGCATCTCCTCCACGGGACACCCATCTCCACACTGAATGGCCCACCCCATTCCTCCACAACTTTCCTGAGGGTCTCTTCAATCGTCTTGTCAGAGACATCTGCAATAATGATGCCTGAGGCTCCGAATGCCCTTGCGGTCAAGGCAACGTGGCTTGTCACCCTGAAGTCTCTGGGTCTGTGCCCCCAACGCAGTACTATAACTCTCAACCGAGAGCCCCTCTCAGGCTGAGAAGGGTGCGATGAATCTGAATCATGTAACTCTAATCCTTCCTCCTATACTGGATTATGTCTCCTAGGGTAAGCTCATACTCAGCTCCTTCTACATCCTCTACCTTAGGCTCGCTTCTAGGTGTGAGAAGTTTGATCTTGAGCGCATGTTCAAGCATCCGTGCCAGCCTCATGTCGGGAACCATCTTGCCAACCTCCAACTTCTGTATTATGGATAGACGTTCCTTAACCATCTTAGCCAGGTCCTTCTGGGTCATACCAATCTTCTCCCTAGCATCTCTTATTCTCTCTGGGAAGTCCTCGACTATGTCCAGTTCCTCAAAATCCTTAGGAAGCTTACTGGAGCCAAATCTTATAGGTTGGGCTATTGCAGGTTTGGGTTTAACGGTTGATTCAAATTGAGGCTTCAGGTCAGGTTCACCCAGTATAGAGCACTCCGAACATACGACGAGCCTCGTGCCTTCAAGAACTATTCTCTTAGGGGTTCCATGTATGACTGAACCGCACACTTCACAGTTCAAATTTAAACACATCCTTCAAGGAACTGTGGAAACTTAAATTCGGTGCAAGGCTATTAGTTTTGCGAGGGACGATGGATAAGCCTACTCTATGGGAGTTGAGGAGGATAAGGGGTGTCGCCAACTACCAGTTCGGAGGCCAGACTGGTAGGGTCCTCTTCCCTAAGGGTGTGAAGGTTACACGCTCCCAACGGACCGGTAGGGTTAGACTCATCATTTACAGGGGTAAGGTTCTGGCAACCCTCAGAAGCAGCGATGGGCTCCTGAGCTTAACAATCTATGGGGCTAAGAGGCTTGTTGATAGAATGGGTTCCGAAACTCCTTTGACGGTGAAGGTTAAGGAGGGCTTTGAAGAATTTATCAAGGAGGGAAGGAGCCTCTTCGCAAAGCATGTCTTGGAGGCTGATCCAGCGATCAGGCCTAGGAGCGAGGTTTTCATAGTTGACAGGTATGGTAGGTTACTAGCTGTTGGGAAGGCTGTTCTGAGCGGTGTTGAGATGACTTCATTTAGACTAGGATTGGCTGTGAAGGTTAGGAAGGGTGTATGTGAGATGGAAAGATCTTCGTCTCAGGCTTAATTTTATTAAACATAAAGATTATCAGGCCTCCAAGTAAGAGTATTTTCAGTTTAAGGTGTTCGATTTGGCGCATAGGGTCTTGAGGTCGATGAAGGGAATCTCAAGCAGAGAGGCTCTTAGAATGATGCAGAGGATGGGTATGGAGACCAAGCCCTTGGATGGTGTGAGGGACGTAACTATCACAACAGGCGATAAGAGGATAATCATTGAGGAGCCTACGGTTATGTCTATTGTGGTCCAGGGTCAAAGAATATTTCAGGTCGCTGGTGGAAACTTGAGGGAGGAGAATATCATGTTAGAGGCTAAGCCTGGAATACCTGAGGGTGACATTGAGCTGGTTGCTCGACAGACCGATGTCTCTCTGGATGAGGCTAGGAAGGCCTTGGAAGATTCTGGGGGTGACCTTGCTGAAGCCATTCTATCAATCAAGAGGAGACTACCCTCAACCTCCCCTTGATCATCTTCAACCTGAAGAAGTCCTCCCTCTCCCTCTCTTCAAGATGCACCCTGATGTAACGTATCGTATTTATCATTCTTGGAATTATCACATATTCCAGACTGTTGACCCTCCTCTTAACAGAAGCTATTGCCTCAGCCAACTTGACGACAGCAGCCTCGACAGCTGAAAGTTCAACCAAGATTCTTATAGCCTCAGCCATGGCTAGGGAGGCCTCGTCGAGTCTCGCTGTCGTATCCAACATCCCATATGGGAGGACGTTCAGGGGCTTCATCTCAACCTGCAAGCTGGGTATGGAGACACCTATGACGTTCCTTGTCTTCGCTATTACGTCAAACCTGTCCCCTACTCCATACGATATCTCCCTCAGCCTTGTGTATCCAAGGATCATCTGGGCCTCAGTGAATGCTAAGTATGCGTCGCCGAGGACCTTCTGAGCCTTAGCCCTAAGGTTTGAGATCTCCCTTACAAACTCGAAAAATTCGATCATCATCGCGTCAAGCTTCTCTCTGAGAAGGTCCCTCCCCCTCCCCGCTATCTCCATCCTCTTGCGGAGGGCAAGAAGCTCCATCCTAGTCGGATGGACATCCATCAACTGCTCTGACATTCGAAGAACCCTTACTCAGCTCGGCCTTCTATACTTTGGATGGTAAGCCTTTATGGTCTGGGGGTCTATCCTCTTCAACTCACCTTCAGGAAGCATCGTCAATAGTTCCCATCCCAAATCAAGGGTCTCATCAATATCCCTATCCTCGTAGACACCCTGATTGACGAATCTCCTCTCAAACTCGTCTGCAAACTTCAGATAGAGTTTGTCCCTGGCAGATAGGGCTTCCTCACCGACCACAGCTACTAGGTCCCTGAACCCCCTACCCTCAGCGTAAGCATAATAAAGCTGGTCTGAAACCTCCCTATGGTCTTCCCTAGTCCTACCCTTACCTATACCCTCCTTCATCAGCCTCGACAGTTCCCAAGACATCTCCAGACTGAACCTTAGACCCATCCATCTGGACTGGAATGAATCTCCATTCTCTATTCCGGTCAAGGGATGGTACGGTGACCCCCCTCTCAATAAAGTCACCTGTAAGATCCATGATCTTCGGTAGGGGCCTCTGTATCCCATCATATATCTGTCCCAGTATGCCTGGGCCTAACTCGACAGAGAGAGGTTTACCTGTTCTTACAATCTTCTCCCCAGGCCTTATCCCTGTGGTCTCCTCATATACTTGGATAGTTGCAGTCTCACCCTCGACCCTAATTATTTCTCCGATGAGCTCAGACTCACCGACCTTGACAAGCTCATACATCAAAGCCCCAGACATGTTCTTTCCAATCACGACAGGCCCTGCAACCCTCTGTATCTTACCCTCCTTGAACAATCGCAACCACCTATCTTCCTACAGCTTGGTCATACAGTCCTTGCCTAGATTCAAATAAGTCTGAAATTAAAGTTTTCTAAAACATCATTTCCTCATGACAAATCTTCTCCATCTGCCAAAGGGGGATCATCGGAACCTTTAACACACCCACAACTTCCAAGTAAAGTCCATGATCTCAAACTCAAAGATAGAGTTCGGAGTTAAGAAGTTACTTCTTGAGAGTATGGGTGTACGTGAAGGTGAGTATGTACTTGTCATAACGGATATCCCAACAGCTCAAGATTGGGGAACCCAGAGTATTGATAGATTGAGAGAGATGACTACGAGGAACCTTCTTGCAAAGGAAATTGTAGAGGTGGCTAAAAGAAATTTTCCAAATGTGAATTTTGACTTCTACGCTTACCTTTCGGTTGGAAGAAATTCCGCCGAGCCTGGCGTCGAAGTTTTGGAGAGGATTCTTCACACAGACGTCTTACTTGCTGTGACGACATACTCCATAACCCATACTGATGCGAGAGCCTCAGCAACCAGTAGGGGTGTTAGGGTAGCCAGTATGCCTGGCCTATTGCCTGAGATGCTCTATCCTGACGGTCCGATCGACATAGACTACAAGAAGGTAGCCTCTGAAACCGCCAGAGTCGCCAATCTCTTATCGGAAACTTCTAAGTTAAGGTTGACAAGCGAAGCTGGGACAGACCTAACCATGAGCGTCGATGGGAGGGAGGGTAAATGCGACACAGGAATATATACGGATCCTGGATCTTGGGGTAACCTTCCAGCTGGAGAAGCCTACATAGCTCCTGTCGAGGGTACCGGTGAAGGCACAGTCGTCATTGAGAGGAGGTGGCATCCAAGATTGATGGAGGATATGGCTATCCATTTCCGTAACGGACTAGTCGTCAAAGTTGAGGGTGGAGGAGATGTTGGAGATTCAATGCGAAAATTCCTCAGGCTGAATAAAGTTGATAGTGTGAGCCTGGCGAGAAGAAACCTTGCCGAGTTCGGTGTCGGAACAAATCCTAAGGCGAAAAGAATAGGCAATATTCTTGAGGCTGAGAAGATAAGGGGGACCGTCCACATAGCTTTAGGTGACAACTCACACATCGGCGGCAAGGTCAAGGCTGATCATCATCAAGACTTCATAATCAAAAGACCCACAGTTGAGGCTGATGGTGTGAAGGTAATGGTGAAGGGTAAACTCAGACTTCATTAAGGACATTTATGATCTGAAATATTGGGCGACAATACTCATACGAGTTTGTAGAAAAATTTGACCCAGATGCTCAAAATCTTCTATCAATTGAACCTCATATGTGAAAAACCGCCACCAACAATCTTGTACGATTCGACCAGACCTGAACCAATTCGCCATGCACGATCGTGAACATCCGAACCTGAAAAAGAGATTTCACATATTTACTGGCTGTTATCCAATTTTCAAGAAGAAGATCTAGACCGCCCTCTCCGCATATATCTGTTCCCCCAGACGATCGGAGGCTCATAGATACCGGTGGGGCTAAATGCAAAACCTAAGAGGGAGGAACAGACATAAAAACCCTTATCGGCCTTCGGAATCTTTCAGTTTAAGGTTGAGGTCGATGCCTGCGAACCTTACAGCTGAAGCAAAGTCTTTTTGGATGAAGGCGAGTGCAACCAGAGATCCTGAGGAGAAGATAAAGGCCCTCGAAGAATTTCTTTCAGCAGTCCCCAAACATAAGGGAAACGAACGGTTAAGAGCCCAAGTGAAGAGGAAGATAGCTGCCTTACGCCTAGAGGTCAAGGAGAGGAGGAGATCCTCAGGAGGAGTTAGATCTAACCTACCAAGTAGGGAGGGAGCTGCCCAGATTGTGCTACTCGGCCTTACAAACTCTGGCAAGAGTAGTTTGCTGTCGTCCTTGACTTCGGCAAGACCGACAGTAGCCGACTACCCATACACCACACAGAAGCCAACACCAGGAATGCTGAGCTTTATGGATATTCAATTCCAACTCGTCGAGGCACCTGCCATAAACCCGAATCTAACCCAAGGTTCTGGATTGAACTCCCAGACACTAAACCTTGCCAAGCAGACTGATGGTCTAGCCATAGTTTTAGACATGTCCAGAGATCCCTGTAGAGACTTTATCTTGATAAAAGGTGAGTTGGAGAGGTTTGGAATATCCCTTGAGAGGAGAAAGAGCAGGGTTGAGATAATAAGAAGGAAAGGAATAAGTGGAGTACAGATTCACCTCTCAGGCAACCTCAGAGGATGCAGCCTGAGTGATGTAGAGAGGCTTGTTAGAAGCTACGGCTTGACAGGGGTTGCGGTCAGAATCTGGGGAGATGTTGGAATAGATGATGTGGAAGAGGCAGTCCTCGAGAGTACAACGACATATAAACCTTCAATAGTGATAGCTAACAAGATGGATTCGCCAAACGCTGCCGAGAACCTGGTAAAATTGAGAAGCTACGTGCCCGGAGACGTTCCGATAGCTCCAGTTTCATGTAGGACAGGAACTGGACTCGACGAGATCGGCCTATCAATATTTCAAGCCTTAGAATTGATAAGAGTCTACACGAAAGATCCTAATGAGAAGGAGCCTTCAACTGAACCTATAGTCGTCAGGAAGGGGACAGTGGCCTCTGAAGTAGCAGGCCAGATTCATACAGACCTCCAGCGAAACCTAAAGTATGTGAAGGTATGGGGTTCAAGCTGTAAATATCCAGGGGAGAGGGTGGGGCCCACCCATATACTTCAGGACGGCGACATAGTCGAATTCCACACGCAATAAAAATATTCTGTGAAAGGGCAACCCTATGAAATTTACAGAAGACCTGAAGGGTATGATTGAGATCCTAGAAATCCCCAATACAGTCGAGGTCAGACTTATCAAGAGTAAGAGGGCCCCTCTACGTTCAAATATCATACATTTCAGGCAGAAAGAGAACTCAATACTTGAATATATTATAGAGTATAGAGGAAGCCTACCCACAGACACTCTCAAACATGAATTATGCCATCTTAAACTGTATCTTATGGGACTTCCCATATTCGAGGCAGATTCAAACTCGAGTGTTACAAGCCAAGTCTTAAACACTCTACATGAAGACTACTACGTGGACATAATATTGGAGGACAGGTTTCCAGAGAGTTTCGCATCGATGAGGTTAAAACTCATCGATAGCGATTATCACCCTGAACATGTCCATGGAGAGGTTGACGACAGTCTCCTCTCATGGATCTTGCAGAGAAACATTCTGAAAATGGCTGTGTTCGACTCTCTAGGCTATAAAGATACTGTTGAGATACTTCGTGGCAGAATGGAGGATCTGAAGGTGAGTCTCAACCAAGATCTGAATAGAAACCTCGACCTTATCTATAGATATCTGAGAGCTCTGCCTCCCCTTGACATAAACTTAAGAGAATTCACGAAAGATGAGATTGATACTATAAGTCGAATAGTTTACTTGATAAAAAATGTGGTGATGCCATGCAGAGCCTAGGCCCCTCTACTCCTCCACAACAATAGCCTGTGTTGGACACTGAGTTTCACACGAACGGCAGACTATGCAGGCATCACTGTTTACCGGAACGGCTTTGGGCTCATTGTTGAAGTCGGGCTTATTCTGAATCTCGAAGACACCGACTGGACAAACACTTACACATGTCCCATCGCCGTTACATTTGGAGAAGTCAACTGTAACCTTTGGCATAACCAAACACCTTTAAGACCAGACTGAATTACAACACTCCTTATATAGTTTCCCCAATTGAATGTATCGGAACAGCTAGGCTTGATGACATGAAGATCTTCGATTTAGAGGAGGATTCCAACCGGCATGGTTGATGTGAATAAACATCTCTCTGAGAGGTCGAGGAGACTCAGACAATCAGCCTTCGCAGACTTCTTCGCTGAGGCTGTTGAAATGGAGCGTTCAGGTGAGGACATTATACATTTACACGTAGGAGAGCCAGACCTACCTACACCACCACATATAGTGGAGGCCGCCTCGAAGGCAATGGATGAGGGCTATACACATTACACCCCTCCAGGAGGAATACTCGAACTTAGAGAAGCTATATCAGAGAAGCTTCGTCGAGAGAATAAGATTGATGTAGACCCACGCCGGGAAGTCGCTGTTCTCTCAGGAGGCTATAACGCACTGTTCTGCGCCTTCCAAGCCTTGGTCGACCCTGGGGATGAGGTTATCGTCCCCGAACCTTGCCTACCCCAGTACTGGGGAGATATAAGCATGGCCGGCGGCACACCGGTCCCTATCAGGTTGATTGAGGATGAAGATTTCAGGCCTGACCTCGACGATCTCAAGAGAAAAATTACAAGCAGAACAAAGCTTATCCTGATAAACTCGCCACAAAACCCAACAGGCTCAATATTGAAATTGAAAGATATGAAGGAAATCGCGGACCTCGCTGAAACCAACAACCTCCTAGTCCTCTCAGATGAAGTCTATGAGAAATTCATTTACGACGGCTCTGAACACATCAGCTTCGCAAGCATAGAAGGAATGGAGGATAGGACTCTGACGATCAATTCCCTATCGAAAACATATGCGATGACAGGATGGCGTGTAGGATATGTGGCAGGTGAGAGCGACTTGATCGATAAGATCCGGATGATAAGCGAACATGCAGTGTGGTGTCCAAACTCAATAGCGCAGAAGGCAGCTGTAGCCGCTTTGAAGGGCCCACAAGACTGCGTGAGGAGGATGGTTGACGAGTTCAAGGAGAGGAGGGACCTGATCACGTTGGGTCTGAACCAGATAAGCGGTTTCAAGTGTAACACTCCGAGGGGTGCTTTCTACGCATTTCCAAACATAAAGAGAATAGGCTTATCGTCGACGGATCTTGCTCAGATGATTCTTAGGAAGGCTAAGGTCGCAATAATCCCAGGGGTAGCGTTCGGTGAGTCAGGTGAAGGTAACCTCCGATTCTCTTTCGCCAACTCTAAAGAAAATATAATGGAGGCCATGGAGCGCATAAAAAGAGTATTAGATTCATCTCCAGCATAACCTAAAAATCACTCATTATACTGTGAAGTCTATAATTATGGAAATGTCAATACTTAACTGGTAGGTCGATGCCACTATGATGATTCATCGGATGGAGGGTTGAAGTTGCCATTAAAGAAATACAGATGCAGTGTAT
>JAGTQO010000039.1:0-3761 GCA_018396565.1 Candidatus Bathyarchaeota archaeon
GGTTGTCTTGAAGGATAAGAAGATCTTCAATGAGATTCTCACATCTGCTTTCTCGCAATGCCAAGACTTGAATCTGCTATTAATTCACTGTTCGAAGAGTAAGAAGTTATGAATCAATATTGAAGTTTTCAAGGAGGATGGTGCACAGAGTTTTATAATGTAGATTATGTGGCTCGCCTATAGGTAAAATCTGTTTTATCTCAATGAACTTTAGAGTATGCATAGACACCATCATCGTCTCATACGTAGGAGACAGCTCAGAATATTCCTTCGAAATAATTTTATACCGTGCGGATGAAAAGGAAATGTGGTGTATGTTAATGGAAGCTAAAGTTGTCCGTGAAGTAGACACCAGAATTATCACTGAGTTTGGAGGAGTTATCAGAGAGTATGTTATGGGCGAGACCGTACACTTTCTCATAGGCTACTTCAAGCCTGGTGAGACTATGAAGCCCCACTACCATGTTGAGCCGGAGGAGGTTTATTATGTGATTAAGGGTAAGGGTAAGGTTCTGCTCGGGGAAGAGTGGATACCAGTTGAACAGGGAACAGCCATATACATCCCGCCGAAACTAGTACATACATTGACCAATACAGGCGATGAGGAGCTGGTGATGGCATTCCTACATGCCCCTCCAGAGAGGGGAACATTAAAGTTGGTGGAGAAGTAGTAGCCTCTCAAGACGAGTTACTACCAAAGATCTAGGGGCTTTTGTTGTAACTATAACCCTAGAGATCAAATTTGGTTGAGTATCAGCTACCTGACCGATAAGTATTGGGCTTTGTACGTGTTAAGGTTCGCCTCTATAATTCTGCAGATTTGACCAAGTCCGATGAGGTTGACATCCTAGTGGATGCAGGGGCCGTTTTCTTATCTATTCCTTGCCATGTCCTCGAGAAGTTAGGCGTAAGACCTGTTGGATGAAGATGGTTGAGGGTTTACGGAGGATATTGTCGGTCTTGTTTTTGAATATGGTGGCAACCGTACAATTGCACCCTTGATCTTTGGTGAGGCCAAGGTTACACCAGTGCTTGGGGCAACAGCGCTGGAGGCTCTGGTTTACCAAGTGGAGCCATTTACAAAAACTTTGAAACATCCATGCTCCTTGAAGTTACAAGAATTTTGAGAATACAGGAGTGTCCTACCTATTGTCTGGCTTGGATTATGGCGCCGGGAGAGGGATTCGAACCCTCGAGGCCCTGATGGGCCACAGGCTCCCTTTTTTTTCAGGTTCACTCAAGGCTTACGCGTAGGTTGCTCTGCGCCTTTGGACCCTTTTCAGTTTCCACGGTTGATCCACTCGGCCATCCCGGCTAATATCTGCTTCAACACCTTAACTATAAAATTGTTTGGCATCTCCCCCACTATCGAGGAAATAAGTTGTTGTTATGAGAGTTGACGTTAGGCTGTTATGCACCTCTCAATCAAGCCTGATGCCCTCAACCTCTCTAGGGCAGCTCCATACTTTTTAGGGTCATTCAACATCTCGTTGAGCATATCTTCTTGGGTATGCGTCCCAGGCTTGACTGAGACATGGGCCTCTACACCTGTCTTCTTCTCGACAGCATATTTGATGAGGGCCCCTATCATTCCTCCCATAGGGCAGAAAGGTGAGGTTGGTGTGAAGAGGATCCTTACCTTTCCATCCTCAAAAGTTATGTCCTCCTCACCTACAATCTTCAAGTCTATTACAGAGAGAGGATACTCCGGATCATATACCTTCTTCAGAACTTCCATCAACTCACACTTATCTACCAAACACATCCCCAACAAGGATTATGGTGTTCAAACATATATCTATATTGAAGCTGGTTACCACCTCCCCACAACAGTTTTGAACCTTGAGAGCCAAATATCTCCATGAGGGCATATGGGCAGGCCTGAACATAGAGAGGGCTTCAGGTTTCTAGAGCATACTGGAGACGCATATATCGAGGCCTACGGGAAGAGCCTGAGCGAGGCCTTCGCCAACTCGGCTTTGGCAATGTTTGAGGTTATGACAGACACCTCCAAGGTTGAACCGAAGATCGAGGAGAGTGTCGAGGTTGAAGGCCACGACCTCGAATCCCTATTATACTCCTGGCTTGAGACATTACTGGTAAGATGCGACATTGAGAATAGGCTGTACTCAAAATTTATAGTGGAGATTCTTGACGGCGAACGTGAAAGGCCCAGCCTCAAAGCGAAGATATACGGTGAAGACTATGACCCTACAAGACACACATCGAAGACAGAGGTTAAAGCAGTCACCTTCCACATGATGGAGATAAAATGTTCGGGAGGTTACTGGAGGCTACGCTTCCTTCTAGACCTCTGACACCGACGTCTCCCAAAATCTTTTTAACACTCTTGTAAACATTAAAGACGAAACATAAGAGAAGCTTAAAGAGCTCAAACCCATTCGAAACCACTAAACCACCCAACAACAATACAGAATCGATAGGAGATGTTTTCCAATGTCTGAGGGAGAATCTAGAAGACCAACCAAACAAGTGGAGCTGAAGAGAATAGACAGCAACATATGGGAGATACCCCAATCGTTCCAAAAAGGCATGAAAGTTCCTGGAAGAGTATATGCTGACGAACTCCTTCTGGAAAAGATGAGGCTCGACAGAACCCTGGAGCAATGTGCAAACGTAGCGCATCTACCAGGAATATACCGATACTCAATAACACTCCCAGACGGCCATGAAGGATACGGCTTCCCAATAGGAGGCGTAGCCGCAACAGACTACGACGAAGGCGTATTGAGCCCAGGAGGGGTGGGTTACGACATCAACTGCGGCGTGCGTCTCCTGAGAACTAACCTCTCAGAGTCTGATGTTAAGCCTGTCCTCCCCAAGCTTCTGGACACACTCTTCAACTACATACCTTCAGGTTTAGGGAGTAGGGGGCAGATTAAGGTCAGCCAGACTGAGCTCGACAAGGTCCTATCAGACGGGGTTGAATGGGCTATAGATAGGGGCTACGGATGGTCTGAGGATAAATATTCATGTGAGGAGGATGGGTGTATGGAGGAGGCTGATCCTAGCAAGGTCTCCCCAACCGCGAAGTCTAGGGGTTCACCTCAACTTGGGAGTTTAGGGAGTGGAAACCATTTCCTTGAGGTTGAGAAGGTCGACTCGATCTATGATGAGGAGGCTGCGAAAGCTTTCGGCATAACCGGTCCAGGGCAGATTCTGATATTCATCCATACGGGGAGTAGGGGTTTAGGCCATCAGGTATGCAGTGACTACCTGCAGGTTATGGATAGGGCTGTCAGAAAGTATGGTATAGATCTGCCTGATAGGGAGTTGGCCTGCGCCCCAGGTAAGAGTCCTGAGGCTGAGGGTTATTACCCAGCTATGGCCGCCGCATGCAACTTCGCCTGGGCTAACAGGCAGATGATAACACACTGGACTAGGGAGGCTTTCATGAAGGTCTTCAACAGACCTGCAGATGAGATGGGTCTGCAGCTGATCTATGATGTCGCCCACAATATTGCGAAGATAGAGGAGCATAAGGTTGATGGGAGGATGGTGAAGGTCTACGTCCACAGGAAAGGTGCGACGAGAGCCTTCCCCAAGAACCATCACTCCATACCAACAAAATATCGTAGTGTCGGTCAACCGGTCCTGATACCTGGAAGTATGGGGACATCGTCATGGGTTCTCGTTGGAACAGAGAAGTCTATGGAGTTGAGTTTCGGCTCAACAGCGCACGGCGCAGGAAGGAGTCTGAGCAGAGCCGCAGCCAAGAAACGTTACTGGGGGGGAGGATG
>JAGTQO010000039.1:3782-12358 GCA_018396565.1 Candidatus Bathyarchaeota archaeon
AGGTGTTTTGGTGAGGGCTGCAAGTATGGCTGTCGTCAGTGAGGAGGCTCCAGGAGCCTACAAGGACGTTGACAGGATAGCTGAGGTGAGCCACAGGCTGGGCATAGCCGTAAAAGTAGCAAGACTCATCCCCATAGGTGTGAGTAAAGGCTGATCTAGATAATCTCCTTCTCTAGATCAACCCTCAAACCTGTCCTAGACTCAACCATACCTTTGACGGCACTGATAGCAGGTATCGATGTTGGATCGACACCTCTCGCCACAGCGAGATATGTTGAGAGATAGTCTCCGAATAGTATTGGATGCAGGATTCTACCCAACCTTGTAGATGGGTCGCTCCAGACCTCGAAAATATCTTTCAAGCCAACAGATTGGAGTTGCTCCTTGAAAGCATCTATTCTAGATGATTCGTCGGGGCTCTCACAGAAGTCTCTGATAAATATTGTTGAGAGTCTAGGCCCCTCATAGCTTAAAAGAAAATCTTTGGACCAACCCTCAACCTCATTATGGCAAGCCTCAGGGATCAGGTCAAACTTAGCTGGGATCTTACTGTTCTCGTTGAACTGGTCCTTGAACCTCCTGGCGACAGATGTTAAACCTTCAAGGGAATATGTGACGGGGATAGTGTTGAGCAGCATAGTAGCCAACCTCTTACATGGATTATTCGCCGACTCAACCTCAACCCTCCATATCCTAGACTTATCCTCGAGCTCAGAGGATGTTCGATGAAGTTCCATAGACATGTCTGGAACAACCTCTGTCTCGGTGACAGCCTTCAAAGTCGCCGAGAGCAGCAGAGGGAGCGCAGCCCTGGAAGGTAGACCGCCTTCGACCTTCAACATTGGAACCCTACGTTTAATACAGATCTCACCCATCAAACCTCCAGAGGTAACCGTCAAGGTCTTACAACCCCTCCTCAAGGATGAGGAGAGCAACTGCAGAGTCTCAAGAGTCTCACCTGAATAGCTCACGATGATTGTCAGAGTCTCATCTGAAACGTAGCCTGGCAACCTCAAGCCGCGATAAACCTCAAGAGGAACATGTAAAACATCTATGAGCCAGTCTCTCAAAATATCTCCAGAAATCGCTGAACCTCCGAAACCAACCATCAGAACATTAGAGATCGGCCCCTGAATATTCTCAGGGCCCTCAACCCATCCGGAACTGTAACCTTCAACGAGCATCCTTGGGAAACGATCGATCAAACCCAACATGCCACGTTCATCCCTGGACCTGACGAAGCTGGGATCGTCGAGATCAAACATGTTCTTCTCAACCTAGAGTTTTAATGTCGGATAGCCATGTAAGGATTGCTCAGATCATGGTGTAGATCGATGGCTCAACATCCTCCGAGAAGAAAGTGGAGG
Source organism: Candidatus Bathyarchaeota archaeon (assembly GCA_018396565.1). GTDB lineage: Archaea > Thermoproteota > Bathyarchaeia > 40CM-2-53-6 > RBG-13-38-9 > DTMT01. The sequence continues at coordinate 5,150 of JAGTQO010000039.1, forward strand.
CTATGCATAGCCATACCTGCATCGCTGACCGAGGATACCCCTCACCTAAGGGAGAAAACGTTCAAGGTAGGGTTGGTTGGGAGGGCCACATCCATATTCAGGGTCGACGATATAATGATATATAGAGATAAACCTGAGATCGACCAGCGGGAGACAGCGAGACTCACAGAGGCCATCCTGAAATATATGGATACACCCCAATACTTGAGGAGGAGCCTGATAAGACTAAACCCCAACCTCAAATATGCAGGGATACTCCCGCCCCTACGCACCCCCCACCACAAAGTCTCCAGGAATATTAGGGACCTGAGGGTTGGAGACCTCAGGCAGGGAGTCGTCTCCACAAGGATCGGCGGCAAGACACTTATAGATGTGGGGTTGGATAAGCCGGTGATAGTAGATGGGAAGCTACCTAGAGGGTTGAGGCTCACAGTCAGAATAGTCAAGGTTGGAGGGGAGGTTGAGGCTGTGAGGGTCTCTGAGGATGAGATAAGCATATATTGGGGGTATAATGTTACTGTCACGAACCTTCCACTTGCAGAGTCTACTAGAAAGGTTGGGTTCGACCTCGTCGTAGCTACTTCAAGATTCGGAAGGATGATAAGTGAGGTGTTGCCTAGGTTGCAGTCAACCCTGAATGAATCTAGGAGGGTCCTGATCGCCTTCGGCTCGCCAACCGAAGGTTTGAGCCAGATACTGGCAAAGGAGGGGCTGAGCCTGAGTGAGTATGCAGACTACACCGTAAACACGGTGCCGAACCAAGGTGTTGAAACAGTCAGGAGTGAGGAGGCGATCTACGCAACCCTGAGCATAATAAACATGTTGGGGTGAAGAGGTTTGGGAAGGAGAAAGAAACATGCGCCGAAGAGAGGCTCCTTAGCCTACCTTCCGAAGAGTAGGGCGGCCGGATGGGTTGGTAGGATAAGATACTGGCCCAAGGTTGAGGGTGAGCCCCGGCTACTCGCATTCCCAGGCTTCAAGGCTGGGATGACCCACATAATCACAGTCGACCAGCATAAAGGCTCCCTCACATTCGGCAGGGAAGTCTCAATACCGATAACCGTCCTCGAAACCCCGCCACTCATAGTCTGCGGTGTGAGGCTCTACGGAACCTATGAAGGTGGGCTCAGAACCTTGGGTGAAGCCTGGTCTACTGATATTCCGAAGGATCTTGAGAGGTTGATAACCCCGCCGAAGAACACCGAAGGTAAAGACTCCCTGACCAAGATTGAAGGTTTGGTTGAGAAAGCCTCAGAGGTGAGGGTGATAGCTGCAACCCAGCCGAGACTCACAGGAATAGGTGGGAAGAAGCCTCATCTAATAGAGATAAAGGTGAGCGGGGGAACATTGAAGGAGCAGCTCGAATATGTGAAGGGTATACTGGGTAAGACAGTGAAGTCGACCGAAGTATTCAAGGAAGGGAGCTTCGTAGATGTTGTGGCTATAACAAAAGGCAAAGGTATCCAGGGACCTGTGAAGAGGTGGGGTGTGAGAATCCTACACCACAAGTCTAGAAAGACAAGGAGAGGGGTCGGTTCGATAGGAGGTTGGACCCCCTCATCGATCATATACTCAGTCCCGAGGGCAGGCCAGACAGGCTTCTTCCAGAGGACAGAATACAACAAGCAGATAGTCAAGGTTGGAGAGGACGGTTCAGAGATAACGCCGAGAGGAGGTTTCCCACACTACGGAATAGTCAAGGGGGAATATGTGATGTTGACGGGGAGTGTCCCAGGAGCTGCGAAGAGGCTTGTTATGATGAGATATCCAGCCAGAGCATCGACACCCATAGAGGAGCCTCCTAAGATAGAGTATCTGAGTCTAGAGTCTAAGCAGGGAGATTGAATGGTGTTTGAGAATGTCAGGTAGAACAGTCGAGGTCTACGATTTGGAGGGTAAACTCAAAGGTAAGGTTGAGCTTCCAAGAATATTTGAGACCCCATACAGACCAGACATAATCAGGAAGGCAGTGGTAGCCCTACAGACCCATAGGCTCCAGCCTAAAGGGAGAGACCCTATGGCAGGTAAGAGGACGACAGCTGAATCTTTCGGTGTAGGCCGAGACTTAGCCAGGGTTCCGAGGGTTAAGGGTGAGAGACACCCAAGAGCAGGAAGCGCAGCCTTCGCACCCAGCACCGTCGGAGGCCGGCTCGCACATCCACCCAGGGTTGAGAAGAAGATTTGGAAGAGACTGAATAAGAAGGAGGCCAGACTAGCCCTCGCCTCAGCAGTAGCCGCCACTGGAGTGAAGGAGATAGTGGAGTCCAGAGGCCACATGGTGGAGAGCGTACCATCCATACCCTTGATCGTGGATGACAGTATACAGCAGGTTTCAGAGACGAAAGAGGCGAGGGAGATATTGAGGAGGCTGGGCCTATGGAGCGACGTTGAGAGGGTCATTGGAAGGATAAAGAGGAGATCAGGAAGAGCATGCTCAAGGGGTAGGGGCCTCAAAATCCCCAAAGGACCCCTCATAGTCTACAGTGAAGACAGAGGCGTCGTGAAAGCCTTCAGAAATATTCCCGGAATAGATTTGGAGAAGGCTACAGACATCAATGTTGAAGACCTAGCCCCAGGAACACATCCAGGTAGGCTGACAGTATATACTGAGTCAGCCCTGAAAATTTTGGATGAAAAGTTTACGAGGTATGAATGGTCATGAGCAAGACGAAACTCCACGAGGTCATCCAGTACCCACTCATCTCAGAGGAGACGGTTGCAATGATAGAGAGGGAGAACAAGATAACATTCATAGTCAACCCAGCAGCTGATAAGAGAGATGTCAAGAGGGCTGTCGAGGAGCTCTACGAGGCTGAAGTCGAATCAGTCAACACGTTGATAACCCCGGATGGAAGAAAGAAGGCTTACGTCAAGTTTAAACCTGAGTATAAAGCAGCCGACCTGGCTGTTAAACTTGGAATATTGTGAGAGGGGTGATTCGGGAGTTGGGCAAGAGGATAATTGTCAGGAGAAGAGGAAGAGGAGGAATATTTGAGGCGCCAACCCATAGAAGAGTCGCAGAGGTCTCATACCCCAACATCACAGTTGAAGGCAGCAGACTCACAGCCTACGTTGAGGAGTTCATACACGACCCTGGAAGAGGAGCACCTGTTGCGTTGATGAGGCTAGAGGACGGAAACAGGTTCTACGTAGCAGCCCCTGAAGGTCTGAGTATAAACCAGAAGGTTGAGGTCGGCGAAGCATCGACAGTCAACATAGGAAACATCATGCCTCTGGAGAAGATCCCTGAAGGAACAGTCATATGCAATGTCGAGTATAAGCCTGGGGATGGAGGGAGGCTCGCAAGATCCTCAGGAGCCTACGCCACAGTCGTAGCCCACACACCAAGAGGAGTAGAGGTTAAACTACCATCTATGAAGAGTCTATATCTGAGTGGGAAATGTAGGGCGATGGTCGGAGTCGTAGCTGGAGGGGGTAGAGTCGACAAACCATTCCTGAAGGCAGGTAACAGGATGAAGCTCATGAGATCCAGAGGTAGAAGGTGGCCAATAGTCAAGGGGACATCGATGATAGCGGCATCCCACCCACATGGAGGAGGAAGACATAGACATGAAGGTAAACCTACAACAACTTCAAGATTCGCCCCGCCTGGAAGAAAGGTTGGCCTGATAGCGGCTAGACATACAGGAAGAGGAGGCAAGAAGAAGAGAGAGAAAATGTAGAGAGGTTGAGGTTGAGATAGGTTTAACTAAAGGCTGGAAGGACCCTAATATTGAGGAGGATAGAAGGCGATGCCTAGAGAATTCACATATAGAGGCTACACGATCGACCAGCTCAAAGAGATGTCTATGGACGAGTTCATAAGACTCCTACCTTCTAGACAGAGAAGATCCCTCCTGAGGGGGTTGACACCAGCCCAGAGGAGTCTGCTTGAGGAGATTAAAGAGTTCAGAAGAGGATCGTCAGGGGCTGGGGGTGTCTTGAAGACACATTGCAGAGACATGGTCATCCTCCCAGAGATGGTAGGCCTAAAGATCCTAGTACACAACGGAAGAGAATTCGTTCCAGTGGAGGTAACCCCAGAGATGATAGGCCACTACCTTGGAGAATTCGCGATAACGAACAAGAAGGTTGTACACGGCACACCGGGAATAGGAGCCTCAAGGTCCAGCATGTACGTACCATTAAAGTGAGACGCAAAAAAATTTCTAGACTGGAGAGGGATTGGAGACCACCCCACAACCCCATCCGGAGACTGTCAGGAAAACCTTCTAGACGCAAGACCGTAGGCGAGGGCAGCAGCCAAGAACCCAACTATGAGTGGAGCATAGACTCGGCCTGCAAACACTCTATACTCAAATTTCTCCGGAGAAACCTTCTCTCCAGGGGACGTAACAGTAAGGAATGTTGGCTGCCCCCTCATAGTCTGGAAACCCAGAATAGACGTTACAAGAATCAGCCCACATAAAGTCGCAAGAATAACCTTTAAGACGTAGCCTCTCAAACCCAACCGTAAATAACACCTCTCAAGCTCAACTTAACCATTCCCCTTCAGATGAGCCTATCCCTCCAAGCCCTAACCGCCTCGTAGGTTGATGCCGACGCAGCGCATAAAGTAACTACTGTGAGGGTGGCGTCTAGGCTCAGACCCCATAAGATAGATTCGGCGATATATGTCGATAAGGCAGCCCAGAAGAATATGGCGTAGAAGAGATATCTTGGAAAGACCAGTCTACCGAACTTGATGAAGCTCCTCATAACTCCAATCTTAACCCCATCAGCCAAAACATACTGTCCATAGTTGTCCTTATCGAGTAGCCCAAGCCTCCTCAACTTCTCCAGATGGTAAAGGGCCACGCTGGGGCTTGAGAGTCTGAGCCTCCTCTGAATCTCCCTGACACCGTAACCTCCACCTTTGAAAAACTCCCAGTAAACCCTCAAGGTCGTCCCCCTAACCTCAGCCTCCAACCTCTTCAAGTCAGACTCATACGAATCCAAGAGAACCATCACTCAAACAAGTAACCATCATTACCGGAACATGTTGCATAAGACTTTTTAGACTGGTAAGTTTAACTTTCGGAGGCCAGGTGAATATGCGGTGCCTACGTGGGGATACTCGATCAAAGAGCTCGATCCAGACAGGACCGTTAAATGTTCAGGTAGGGAGCTGAGGATCTCGCCGAAAGCCTCCGTCGAATTATGTAAGGCCATCAAGGGGATGAGGCTTCAAGAAGCCAAGAAGCTCCTTGAGGATGTTGCAGCGAAGAAGAGGCCCATACCTTACAGGCGCTACAATAAGGAGGTTCCACATAGGGGCGGAATCGGATTCCATGCAGGACGCTACCCGGTGAAGGCCGCAGAAAGATTCAGGAAGCTGCTTGAGGAGCTTGAGGCGAACGCTGAGTATAAGGGTCTAGACACTGAGAAGATAAAGATAATCCACGCCGCATCCCATAGGGGAATGAAGATTAAGAAGTATATTCCAAGAGCCTTCGGAAGGGCGTCGCCGAGCTTCAACACCCTAACACATGTTGAGCTCGTAGGATACGAGACAGACTGATTCAGCGTACGCTCAAACTCTGAATCAGGCCACAATCCGCTGTGAATAAACATCGAGAAGACACCATTCTATAGAGATTAAACTGTCCCAGCGGATAGGGTGTGTAGGCATGTTGACGAGAATGGATGGCCTACGAACCTGCACCAGTGGATGATTCAATTACTGTATGTCGATTCTCCTGGATGGGGAGGCGAACCCATGAAAGGATGCGGTGAGGATATAGAACCATCCAGATATCAGACCTCCATGGGAAGTTTAAATATTAGATGAAGATATGTTGCTAGACCGGTATGTATTCAGGGAAGCAGAATATTGACATATCAGAGTAAATATGGAGAGTTGAGTCTCGATGAGACTAGAAGCCTGAGGAGCCTCGACGAAATGTAGGTTCAGGTGAGTTGCCGAATGTCAGTATACAAATATTTCATCAAAGACTATTCGAAGAAGGCTGAGATAGATGAGTTTCTCAAGAACGAGTTGAAGAGGGCGGGATACAGTAGGATGGAGCTCACCAAGACCCCTATGGGCACCAGAATAGTGATCTTCGCAGCCAAGCCTGGACTTGTAATAGGTAGGAGGGGGCAGAGTGTGAGAGACCTCACCAAGATACTTGAGGAGAGGTTTGGTCTGGAGAACCCCCAGATCTCAATAGCGCCGATAGAGTTGCCTGAGCTAGACCCTAAGATAATGGCTGCCCAGGTTGCTATGGCCTTGGAGAGGGGTGTACACTTCAGGAGGGCAGCCTACTGGGCCATGAGTAGAATAATGGACGCCGGTGCCCTAGGTGTTGAGATAGCGATAAGCGGCAAGTTGACAACGCAGAGGGCTAGGACCGAGAAGTACCGTCAAGGCTACCTTGTCAAGGTTGGAGACCAGGTTAGAAGGCAGGTTTTGACAGCGACAGCATACAGCCAACTCAAACCTGGACTCTACGGTGTGAAGGTGTCGATAGTTCCTCCTGATTATGAATTCATCGACAGACCATCGATCAAGGAGCATGCAGCAGAGGAGAAGGTTGAGGAGGCTCAAGGTGAGGTTGAGGGAGAGGCGACGGAGGTTGAGGAGGAGATGAAGGAGGAGGGTGAAGTTGCCGATACTGAGAAGGCGTGAGTTGAAAGAGATGCTTCCGGAGGAGAGGAGAAGGAGGCTCATAGAGTTGAGGGCTGAACTCACACGTCTGAGAACAACAGTAGCCTCAGGTGGGAGTGTTGAGAATCCTGGAAGAATAAGGGAGTTGAGGAGAACGATCGCCAGAATCCTAACCTTAGAGTCTCAACAGAGGAAGGTTGAGAGGAAGTGACTGAGGTAAATCCGTTCAACCTTGTAAGACACGAATTGATAGGTTTGGAGGCTAAAATAGTGAAGAGTACAAACAGGCAGATAGTTGGTTTGAAGGGTATGGTGGTAGATGAGACCAGGAACACATTGACCATTAGAAGTGGAGGCAACTACCTGAAGATTCCTAAGAACATAGTCCAGATAAGATTCTATTTGCCAAATGGTGAGATCGTCGACGTCGACGGTAAGGTCATTCAGGCAAGACCTGAAGATAGGGTTAAGATGAGGGTTAAGAGATGGTGACACGCAACATAGGATTGAGGTTTAAGCCACCCCCAAAGACATGCGGCGACAAACTATGTCCATTCCATGGAAGTTTGAAGGTCCACAAAAGAGTATTGACTGGGACA
>JAGTQO010000042.1:0-684 GCA_018396565.1 Candidatus Bathyarchaeota archaeon
AACCACGGCTATCACTGCACCCTATCCACCGACACGGAGGTTATGGCCTACCTATTCGATCTGTTGGGAAGAAAGCATAGGCTAGACTATGCGATTATTGCAAAGATCTTGGCTGCTCCTTTCTGGGATGAAGTGGATAGACTTGAAGGCGATGAATATGAGTTGATAAAGGCCCTACGTATCACTTACAGCAGTGCTCTTGTCAACGGTCCATTCTCAATTATAGTGGGGCATAGTAAGGGAATGGTTGGTTTGAGTGACCGTCTCAAGTTGAGGCCACTTGTAGCTGGAAGAAGAGGTTACACGCTATACATATCGAGTGAGGAATGCGGCATTAGAGAAGTATGTAACTCACCAGATAGGATCTGGGCTCCGAAGGCCGGTGAACCAGTGATTGGAAGGTTGATAGATTAAATGACAGTCACATATATACAGCCGGAATTCATCGTCGAGAGAGATTATGATAAATGTGTATCTTGCCAAGTCTGTTGTAGACAGTGTTCAAACGATGTGCATACATACGATCCTGAAGACGACAAGGTTTACGCTGAGAATTCTAGATGTGTAGGTTGCCACAGATGTGTGACCCTATGTCCAACCCATGCCCTCAACATCATACGCAATCCCTTACATTTCAAAGATAATTCCCACTGGACCCAAAGAGTGATCAAGGATATTTACAAG
>JAGTQO010000042.1:706-12020 GCA_018396565.1 Candidatus Bathyarchaeota archaeon
TTTTGACTGGAATGGGTTGCGACAGACCATATCCCGACTATTTCAGCCATATAATACTCAACGCATCGCAGGTAACCAATCCATCCATAGATCCACTTAGGGAACCTATGGAGTTGAGAACATTCATAGGAAAAAAGCCTGAGAGGCTGGAAATAGAAGCTATGGATGACCCGCCAAAACTGAAAACTGAGATCCCACCTCAACTGGAGTTGAATACTCCAATCCTCTTCTCAGCGATGTCCTTCGGCTCCATAAGTTACAATGCTCACCTCTCCATAGCCAGGGCGTCGAAAGAGTTTGGAACCTTCTACAATACTGGAGAAGGAGGATTGCACCCAGACCTATACAAGTACGGTGACCATACAATAGTCCAAGTCGCCTCAGGAAGGTTCGGTGTACATCCAGAATATTTGGAGATAGCCGCCGCAGTAGAGATAAAGATAGGTCAAGGAGCAAAGCCAGGAATCGGAGGCCACTTACCAGGCGAGAAAGTGAGTGAGGAGATAAGTAAGACTAGAATGATCCCCGAGGGGACGGATGCCCTGTCCCCAGCCCCACACCACGACATCTACTCGATAGAGGACCTACGGCAACTGATCTACGCATTGAAGGAAGCCACCGGATATGAGAAGCCAGTGGGGGTGAAGATAGCTGCTGTTCACAATGTTGCCCCGATTGCAAGCGGCATAGTCAGGGCGGGAGCGGACTTCGTAGCTATTGACGGTATCCGGGGAGGAACCGGAGCAGCCCCCACGGTCATCAGGGATAATGTTGGGATACCGATAGAGCTGGCTACAGCTGTAGTGGACAGTCGCCTCCGGGAAGAGGGGATCAGACATGACGCATCCATCATAGTCGGCGGCGGCATAAGGTCCAGTGCAGACGTTGTGAAGGCAATTGCGCTAGGTGCAGACGCGGTATACATTGCAACCGCAGCCCTAGTAGCGATGGGCTGCCACCTATGCCAAAAATGCTATACTGGAAAATGCAATTGGGGCATCGCAACGCAAGATCCCTACCTGACCAAGAGGTTGAATCCTGAAATTGGCGCGAGGAGACTTTTGAATCTACTCAGAGCATGGTCCTTGGAGATCAAGGAGATGCTCGGCGGAATGGGTATCAACGCAATTGAAAGCCTCCGTGGAAATAGAGAACAGTTGAGGGGTGTGGGGCTTACAGATGTCGATTTGAAGATCCTCGGGATAAAACCGGCTGGTGAGGCGTGGTAAGATGAAACGGATCTATATCAAAGAGGATATGTGCATCGGATGTAGACTCTGTGAAGTCTACTGTTTAGTCCAACATTCAAAGTCTAAGAAGATAATCAAGGCCTACAAAGGCGAGTATCCAAAACCTATCCCCCGAATACTGGTTGAAGAGAAGGGTTACCTTTCATTCGCCCTCCAATGCCGCCACTGCGAAGACCCGCCATGTGTAGAAGCCTGCATAACCGGAGCTATGTATAGGGATCCTGATACTGGAGCCGTCCTCTGCAACGACATTAAGTGCGTCGGCTGTTGGATGTGCATCATGGTATGCCCTTTCGGGGTCATAATGAGAAGAAAAGAGGGGGGAGAGGTTGCCTCAAAATGTGACCTATGCTATGGAGAGGGAACTCCGGTATGTGTGGCAAACTGTCCAAACGAAGCCCTGGAATTCAGGTGAAACTGGATTGGTTAAATATGTAATCGTTGGAAACTCAGTAGCTGCCATAGCTGCTGTGGAGGCTATACGAAAGCATGATGGCGATGGTGAGATAACAGTCATATCAGATGAACCCTACTCAGCCTATTCGAGACCACTCATAACATACGCCCTTGCAGGAAAGATTTCGGAAGATTCGATCTTTTATCGAGACAAGAATTTCTATTATAAGAATAAGGTAGAGACCATCCTAGGAATAAAGGTAACATCCTTGAATACAAAGGAAAAATACGTCACCCTCAAAGACGGAGATGAAATACACTTTGATAAATTGTTAATATCGACAGGTGGAACCCCGATATCTCCAAATATTCGTGGTAGAGACCTTCATGGGGTCTTCACATTTACAAAGCTTGATGATTTGAAGAGGGTCAGAGAATATATTCACCAATATAGAGTAGGTGAGGCGGTAGTGGTTGGAGGTGGATTGATAGGGCTTAAAACAGCCGAGGCGTTGACGATGCTAAAAATAAAAGTTAGCATAGTTGAATTAGCCGACAGAATATTGAGTGTAACTTTCGACAAAAAAGCCTCCAGCATCATAGAGCGAAGTCTGAGAAAGATCGGCTGCGAAGTCATCACTGGGAATACTGTTTCTGAGATTAAGGGTAGAGACAGGGTCTCCGCTGTGATCTTGAAGGATGGTAAGAAAATAAATTGTGGCATGGTCATACTCGCTATCGGTGTGACACCGAATATAGATCTCATCAAGAATACAGACATTAAGGTAAACAGAGGCATCTTAGTGGACAATCACATGCAAACAAACATTCCAGACATATACGCTGCTGGAGACGTATCTGAATGTGTTGATCTCATAGGAGGAGCAACACGCCCCATAGCTATATGGCCGAACGCCTATAGACAGGGCAACGTAGCTGGCTACAACATGGCCGGAATACCAAAAGAATATACAGGCAGCATCGTTATGAACTCAATCGAATTATGTAACATACCAACTATATCTATGGGATTAACAGATCCTGAGGGAGACGAATATGAAATAATAGAACATTATAATGACGAAAAACAGGTTTACAAAAGAATTGTTCTGAAGGGAAAAATTATAGTCGGAGCTATATTTATCAGCAACATTGATAGGGGCGGAATCTATCGAAACCTCATCATAGAGAAGATTGACGTGTCAAGCTTCAAAGAACATATCCTCAAGGAAGATTTCGGGTTAATATCTTTACCGAAAGAATATAGAAAACACTTGGTGTCTGGACCGGGACTAGAGGTATGAAAATAGATGCGAGTGGAATCCATTATAGGGTTTTAAATGAGAAAATTCGTCAAGCAACACTTGCAGGAGAAAAAGAAATAATTCTAGAGAACATCAATGGACAAAGATATATCGGCGCAGGATTGAGGGGTGATATACACATTAAGATTTTAGGAGTCCCAGGAAACGATTTAGCTGCCTTCATGGACGGCCCAACAGTAACGGTACTCGGTAACGGTCAAGATGGTGTTGGAAACACAATGAATTCAGGCAAAATCATAATTCACGGAGACGTAAGAGACATAACTGGCTACTCAATGCGTGGTGGAAAGATCTTTATTAGAGGCCATGTTGGCTACCGCACAGGTATACATATGAAGTCTTACAAGGACTCTTATCCAATCATCATCGTAGGTGGATGTGCACAGAATTTTTTGGGGGAGTATATGGCAGGGGGCCTCATAATCGTACTAGGGCTGAACGATAGGAATTCAGAGATAACAGCAGACTATGTTGGAACAGGAATGCATGGTGGAGCCATGTATATTCGAGGAAGACTGGAAGAACACCAGCTTGGGAAGGAGGTAAAAATGGTTGAGTTGCAAGGTATGGACCTCAAAATTTTGGAGGGATACTTGGAGGAATATTGCCGTGACCTCAACCTTCACTTAGATGATGTTATAAATGGGGAATTTGTTAAATTGATACCTTACACACATAGGCCCTACGGAAAAATATACGCATACTGATCAATATATGAAAAGTGAAGATAATGCAACAATATGAACTGGTTAAGATGGTGGCTGAAGCAGTTAACAGAAATCTTGGTGAAGGCTTACTGCTATCTGGAGGTTTAGACTCAAGCATAATCGCAGTAACAGCTCCCAAAAAACCTGCAGCATTCACTGTAACTCTGGAAGATTATGGAACAGACGTTAAGTTCGCCAAGTTAGTCGCAGAATCCCTCGACATGAAATTATACATTAAAAAGGTAACTGTAGATGAAGCTATCCAAGCAATCCCTGAAGTTATAGGAGTTTTAAAAACATTTGACCCAGCCATACCGAACGACCTCGCCACATACTTCGGCCTCAAACTCTCAAGTGAACATGAATGTAAAGAAATTATGACAGGCGACGGCTGCGACGAACTATTCGCGGGATACGATTACATGCACAACATGAACCTGGAGGAGTATACACCAAAGATCGTAAAATCTATGAGGTTCAATTCAAATATGCTGGGGAATTATTTAAGTCTCAAGGTGAAGCAGCCTTTCTTAGACCCAGAATTCATAGAGTTTGCCATAAACATAGATCCGAAGCTGAAAGTTAAAGAATTAGATGGAATTACATGGGGAAAATGGATTCTCAGAGAATCTTTCAAACAACAGTTGCCTAAGGAGATAGTTTGGCGTAGAAAGACACCTATAGAGGCAGGTTCAGGCTTCACCAAGCTCAAAGAAATTATTGAGAACCAAGTAGCAGACGACGAGTTAAACAGTTCCCCTATAAAACTCATAAGTAGAGAACATCTATATTACTATAAGATTTATATGCAAGAAGTCGGCTATATTCCTGAACCTCGTGGAAACGAAAAGCGATGTCTCTATTGCGGTGCAGGCGTCCCGGCATATTCAAGACATTGCAGGACCTGCGGTGCATATCCGACATGATCACTTCAAACCGACCTAGACTCAATGTTAAATAATGTACATATTGATTGAAGCAGTAAACAGGCCCTGTAGGAAATAATAAATTGCAGTCATGTAGAGTAACCTTTTGAATGCCGACAGGATGCTGACCATTGTCAAGTGACAGTTATCGATGGGTAATATTGGGTCTGGCATTTCTTGCTTTTGGAATATCTTACATGGTCAGGATGATCTATCCGCCTCTGATACCGATGATGAGGGTGGCTTTGAACCTGACCTATTCTGAATCTGGAATGTTGATGTCAGGTTTCTGGATAGGTTATGTGATGATGCAGCTTCCTTCAGGACTTGTCTCCGATAAGATCGGTGTGAGACGCATCTATACGGTCTCCCTCACTGTGACAGGCATAACATGCATACTCATCGGTTTCGCTAAGTCATTCTTAGACTGCCTTGTATATAGGTTTGCGAACGGTTTGGCTGCCGGCTGCATATGTGCTCCAGGCTCAGCCACTGTTATGAGGTGGTTTCAACCAAAGGATAGGGCTATAGCCCTCAGCATATTCCAACTCTCAGTATCCGTTGGAACGGTGATAGCCACCGCCCTCTCAGTGATCGTCGCCTCAACATTCGGCGGTTGGATGTGGACATTCTGGATTTTCGGTATACCAAGCCTAGCAGCCGCTATCCTTACAATGCTCTTTCTGAAGGAAAGACCTGAAGGAGCCTCCGAACTTAGACCGTGGATCTAGACTTGATTATGGCGCAGTCTTGAAGAGTCTACGTGTATGGTTGCTATGTCTTGCTGGTTTAGGCGGAGGCGTCATCTTCATAGGAACCTTAACATGGGTTCCAACATACCTCGTCAAAATTGTTAATCTGTCTGAGGCCCATGCAGGCGCAGTATCTTCACTCATGCTTCTTCTTGGAAGTTTTGGAACACCGCTGAGCGGCTACATCGCAGACAGAGTAATAAAGAGAAGAAGCCCGATGGTTCTCATACCAATTTTCGCAGCCGGTTCAGGATGCATATTAATCTCTATTATGGAGCCTAGAGAGATATATCAGACCATACTCATGTTCGCTTTCGTCTTATTATCATCAACAATGTGGTGGATCATTCCATCGATCTTGTCGGAGTGGCTGCCGATGAATATTCTCGGGACAGCGTCCGGTCTTCTGAGCTCAATGATGTCTTTAGGGGGAGTCTTGGGCCCATTCATATTCGGACTTGTCCTGGACTTAACTGGGTCCTTCTATCATGGATGGTTTCTACTAGGCTCCGTCGCTATCCTCCTAGCTTCACCCATGGCATTATCAACGTCGAAACGTTTTATTGCATCCATGCTAAAACATTAGATGGCATCTAAACTGAAAAATCCATTCAACTTGAGGCTGAAAAACAAGATCATGAATCTTATGAATCCTCATCGATCCAAGTAGTATGGGAGTCTCAGGGATCCGTATAGCACCGGATCCTCTCCAAGTCTCGTCAACACGATTCTCGGAACCCTATTAATGCTGTATTGGCGGATGAGGCGTTTTACCGGTCCAAGTACGAGAGTCGGATTGGATACCGCTATTGCACCTCCAACAGTGATCAGTTCAGGATCGTAAGCGTTGACTATGTTCGCGAAGCCTATTGCGTTGAGTCTACCCATACTTCTAACGATCTCCAGTGCTAACCGATCACCCTTCTTGGCTGACTCAAAGAGGTCTCTTGACGAGAGCAGATTCAGGTTGCCTCCTGAAATCCTATATAATTGGCTGGCTTCAACATCTCTGCGCGACTTCGATTCTAACTGAAGTTTAATGAAGTTCGCTGCAGCGTCTCCTCCACAGTAGGCTTCCCAGTGGCCTTTCCCTCCGCATCCACAGGTCAACCTTCCAGAATGGTCTATTGTCATATGGCCGACCTCGTGGGCGTTACCATCTTTACCTATCAATAGATGGTTGTCTACAAATACTCCGGCGCCTATTCCAGAACTCAAAGTCACATAGACTATGTTTGAGTATCTCCTGCCGGCGCCAAACTCTTTCTCTCCAATGGCGCCGGCGACACAGTCGTTGGCGAAATAGACCGGTACCCCAAGAGTATCCTCCAGAGGCTTAACTATGGGGATATGTTTGAATTTGAAGTGGGGCGAGTTTACTATTGAGCCGTCTTTCAGGTTGAGTGGGCCTGCAGTTGCCACGTTGATGCTTGCTATTCTTTCTGGGTTCTTCTCCAGTGAATGTATCATGCGTAGTATCTGATGGATTATTCCTCTGGAACCTGATGACTTGTCAATTCTCTCCATCAGACGGCTAAGTATTCTGCCTTCACTGCTTCCCAACGCCACCCTGAGGTTTGTTCCACCTAAATCGACACAGACTATCATCTTCATCAGAATCAACCTGAATATACATAATCATAACCTGAACACTATCAAAGGCACTGAGGATTCCTTTGAACCGTGCGGCGGATGGTCACCGCAAAGCATTATCAGACTTTCTTCACCACATGCTCCAGCAATCTCTGAAATATTTGCGTCGACGGATCTGACGGAGTATGGCGTATACCCTTGCTTATCCAGAACCCTAAGATGCGCAACAGTTAGAAAGCTGCCCTCCCTCAAAGCTTCTGCCGTGGCCGACTTAACCTCCTCGTCGAACTCTACAATATTCTTTCTGTCAGGTATTGGTTTGACTATGTCGATTCGGCCTACAAAGGTTAGGGCCCCCTTCTCCTCCATGACGACAGCCGACTTGATTCCTCTCCTAGACGCCGCCTCCACTATCGACTTTAAACCGCGCCTCCTGTAAACATCTCCTGTCCTATAGATACCGTGTCTCTCAGGCTTCCTACCGCACAGGATAGACGCTATGCAGGGTGTCGTCCTTTCGGCATTTGCCTTACACCTGTATAATCTTCCATTGCAACTCATCTTCCAAATATTACTGAAAAACCTTCTAGACCCAAGATATTCTGCGTATCCCAGAGAGTCTACGATAAGCAGCAGGATCCTTCCACATCCCCAGCCATACGTTAAAATCTCACCGATAGGCCTCCCTTCAGTTGGATATGGAATATTCATCAGACTGGCGATGGTAGCTGCAATATCTACCTGTTCAAGGTCGAAATGTTCTGAACTCGCTGAGACCATACCGATCACTTTCAAACCGAATATGTGTGGTTAACGTTCGAATCTGGATGGGAGATTAAATGATATCCAAATTAGGTATAACCTCGGATATAGAGGCAAAGTATTCTTTTCATCGTTTCTAATTGCAACATAATCTATGTATTGATCTTGGGTTAACCATCATTATTTTTTTAATAGTTAAATCAGAACGTAACCCATCTGCTCCATCTTCTCTATTAGAGGCTTGATTCTCTCATGCTTCTCAATAAGCTCCTCAGGAACATGCATATTATTTCTTGATAGGTAGTCTCTAATAGCGTCCTTCAAGGCGTCATCTGCTAGGACTGAGCAGTGAACCTTCGTCTCAGGCAGGCCACCCAGAGCTGAGATTATATCATCCTTCGTAATCTTCAGAGCCTCATCCACAGTCTTGCCTTTGACAAGTTCGGTCAAAATGCTTCCGCAGGCTATTGAGGCTGCGCATCCTTGAGTCCTATACTTCACATCCAGTATCCTACCTTCTGAAACCTTTATCCAAAACTTGGTTATATCTCCACAGAAGTCACTCATGTAGACCCCGACGCCGTCGGCGTCATCTATCTTACCTACATTCTTGGGATTACGGTAATGTTGAAGAACAGTTGCACTATACATAACCTAAGATTAAAAAGGTCTAAAGATAAATACATTGTGAAGAGAAGAATATACCTAGTTTATGTTGGGCAATTTAAGGTGCAAACAATCGCTTCGTAATCAGCATAATTCACAAAATTCAGAGTTAAACAAACTAAAAGCATATTGGTTTCAAATGTTGTAATCCTGAGATTCTAATGCTCTAAACCACCAGAGACCCATCTTGACGGTGCCTCAGGGTTTCAGCCAGTTATCTTTAACTATCCGAACTAAATCTTAGTCAAACAGTCTACCAAACTTTTACTTGGCTGGATGTTCAGATGGCTAAGAGCTTAGGAGACATTAAGGATGTTCTCTCAAGATGCAGGACTGTTGCTGTTGTAGGGGTTTCAAGGGATCCATCAAAAGACAGCCGTATAGTGGCTGAATATTTAATGTCTCAAGGCTACGAAGTTATTCCAATAAACCCTTTCACCGACGAGCTTCTTGGAAAGAAATGTTACAAGACCCTCGTGGATATGCCTGAGGAAGTGGCCAAGAGAATAGACATAGTCAACATATTTAGGCCGGCTGAGGAAACCCCCCAAATAGTTGAGCAAGTGATCAGTCTGAGGAAGAAGTTGGGGAGGCCTGATGTTATCTGGATGCAGCTTGGCATCATCAATGAGGAGGCTGCTAGAATGGCTGAGGAGGCTGGAATGGTCGTCATCATGGATAGATGTATCAAGATCGAACATTCAAGAATGAAAGGTTTAACAAAAACATAGAGTGAGTGTCGAGATGGCGTCAACAGCATATCTTAAGGCCCCGCCGGCAACATTGATCCTTATCTTGACATTCGCCTCATCCTTTATGAGCTCAGAGTCCCATGCAGTTATTCTGAAGCCCATCCAAGACGGCTATATAGATTCAATGCAGCCCTTAGTGGATTTCTCAGGCTCAAACCTCTACGTTGAGTATTACTATTTCAAACCACATAGTAGACAGAGGTGGAGCTTTCTACTATTCGATCTGACAAGCATCCCAGTAGATAGTAAAATTGAGTCTGCTGAATTGCATGTCTATGCTTTCGATGTTCATGGAACCCTCAGGGTAGGAGCCTATAGAAGCTCAGATACAGCTTGGAGCGAGAAGGAGCTTTACTGGACACAAGCCAGAATAACTTCAGTAAGTCGGAGAGCAGCTGACACCAAACAATTATCAAACATAGCATGGTATGTATTCGATGTGAGTTCAGAGGTTGAGGAAGCCCTCCGAGATAGAAAGTTGACCTTGGTCCTGAAGCCGGATTACCCTGAAGGGTTTGAACATGCTGCAAGCGCAGTCTTCTACTCGAGCGACCAGCCTGGAAGGTTCAACTCCCCAAGACTCGAAATAGTCTATACAAGTCCAACCGTGAGTCCAGCCCAACCAAAAGGCGAAGTCACATTGAAGTTGAATGCGGAGCCACATAAGATCCAGGTTGGGACATATCTCTCAATATTCGGCGAATTGAAGATAGATGGATCACCCCTCAAAGGGAAGACTGTGAAGATCGAATATTCACTTGAGGGTTCGGCTTGGACGCCAATATCAAAGGTGGAGACAGATTCTGATGGAACCTTCGAATTGAGGTGGAAACCTGATAAGGAGGGTCGTATCAGATTGAGGGCAACCTTTGAAGATGAAGGATACACTGTTGAAGATTCTGTTGATCTGGAGGTTGAGGTGAAATCAACCCATCTGAATGTGGTCTATATTACTGTTGCAGCTGCTACCACATCAGCTGTGATACTCATCTTAGGAATCAATATTGTGCGGCGGCGCCGAACCCATTACAGGTTGTTTGAGAAAGAAGTGGCTAAGCCTGAGATAGGGGTTGTGGTCACTGAGGCTAAAAGGCCGGAGGCGCCGGCGACGGTTCCAAGCCTCAAAGTCAAGGTTGAGGCTGAACCGAGATACGTCTCGACAGGTCATAGAGGCCTAGACAGACTGCTGGGTGGTGGCCTACGCCCCAATTATGTAGTGGCCTTAACCTCACCCTCATGCGATGAGGTTGACCTTCTACTACATAGATTCTTAGAGACTGGGCTGGAGGCTGGCAACTCCGCATTATATGTCACAAAGAGGCTCGACATTGAACTTGCAAATAAACATTCAAAAAAACTATACCATGTAATATGTAACCCCCAGGTTGAGGTGGAGGCAAAGCAACCAAACATTTACAGTGTGAGAGGGCTAGAAAATCTTACGGAGTTGAATATAACGGTTGCAAGGGCCCTGGTAGATATGGGTGAGGCTGACGGAAGAATATCGTGTATAGACTTACTCTCAGACGTACTCCTGCAACATGGACCTGCCGCAACTAGGAAATGGCTCCTAGACTATGTTTCAAGAATGAAATCGAGATCCATGACAACCATCGCAACAATAAACTCTAAAATGCATCCCAAGGAAGAGTTGGAGGCTCTCCTGGACATATTCGACGGGCAAATAGATATTTGGGAGGAGGAGATTGAGAGCGGATTCCAAAAGCGCATGAGAATAAAGAGAATGTACCATGTGAATTATATAGACGAAACTTTATCCATCGCAAAGACCGACTTCCCATAAATAAAATGTAAACACAGATCTATTTCTAAATGCAACACCTTAAATATTCGCTGAAAATATGTATCAATCATGAATATGTTTTAAGGGTGAAACCTGTTGGGTAAGGAGGAGTTGCTCGACATATTGAACCAATCGATTTCACGTGAACTGGCCGTTTCGATCCAGTATATGTGGCACCATGTCATGGCGAAAGGAATAGAGAGCGCTGAGGTTGAAGATATCTTCAGGGAAGTAGCCATACAAGAGATGAAGCATGCTGAGAGGTTTGCTGAGAGACTCGACTATCTCGGAGGTGAGCCAACCACTAAGCCTAGTCCAATAGTGACTGGGGGAAGTGTTCAGAAGATGTTGCAAGACGACATGAATGCTGAGGAGGAGGCG